>CAZFGG010000001.1:0-53132 GCA_964518425.1 uncultured Gammaproteobacteria bacterium
CTCCGCAACGCCTTGGCCGAAACGCTCGAACGCCATCACTGGGCTGACCGGCCCCATCGGATTGATCTGGTCGCTTTTGATGGGGACATCATTGATCACCGCCTGGCCATCGGATAAAAAGCCACCTACCGTTTGGTAGGCGGGTTGGCGAGGTTGGTGTACCACCTCTGGAATTCTTCGAAGGCTACGACCGCCCGTGGTCCAAGTTCGGGGTTGACGAGGAGGGTCAGCTCTTCAGGCCGATGATCGGATATCAGCCCGGCATAAAGACGTTCGATCGCGGGCTGGTATTCATGATGGTACTGACCAATGTTGCCACGGAAATCGATGTCGGTTTTGGTGGATGCAATGTAGTTGATGACATCCTGAAATCTTGGCTTTCTTGACTTCGCCATGGCCAGCCTCCGCAGGAAAATAAAAGGGCGAATATTTCTTCTCCGCCTTACCATGCTGAGATGGCCCTGTCAAGCACCTTGACAGTTTTGGCATTCATGATAGTATCACCAAGCACTCGTTCAATCCTGAACTAGTTATTTTTCGCTGTCTAATTTTTGCGCATGCCCCAATCTGACCTCAAACAAGCTATCCAAGACATTTGCACGGAGAAGAACATCCCCTACGATTCAGTCATCGAAACGATTGAGGCCGCTTTAGCCGTCGCTTACCGAAAAGACTTTGGTGAGAAGAATGAAAACATCATGGCCGACTTTGATCCCGAAACTGGATCGAGCCGTGTGTGGGATGTCAAAACGGTCGTCGATGACAAGCTCTACGAGGAGTATCTTGAGGAACAAAAGGCCCGCGAGCAAGCTGAGGCCGAAGGAAAGCTAGAACAATATCTTGAACAGAAACGGGAAGAGGAAGCGGCCGCGCCTATGGCCACCACTCAGCCCGCCGATGCCGCCGCTACTGCAATCAAGGAAGAGCGTTTTGATCCCAAGAAACATATTGCTCTGTCCGAAGCGAAAAAAACCCATCCAGACATTGAACTTGGCGGGGAAATTAAAACCGAGCTCTTCCCGCCGGCCGCTTATGGGCGGATGGCTGCTCAGACGGCCAAACAGGTTATTATCCAACGAATCCGCGAAGCTGAACGGGACATCGTCTACAAGGAATTCAAGGGTCGCGAAGGCGAAATGATTACGGCCATGGTCCAGCGCGTCGAAGGCCGAATGGTCTTGATTGATTTAGGGCATTCCACGGCCATCATGCCCCCGCCCGAACAAATCGAACGGGAGCACTATCGATCTGGCGATCGGATCAAAGTCTATATCGTCAGCGTCAACATGACGCCCAAAGGTCCAGAGATTGTTGTCTCGCGAACCCACCCGGAAATCGTTCGCCAACTCTTTACCGTTGAAGTACCGGAACTCCAAAACGGATCAGTCCTTATCAAGGGCATTGCCCGGGAAGCTGGCTTGCGAACAAAAATCGCGGTCTGGTCAGAGCAGAAGAATATTGATCCGGTGGGTTCGCTCGTCGGTCAGCGGGGTACCCGCGTCCAAACAGTCATTTCCGAACTGGGCGGCGAAAAAATTGATATTGTCGAGTGGAGCGACGATCCAGTCAAATTCATCACCAACGCGCTCTCTCCGGCAAAAGTTATTTCCATCAAGCTCGATGAAACGGATCACGCCTGCACGGTTGAGGTTAAAGATGATCAGCTCTCATTGGCTATTGGTAAAGCCGGGCAGAACGTTCGGCTGGCCGCCAAGCTGACCGGATGGAAAATCGACCTGGTCGGTGACAGCGGCGCAGTGCCCGACTCAGCTGAAGCCGCTCACGTTGAGGGTGAAAAACCAGCCAGCGAAAGTGAGCCGGCCAGCCCCGAAGCACCAGCAGAAGCAACGGCCAAAGTTCAGCCGGAATCCGAAATTCCAGCTGAGCCACCGGCCGACTCACCAGAAGCCCCGAAAGAATAATTTTTCAGAATATTTAAGGAACACAGTCTATGTCGTTTCTCTACTTCAGTCTCAGTGTCAGTATTCTCGGTCTTTTCCTGACCTGGTTCCTCGTTCGCCTGGTCAATCGTAACCCTGACGGTACGGAGGCTATGCAAAAAGTTGCTCGCGCCATCCGCGCCGGCGCGAACGCTTTCCTCAAGCGTCAGTATACGACCATTGGCATTATCGCGGCGGCCGTGGCGGTCTTGATCGCCGTTGTCTACATCGCGACCGGTAAACCATCACAAGCATGGCACACGGCCACGGCTTTCTTGCTCGGCGCGATCGCGTCCGGTATTGCCGGGTACATGGGTATGTACGTTTCCGTTCGGGCGAATGGAAAAGTTGCGGCCGCCGCCAATCGTCAAAGTCTCAACGGCGCCATGTCCATCGCCTTACGGGCTGGCGCGGTTGAAGGCGTGCTCGTCTCGTCGCTCTCATTGCTCGGTTTATCAGCACTATTCTTATTTTATCGCCAAGTTCTTCACATTGACCCCCGCGAAATTCCCGGCGCGATTATTGGTTTTGGCTTCGGTGCCTCACTCGTCGCGTTATTCGCCCAGCTCGGTGGCGGAATCTACACCAAAGCGGCGGACGTTGGTGCTGACCTCGTCGGAAAAGTTGAAGCGGGTATTCCCGAAGATGATCCGCGCAACCCAGCCGTCATTGCTGACCTGGTCGGAGATAACGTTGGTGACTGCGCCGGCCGCGGAGCGGACCTCTTCGAATCAACGGCTGCCGAAAATATTGGCGCCATGATCCTCGGTGTCGTCTTGTTCCAACACTTCGGCATCAACGGCATTCTTTTCCCGCTCGTCGTCCAAGCATGCGGCATGATCGCATCGTTTATTGCCGTCTTCACGGTGAAGGCCAAAGAAAACGAAGACCCCATGTCCGCGCTGAACCGCGGCTACTACCTGACGGCTGCGCTCGGCGTAGTGGCGATCTTCATCGTCACGAAAATGATGCTCGGCCCGGACTACCTATGGTTTTTTGGCGCCGGTGTGGTTGGCGTCCTGATGGGTATTGCCTTCCTGCTGTTGACGCAGTACTACACTGATCACAAGTACCGGCCAGTTCAATCAATTGCCCGGGCGAGTGAAACCGGTCCAGCTACGAATATCATTGCTGGTTTAGCCGTCGGATTTGAAAACGTGGCTTTACCAGTCGTCGTCATCGGTGCCGCATTGTTCAGTTCGTATTGGTTCGGCACCAAATCGGGTGTAGCTCACGGCGGACTCTACGGTACGGCCGTGGCAACGATTGGCATGCTCGTGACCTCGATGTATGTTTTAGCTATGGATACCTTCGGTCCGATCACGGACAACGCTGGTGGTATCGTTGAAATGTCGAACGGTTCGGAAGAGACGCGGAAGATCACTGACCGACTTGATTCCGTAGGGAACACGACCAAGGCTTTGACGAAGGGCTATGCTGTCGGATCGGCTGCCCTGGCAGCCTTCCTGCTGTTCTCGGCCTACCTCGAACAGGTGCATATCACGACCGTTGACTTAGCGAACATCAAAGTATTTATCGGCGCGTTCATCGGCGCCATGCTCGTCTTCTTGTTCTCGAGCTTGGCCATGCGCGCTGTTGGCCGAACCGCCGGATACATTATCGAAGAAGTCCGCCGACAATTCCGAGAAAATCCGGGCATCATGCTTGGTACGGCGGAACCAGATTACGGTAAGGCGGTTGATATCACCACCCGCGGCGCCTTACGACAGATGGTTCTCCCCGGCGTCATCGCCATCGCAGTTCCGATTGCCGTGGGATTAATCCTTCGAGCCGAAGCGGCCGCCGGTATGTTGATGGTCGGGACGATCGCCGGAGTGATCATGGCTCTGGTCATGAATAACGCCGGTGGGGCCTGGGACAATGCTAAGAAGTATATTGAATCTGGTGAATTTAAAGATTCACACGGTGTTGTCCAAGGCAAAAAAACGGCGGTTCATGCCGCCGCCGTCGTAGGCGACACGGTCGGCGATCCGTTCAAGGATACGGCTGGACCGTCGTTGCACGTCTTGATTAAACTTCTGGCAACACTGACATTAGTGCTGGCTGGTTTATTTGTCTAATCACATGAGAAAACGCCGCTCGCTATCCGCGGGCGGCGTTGGGTTCATCGTTGAGCGGCTGTTCGGCCAGGGCGGCGCAGTCGGGGCACTTCATCATGTTGTTGAACCGTTCCTGAGTCGTGGCTGACTTCCGGCGGTTCCTGACGATCATGCGGATCGTCGACGGACTAGGATGCTCGTGCTCGGACGAAGGAGCTGTTTTGTCAGATTGGATATTCATGAGTCCCTCCGGGTGGACAGAATGTCAACTCCTGACAGTCGGTTTACCCTAAACAAAGGATCAGTTTGCGTCAAGTTCATATCAGGCCAATTCTGGTATACTAGAGACCTATGCCTTCCCCCTACCCATCACTCCGCTGGTGGATTCTGCCTTTCCTCAGATCACGGATTTGGACGGTTCGGGGTTTGGACAATTTACCAAACGAGGGCGGATTTATTCTGGTGGCGAACCACCAAAGCTGGCTCGACTCGGCCCTCCTCGCCTCAGCCATCTACCGTCGGCTGAAGAAGCCTCTGAAATTTGTGTCCCAGTCAACCAAATGGAATGCCTTCGGCGCCTTGCCGATTCAACAACATGACAAAGCTCACGTCATCGATGTAGCCCTCGGTTTTCTCAACGCCGGGTATCCGATTGTCGTTTTTCCCGAAGGAAATAGTAATAAAAACCCCGAACTCCGAACTGGCAAGACTGGGGCGGCTCGACTCGCGCTACGATCGGGACTACCCGTGGTTCCAGTTGGGATTCACGGCACCCGCGGGGTCCGGGCCTGGCGAGCAATGATCTGGTTTTTCTCGCTACTCTACCCATGCCATATTGAAATCGGTCAGCCTATCCGTTTCCCAAAAACTGAACTCCAAGAACATCAGACCGAACTGCTGCAGCAAACAACCGACCAGATCATGGCACAGATCAGCACGCTCTCTGGTAAACCCGTGCCTGGTCAGGGCCCAGCCCTTGGTCAGCGCGGCTTGTTATGGTTCATTCTGTGGCGGCTCATCCGACCATTAGTCCAGTGGCGCGTCCGTATTGCTGGAGCTGAATACTTGCCGACATCCGGACCGTTCATCGTGGCCGGAAATCACGCTAGCTACTTTGACGCGCCGGCGATGGCCCTGGCGGTATTTCACATCACTGGTTTACAGCCGATGTTTCCCACCAAAGCGACGGTGGCAGCGACCTTTGAACGAATCGCCGGCCGAGGTGGATTGAATACGCTGGGCATGCTGGCGCTCGACGCGACCGACAAAAGCAAAGTGCTGTCACCAGCGATTGACCACCTTCGACATGGTGGCGTGATTGGAATTTTTCCCGAAGGGACGAGAAACAAGCCGTCGCTCAATCCGAACTGGCAAACCGACCTACTCAAAGGCAAAACCGGCGCGGCTCGATTAGTCATTGCCACTGGCGCGACAATCATCCCGGCGGCGATCAAGGCTCCAAGGGGCTTAAGTATCCTGGAATCAATCATCAAAGGGCTGTTACCATGGAATTTCCTGCGCGTAACATTTGGCCCGGCCGTAAGCTTCGATCATGTCCCGGTATCGCTCGATAGCGCCACAAAAGATGACCTCGACCGATTAACGAAAGACGTGATGCTCCCGATCGGCCGTTTAGCCGGACAAACCTACCCGCATTGATATGGATCAACAGAAAGTTTTTTCGACCTTATCGAAAATCGGATATCCTTTATTCCAGTCAAAAATTGAGGAGGTTCGAGGGGTCGAGCATTTACCGAAGAAGGGCGGTTACATTATCGCTGCTAACCACGTCGACTGGCTGGACGGCTTTTTCATCGCCACCGCCGTCGGCCAGGCCCGGCATGTCCCAGTTTATTTCCTAACGAAGTCGAAGTACTACTGGTGGACAACCGTTATTATTCCTATCCCGAAACGGAAAGGCGATATTATTGACCAGACCGTTCGCCACCTTCGCCGCGGCAAAGTTATCACCATTTTTCCCGAAGGGCAACGGAATCCGACGAGTAAACTCTGGCCAGGCAAAACGGGTGCCGTCCGAATGGCGATGGCCGCCGGAGTGCCGGTTATCCCGCTCGGTATTACTTGTTCGTACGGCCGGAACGTGGGACAATCGCTAGTGAATTTGATGTCGAAGAATCACCGGGTCAGGATTCATATCGGTAAACCGCTAGAGTTTCCTTCACCGGACGGTCTCTCACACGAACTCCTTCACCGCCAAACTGAACGCTTAATGAAGTCGATTGCGACACTGTGTCATAAAACTGTTTAATCTATGTACACGCCCTGGTCCAAGGTAACAACAATGTCTCGCGACGAATTACGGGAGTTGCAGAATAATAAACTGCAATGGTTTTTTCGTCACAAACTGCCCTACTCGCCATATTTCCGCGGCTTACTCAAGAAGAATAAGCTCCATTGGTCAGATTTCCGAACGACTGATGACTTACAGAAACTCCCGCTCAGCTCGAAAGCCGACATCGCGCCAACCGAAGACGACCGAGCCAGGCCACGGAAATTCATCCTCCAACCGGACGAACACTTGCTCAAGAAGTATGCCACGAAAAAAGAACTCCTATCCCTGATTGGAATGAAGCTCCGGCGACAAGACCCGAAACCAGTGCTCGAAAAAGAATACAAACCCCTTCATCTTCATTTCACGACCGGCCGGACGGCCCTGCCTACGCCATTCGCCTACTCGGCGTATGATTTGACATTGCTCCGAGAAACCGGCCGGAGATTATTCGATGTGGGCGGATTTTCCAGTGACAACGTAGCGCTGAATGGATTTCCCTACTCACCTCACCTCGGTTTCTGGTTAGCCTACTACGCTATGGTTGAATCGGGTATGACCAGCTTAGCCACCGGCGGCGGCAAAGTCATGGGCACACAGAAAATTATGGATTCGATGGAGCGCTTGAAAATAACCCTGGCGGCCTTCATTCCTGGTTACTGTTACCACCTGCTCCGCGAGGCCATAAAACAGAAACGAGATTTTTCGAACCTGAAATACTTAGTTTTCGGCGCTGAACGCGTCTCTCCGGCGTTTCGAGAAAAAATTAAGGAAATGCTGGAACAGGTTGGCGCACATGAAGTTCAAATCTTCGCGACGTACGCTTCAACCGAAGCCAAGACCGCTTGGTTGCAGTGCGCTGAGCACACCGGCTACCATCTCTACCCAGATCTTGAATTCATCGAACTTGTTGATGGCAACGGACAACGTGTGACGGACGGCCCAGGCGAAGTCGTCTACACGGCGCTCGATTGGCGCGGCACGGTCGTCGTTCGTTACCGCACGGGTGACCTCGCCCAAGGCATCGACTATGATCCGTGTCCGAATTGCGGGCGAACTGTACCGCGTATCCTGCCGGATATCCAGCGTCGTAGTGACATGAAGGAATTCAACTTGACCAAGGTCAAAGGCGAACTGGTCAACCTGAACAACGTTTTTCCAATTATGTCCGCCATTTCCGGTCTTGATGAGTGGCAATTGGAAGTGCGGAAACGGAACAACGACCCGTATGATTTAGATGAAATTGTGATTCATGCTTCAGCCAAAGACAGCGCTGACTTCCAGAAGGTGAAATCCGAAATTGCCAAACATATGCACGCGGATATGCAAGTTTCGGTGATCGTCGATGAAAAATCCACCGAAGAGTTAATTCAGTCGCTTGGTATGGAAACGGAGCTGAAAGAAAAGAGAATTATTGATAGTCGACCAAAATAATAGCCGTGAATAAGGAAACTGCCGCGTCAATTCAAGTCTCAGCTCAAGAGCAAGAACACGGCGTTATCTCAACAACCGCCGCCAATGGTCAATCGGTGGGAATGGCAGGACCAATAAATTCAACAGAACTAAGCATTCAGCAAAAACTTGGACAAATTCTTCAGGTCGCCCTGACCCTCGCGGCGGTGCTGGTAGTTATTTCCTTTATTCCGCAGTTCCGAAAGTTCGATCCGTATTTCAATCAGGACTTGCCGGGATTTTTTTCGTACCTGTCAACGCTTGGCTGGTTGGGCATCATCGGGGCGATCAACATTATTAATCTCTTTTCCTCGTTTCGCTGGCCACTTCTGTCGGCTGGCTTAACAGCTCTAACGAACCTGATGGCGGCGGTGTATGTCTGGTCGTTGGCCTCGGTCTTCAGTAACTCGGATCTTCGTTCTTTTCCGACGCCAATACTATGGGAAATCTATTTTGGATTAAACATAGCCAGTTTACTTTTGGCCAGCCTGCGCGTGTCAAAACGGCGATGGATGGCCTGGGTCGTCGTACTTGCGCTTCTGCTTGGGGCGGTCGACCTATTTGGGCTCTGGACTGTGCAATCAGCGATTGCTGCTCGCCAAGAGCGGCAACAAACGAGCCAAGAGTACCAGCGCCTCTTCTCGCAAGTCATTGCTGATAAGGATTTGAGGGCTTGCTATCTGTTGGTCGAACGCTACCGATCCTATCTTGGACCGTGGTACGAGAGTCAGCGTCAGGAATGTCAACAAAAAGCAGACGTCCATACCGTCCCAATCGTTCCCGAACCGACGAAGAATACAAACACAACGACCGTACCCACAGTCTTCCCGGCCATCACCGATATCACCGCCGGCTACGCTAGCGGGCAAGTCACGGTGGCATGGTCAATATCTCCGACGGCCGACGGTATCGTCAACTTCGGGCCAACGACTGACTATGGCCGCTCACTGAGCGATTACGCTTTCACGACGCACCACTCGTTGTCCTGGTCGGAGCAACCAGGAGCCGTTGTTCACTACGCGCTTCGCTCATGTACCGAGAACCCTGGCAGTGCTTGTACGAGTACACCAGATCGAACGTTCATAGTTCACTAAAGATGCCCCGAGCTTGATTTTTTGCTCAAAACGTGCTATAGTACGTAGGTAAAACAAAAAAACAGCATGCGAAATGCCATTTCAATACTCTTGATTGTCATCCTGGTGATCGCCACGCCGGTGATGTTGCTCGTGACTTCAATCAAGCAGAATGTGGTCACGGCTAAATTCGTCAAGCACGAGTTGGCAACGCAAAATGCCTACGGTCTCGCCGTCGATCAGATTAATCAGCAAATTGGCAACGTCAAAAACGGGGGTGACGTTCCGATCACCGCCGCTGATCTCCAGGCCTTAGCCAGCCGAGTGATCACGACCGCCTGGTTACAACAATCGGTTGAAGAGTCGCTTGATCGGATTTTCGCCTGGTTCAAAAGTCCTGACGGCACAGCTTTATCGCTACCCGTTGATTTTACGCAGCCGAAAGCGCAACTGAACCAAGGAATCGATGATTTGCTGACGTCAAAAATCGCCACGCTCCCTGAATGTCCGAAGAAGGGAACAAGCGAGAAGCTCTGTCGTACGGGCAACTTTGGGCTGCCGCAGTTCAAAGAGAAACTGAAAGAGAATGGTTTTGATCTGGCGGCTCTGCAAACGCAACTCCCAGACACGATTGACCTGACTCATCCTGTTCTACCAACAATCGCTACAGACAAAAGTTCTTCACCACAACCGGATGTCCAACAAAAAGTCCAACCGATCCTTGATCACTTGACCAAAGCCAAAACGACGTATCACCAAGTCCTGAAATACTATCTCTACGCTGTGCTGGCCTACGGTATTCTTGTTCTGGGATATGTCGGCTTGAACATCCGTGGCTGGCGGCGGCTAACCCGCTGGCTCGGCATCCTCTTCCTCTCGATTGGTGTACTTCCATTAGCCATCGGCTTAGCGAGCCGTCCCGTCGTGGACAGCCAAATCATTCCGCACATCAACCTTGATGCCAGTGTTCCGGCGGCCATCCGCGTGGCCGTACCCAACCTGATTCATGATGTTCAACACGCGCTCTTCACCATGATCATTATTATTGGCGCGACTCTAGTCCTTCTGGGCCTCGGCGCAGTTATCGGTGCACGCTGGATGCCCTCACCGGTCCCAAAGAAAGTCTAATCGTTCAATCATCACCGGGCGATGACCGCCCGGCCTTTTTATTGACAATTCTTCGGTCTTCCGGCAAACTCATGCTCAACCCGAACCAAGGAGGGATCAATGTGGTTCGTTCGACTGCTCTCTACAATGTTGATCGTCCAGATGAACAGCCCAGTCCAGCTGAGCCGGCAGATCCCACCGCATGATCACCTGATCATCACGACGAAAGCCGATGCTGATCAGTCTCTCAATGATGGGGCATCATCCGGCTATCCGGAAGTTCCACTTCCCCCAATCATCGATAGTGATGTCTGGTTACCCGGCGTTGGTCATACCAGACCCCTGGAAGATCCAGACAACGGGGACGGCGAAGACCGTCAGTCTACCCAGTGGAGGAAACATGATTCTCGACGTGAAGTTCTCGGACGGTCAGCGAGTGTTGGAAGAAGCCGGCGTTGTTCTCCGCGCTGATCAAGCGATTGGCCTCGATCTGAAGATCAAGCGCACGCGCCTGAGCGTCCAGATCTGGCAAGACGAACAAGGAGTCGTGTTCGTGGCAGGTTCACGGATGAACCGTGACCAGACCACTCGCTGGCGGAGTTCTTCGCTCAGGCCGAACCAATGGCATCTGGCCAAGCCGTATACCAACGGCCCAGGCCTCCGGTGGAAGTGCCGCTACCGCGTTCACCAGGAAAAGGTTTCCCGCCAGCCCTCAACGCGTTCAACCCAGTCCAAGCCATAGGCTTGGACTTTTTTTGACCATTGACATCACTAGTGATGCTCGGTACACTACGCCTTCCTCACCCTCCAAAATATCTATGAATGTTACCGTTGAACCACAACCGAAATCCCAAGCCAAGTTAACGGTCGAGCTGTCAGCTGAAGAAATGGCACCATACCTGCAGAAGGCGGCCGAAGAATTATCAAAACAGCTGAAGATTGAAGGGTTCCGACCAGGCAAAGCAAGCCTTGGTATTGTTGTCCAAAAACTTGGGGCTCAAGCAGTTTGGGAAGAAGCGGCGGAATGGGCGGTCCGGAAAAGTTTCGTTCAAGCGGTCATGGAAAAACAGCTACAAACACTTGGCCGACCGCACATTCACATCCAGAAGCTGGCCGCCGACAACCCCTTCTCCTACAGCGCTGACATCGCTCTTATGCCCACGGTCAAAGCCGGCGACTACCGCTCAGTCCGCGTAAAAAAAGATGGGGCGAGCGTTTCACCGACGGACAGCGCAAAGGCTCTGGATGAATTGCGGGACATGTTTGCGAGTGAAGCGCTCGTTGATCGAGCGGCTAAGATGGGTGACAAGGTAGAGGTTGACTTTGATCTCCATATCGACCACGTCTTAGTTGAAGGCGGATCAAGCAAAAATCATCCGCTCAAACTAGGTTCCGGGAACTTCATTCCTGGTTTTGAAGAAAATGTGGTCGGCTTGAAGAAAGATGAAAAGAAAACCTTCAGCTTGCCATTTCCCAAGGATTACCATAACCAACAGGTAGCCGGGAAAACCGGCGAATTCTCGGTGACTGTCACATCCGTCTTCGAAGTCACCAAGCCTGAGGTGAACGACGAGTTTGCCAAGAAGGCGGGCAAATTCGAAAACCTTGAGCAACTACGACAGCAAATAGAAAAAAACCTTTTGGCCGAAGCGACGGATAAAGCCGATGCTACCTACGAACGCCAGGTTATTGATCAGCTGATCGAGCAGTCAACCTTTGGTGATTTGCCGGAGGTTTTGATTGAGAACGAATTGGAAAAAATGATCCACGAACTGCAGGACCAGGTCATGCAGCAAGGCGGCCTAAAATTTGAAGACTATCTCAAGGGCCTCAAGAAATCAGTCGATGATCTCAAGAAAGATTTCCGACCGCAAGCTGAACGCCGCGTGAAAGCTGCTCTTCTGATCCGTCACATTGCCCAACAAGAAAAGATTGGCGCCAGTCCGGAGGAAATCGAAGTTGATGTCAAACAAACCCTGGCCATGTACCAAGGCCAGCCTGACATTGTCCAGCGGATTGATAGTGACGACTATCGTGACTACGTTCGCAGCTTGATTATCAACCGCAAGGTCATTCAGCTGGTCAAGTCGCTGGCCGAGTAGGCTTAAGCCTTCGTCGCGCTTTGTTCGCGCTCGAGGTTTTTGACGTTGGGCAGGCCGAACGAGACAAGGAAACCAAGACCGGCAAAAATAATGGTATAGATCAGAGCGTCACGGTTCGCACTGGTCGTGGCCAGCGCCGCGATGCGTCGAATTTCCGTCGCGACGCTAGGCGGCACGGAGCTCGGGAGTTGAGCGCCGCCACCAAATTCGATGTTGGACTGCTGGGTAGCTAAACTTCGCAAGACCATTGGCTTAACCTCATGAGGAATACTCGTACTAGCCATAATGCCGCTCGTGACATGGCTCGCTAGCGATGAGAGAAGAACGGCACCGATAATGGCGGACCCGAGAGAGTTACCCAATTGACGGAAGGTATTATTCACCCCCGAAGCTTCACCGGCCTGCTGGACGGAAACAGCCGAGAGGGTCAAATTATTAATTTGAGAAAATACTAAGCCCATACCGGTTCCGAAGACGGCGAAGCCAATGGCCAGGTCTCCGGCCGTGGCGTCAACGTTCAGCCGGCTATAGAGCAGATAAGCACCGATCACATTCAAGAATAATCCAACCTGGATCATGTATTTCGGAACAATTTTCCGGCTCAAGGCCGCGCCCAGCGGAGCGACGATCAGCAAGGCAATAGACATGGGCAAGAGTGCCAGTCCCGTGTGCAGGGCATCGAGTTTTCTGACGGCTTGCAGGAAGACCGGAGCGATGAAGATCAAGCCGGTTAATCCTAAGCTCATGACCGCCGTGGTGGTCATGCCAGACACGAATTGACGATTGCGGAAAATCGTCAGTGAAACAAGCGGCGTGCCGCCCCGCCGCGCGACCAGCCTCTGCCACCACAGGAAGACTAGTAAGAAGATGAGGCCGAGAACAACGGCCACCGGTGTGATCGATAACCTACCGAACGTTAGCGCGTGCGAACCGATCATGAAATTGGCTTTGGCTGTCCACCAACCGTAGGTTGAAGACTCGATAATACCGAAGACGACGCCCAGGAGTCCCAATGCCGACAAGACCACGCCGACCAAATCCAGCCTGGGCTTTTCCTTCTCGTCCCGTGATTCATGAACCAGGACTGAACCCAGGACTAATATCGCCGCGACCACGACATTGATCCGAAACCCCCAGCGCCACGAGTAGTGTGTCGTTAGCCAGCCGCCGAGGATCGGACCAATGGCCGAAGCGGCCGCAGCAATTCCGCCCCAGACGCCAAAGGCAATGGCCCGGTCATGTCCTCGGAACGAAGCCAGCAAGAGAGAGGCTGTGGCCGGCATCATCAAGGCTGCGCCAATACCTTCAATAATGGATTCACCTAAGAGGAGGATGCCGACGGAATGACTGATGGAAGCCAGAAATGAGCCGGCCGCAAAAATAATCGCGCCGGTAATGAACATTTTCTTGCGGCCGAATAAATCACCCAACCGACCGCCGGTAATCGTCAGCGCGGTTAAGGCCAGGGCATAAGCCGTGATCACCCATTGAAGGCTTTGAATATTCGTGTGGAGGTCACGGATAATCGTGCCCAACGAGACATTCAATAGGGTGGTATCAATAATAATAATCGCTAAGGCCAGGCTCATGATAATCAACGAGCCCCATTTGCGCAGGAATGATTGATGAGGTGGCGAGGGAATATCGAGCATGTGGAATACTTTACAAGTTAAGCAATAGTACCATCAGGAAAGTTCCATCGCAAGCCCCGTTGGCACGATGCGCAGCCCAGTCGGGCATTCTATGGTAAACTATTCGTATGAAAATTGGAGCCCATGTTTCAGCTGCCGGTGGCATCTTCAATGCACCGGGCAACGCGGCAAAAATTGGTTGCGAGACCTTTCAGGTTTTCTCGCGATCGCCCCAAGGTGGACCGGCCCCAAAGCTGACCGATGAGGTCGTCGGGAAGTTTACGACGGAGATGAAAGCCCACGATTTTTCTGGCTTTACCATCCACACGCCTTATTACATTAACTTCGCCTCAACCACGCCGCGTATCCGGTATGGTTCAATTTCCATTGTCCGTGAGGAATTAGAACGCGGGTCGCTCCTCGGAGCATCTTGGGTCGTGACGCACTTGGGTTCGACAAAAGATGCCGGACCAAAAGTTGGTTTTCACAAAACATGGCGGGGAATTCAGCGAATTCTTGATGGCTACAAGGGTACGACGCAACTGCTCCTCGAAGGCTCAGCCGGCGCCGGCGACCAGGTCGGCGGCACATTCGAGCAACTCGGAGCGCTCGTAAAAAACATTGAGAGCGCGGCCAAGTATAAAAATAAGGTCAACATTTGCCTCGATGCCTGCCACGTCTTCGCCGCGGGTGATGATTTACGTACCGCCGCTGATGTTCAGGCGACCCTGAAGAAGTTTGATCGCTTGGTCGGCCTGAAGAGGCTGAAACTGCTTCACGCCAATGATTCGAAGTTCGGTTTGAATGACCACCGCGATCGCCACGAACACATTGGCTCTGGCCAAATCGGACTAGCTGGATTTACGGCCCTAATGAAACATCCAAAACTCAAAAACGTTGACGTTATTATTGAAACGCCATGGGACAACCGGTACAGCCAGGACCTCAAACTTCTGAAGAAACTGCGCGGTTAATCCGTCGTTGGCATTGGCGGCGTTGGCTGATCGCCCTGGTCATCGGTGGGGTTTTGTTGGTGGCCGCCGGCACGACACATTGGTTGCGGGATGGGCTAGAACGTCCACTCATCGTGAACGATCCGCTCCAACGCGTTGATGTTATCATTGTCCTTGGTGCCGGTACTCGAAAACATGGTGACCGTCTACCACCTCAAGCGAAACAGCGGACAATTGAGGGAATCAAGCTCCAGCAAGCTGGTTTAGCTCCGCGAATTATCATCAGCGGTGGTCGGAGTTGGAATACGGGCTTTGTTGAAGCCGATGAAATGGTTGACTTTGCCATGACTCAAGGCCTACCGACGGCCGGCATCATCAAAGAACGCCAGTCGAGAAATACCTACGAAAACGCCAAGTTTTCTCTAGCGCTGATGAAGCAATTCAATTGGCAGACGGCCATTGTCGTCACCAGCCCTTATCACACCTGGCGGTCATGCCGAATTTTTCGGGCCCAGCATGCCAATGTCCTTTGTACGCCAGCCCCCTTTTCCTTGTTTGTCGTTAACTCCTGGTACGAGCATTTTACCGATATGCGCTCGGTCATCCGAGAGTATGGCGCGATCCTCTATGATTGGGCGAAAGGGGAATTGTGATAGACTATCGTTATGAACATTGCTGTCATCTCCGATCTTCACGATAACGTCGCCGACTGGGAAATTATCAATCGAATTCTATCGGAACGGAAGATCACAATATCGATCAACTGCGGCGATACGGCTGCTCCGGCGATGCTGAAGCACATGGCCACGACCTTCCCTGGAAATATTCATACCGTTTTCGGTAATGTCGCTGACCGGGAACTCGAAACAAACGTAGCAAAAGAGTTGAACAACGTCACGCACCACGGCGATCGCGGCGGGCTCGAACTTGAGGGGCAACGAATAGGTTTTGTCCATTACCCAGAAGTTGCCGAAGCGATGGCCCGCAGCGGAGAATTCGAGCTCGTTTGTCACGGTCATACCCACCTCAAACGATGGGAGAAAATTAACTCTTGTGTAGTACTGAATCCTGGTACGGCCGGAGGCATGTTCCAGTACCCGACGTTTGCCATTGTAGATCTGGCGACAATGGATCATGAGTTCGTGAACATAAAACTCTAATGCCCTGGTACGGATATGCCCTACTCACAGCGCTGAGCATTGCGCTGGTCGGCGTGCTGCAGAAAAAAACGTTGCAGAACGAGCACTCGGCCGAATACTTTATGGTTTTTAGTTTGCTCAAAGTGGGCTTATTTTTTTTGTTTGCCCGATCGATCAACTGGACCGTCACCGATAAGCAATTTGGCTTGTTGGTGTTAACCGGTTTGCTCGCTGGATTGGCTTTCTATTTTGTGACGAAAGCGCTTCGTCGCCTGGACTTATCCGTGGTCGCGCCAGTATTAGCACTGGACTCAGGCTTGGGATCGTTGATTGCCCTTGTTCTGCTCCGGGAGACATTGAGTGGATCTCAGCTCTTCGGGCTAGCCCTGCTGCTTGTCGGGACGTATGTCCTTGAGCTCCGTCATCAACCGCCCGGCTGGTGGCGCGACGCGACGCATCACCTCGGCCGACTCCTTGACCCATTTCGCCAACTCTGGGGGTCGCCAGGCGGCATCTTCGCCCTTCTGTCGATGAGCTGTTTTGCGTTATCGGGAGTTGTTGATCGGGCAATTCTTCGTCATCTCTCAGCGACAACCTACTTAGCCTATGTTTTACCAACCATCGCCGCCGTGTCGTTGGTCGTTTTCGGGCTGACAAAAACAAAGCTTACGATTCTCCGTGTTGGTAGCCGGACGCTGTTTTGGTCAATTATTCTCACGGCTGGGCTCCATCTTGTGTCGAACATTACTCAAGCAAAAGCCACAGCACTTATCGCCGTCGGACTCGTTTTGGCCCTGAAACGGTTATCGTCTTTGATTGATGTTTTACTGAGCGGGCGGTTGTTCCATGAACACGGTATGCCCCAAAAAATTCTGGCCTCCCTGATCATTTTAGTCGGCGTATTTTTCGTGGTCATTCGATGACTATTCCAACAGCCTCTTCTTTGACTTCGCTCACGGCCATTGAACACGCCGTGCATGATTGTACCGCCTGCCCGTTATCGGCCGGCCGCTTGACTGCTGTCCCCGGCGACGGCGATCCTACTTCAGATATTCTCTTTATCGGCGAGGGTCCGGGTCAAAAAGAAGATCAAACTGGTCACCCCTTTGTCGGCGCCGCTGGTAAATTCTTGGACGAGATGCTGGCTGGCATTGGTAAGCAACGGGCCGACGTTTTCGTGACGAACGTCGTTAAGTGCCGGCCGCCGAATAACCGTGACCCTGAGCCGAATGAAATCTCCACTTGTACCGAATTATTCCTCTGGAAACAAATCGAGCTGATTGGATCAAAACTCATCGTCACGTTAGGACGGTACTCGATGGGCTTATTTTTCCCGGCAGAATTTAAGATCAGCCAAATCCACGGCCAGCCAAAACGCGTGAAGGGGCGGGTAATCTTGCCGCTCTACCATCCGGCGGCAGCGCTCTACAATGGAGGCATGCGCCAAACATTGATGTATGATTTTAAAAAAATCCCCTTAGTTCTTAAGAAAATACATGCCGCCGCGACCTAAGGCAAACCATTTCACCGGCCTGACCTTGATTGGACCAACCACCTGGTCCGCCGTCTATCGGCAATGGAAACGCGAAGAGGGTAGTCGAGCCGACTGGAATCGACACTTACGTGGACGAGGGTTTTCTTCTTGGCCGAAGTGGCGATCAGCCGTCCTCATCACGCCCTTTCACCTCAAGCAAAAAAAGTGGAAAAAATATCGGGTGACTGATCCACGGGTCGTTGCCGATTGGCACGGTGGGCCATTTCCCGGCTGGAAAAAAAACTACTATCATCGAGCGATGACGAGATCATTTCGCTGGCTAGTGGCCGAAGGGAAAATCAAGAAAAACTGGAAAGTCGTCAAAATAAAGAACATTCCCAAGAAAATTTTTCTGTTTGGACTGGTCTATCGTGGTCACATCATCATCCTTGACGGCATGCACCGCTGCGGTGCGATCGCTGTTCACCTAGCGCAAAAAAAATCGATCCGGACGAACATTACTATCGCCTTAGCTGACACGCCAACCCTCCCGAAACTGAAGCCGCGGTCAATCTAGCCTTGATTTCCGGTTGATGCCGTGATACAGTATGGCGGCTCAATACTTTGGCCACGTAGCCAAGTGGTAAGGCAGAGGTCTGCAAAACCTCTATTCGGCGGTTCGATCCCGCCCGTGGCCTCCAGTCATTACCATTACAATTTTATGCGGGTGTAGTTCAGTGGGTCGAGGCGGAAGAAGCAAGTGAACTGCTTCACTTGCGACCGCCGAGACGGGCCGAGACCTGTCCCGTACTCGGGACGGCGAGGCACCGGATGCCCAGCATGTCAAAACCAAACAGATTGTAGCATTCACAACTTCAAAAATACGCGGGTGTAGTTCAGTGGTAGAACGCTTCCTTGCCAAGGAAGAGGTCGCCGGTTCGATCCCGGTCGCCCGCTCCAAACTTTCGCCGAAACAGTATGTTCTATCTATATATTCTTCGAAGTACAAAGGACGGCCAGCTCTACACCGGGTTTACTCCCGATCTGCCCGCCCGATTGAAGAAACACCAAGCTGGCAAGGTATTATCCACGAGGAGACGCCTGCCCCTCGTTCTGGTATACTACGAAGCATATAAAAATGAACGTGATGCTCGAAATCGTGAGAAGTACTTCAAAAGCGGATGGGGCAGGAATTATGTACGAAAAGTTTTGAAAAACACATTAGGAAATAAAAGTACTCAGTAACTTACGGGCGAAAGTTTGGGCGGGTCGCCCGCTCCAAAAAGACATGCCACGACAGGTGCAACAATTCATGGTAGGTGTTAAAGCATTCATCACGCGAGATGATGAATTATTGCTAGTGAAGAGCGGTTTCGATCGCGAGGAGTTATGGGAAGTTCCTGGCGGGCGTTACGATGTTGGCGAAGAGAAACTGTCGCCGCAAGAAATTCTACGAAGAGAAATTAGCGAAGAATTAGGAAACAAGTTTGAGTGTGAGATTCAAAATCCGATTATAACGTGGATACGACCGCTCGGAGATCAATTTGTTTTCTTGATCGCCTACGCGGCGGCTTTCGCCAAGGGCGATATTCTTTTGAGTAATGAACATACGGAATATCGTTGGGTGACCAAAGATTCATGGCAAGACCTTCCTCTTGCCCCAGGTTATGATCGCGCTCTAGACCAATTTTGGAAAAAACGATAAGGTAAGGCGCTAGCCGGAGTGGCGGAATGGTATACGCAAGGGACTTAAAATCCCTCGCCCGCAAGGGATTGAGAGTTCGAGTCTCTCCTCCGGCACCAAGGAAAATGAAAACAAAACCACCCCATCTAGGGTGGAGTGGTTTTGCCATGCTTGATTTTTATGAAACGATTTCCATGGTGACGGTCCGGACGCCCCAGTCAAGGGCTTGATGCCGGTCAGTCATCCAAATGTCAATTCGCTGATTGCCCCACTTTGCGTTCATCCGATCGGTCACGGTGAAAATTTTATTCCCGTAATCTCGAGGTAAACGGACTTTCGTGCCGAAGGGCAGGCCGTTGGCGGCGATAATGCCGTCGCGCACCTTCTGTCCGGAAGCAGTAGTGAACGGATCGCTGTCCGTTTCCGCTCGGGATGAGGTATAGGCACTGGCCCGGACCGTCATAGTTTTCTTGACCATAATCGGTTTATCGGGAACAGTCGGGAGTGATGGCAAAGGTCCTGGATTGATTGATTCCGCCGGAAGGATAGTGACTGCGTGACTGTGGTCCTTCGCGGGAGTCGGAATCGATTGAGCCTGAACTGTTTTGGTGTTTGGAAAGGTCAGATTCATGATAAGCGCAACCGCAGTCAGTCCAAAGACATGACGCAGGCGCTTCAGGTGTTTCCGACGAAACATACACCAAGCGTTAAGAGTGAAATGTAACGGGCAACTGGCCAAAAAACGTTACGGCGCCGCTACCCAGTCAGCGACACAACAAACAACCCTACAGACGATGCAGGGCTACTGGGACGTCGCATAATAGCAGGTCCCTGGATTTTGTCAAGGCATGAGGACCGAAAAAAACTTCAGGAATGGCTAAGATTAGAGGAAAAAGCTCATAAAAAAGACCCTATGTTGCCATAGGGTCTAGGGAGGAGAAAAGGAGCTTGGGGGACCGAGGATTTCGATGGCAACTTGGCGATGTGCCAGGCTGTATTTTCGACTCAGCTCGAACGCGTCGTTGATATGGTAGGCCCATAAGTCCAAATCGTCTGGACCATGCCTGCCAGCCATCGCATCCTCGACGGTAAAAATCTTTTCGCCGAAGATTTCCGGGATGCGGAAGCGAGTACCTTTGCGCAAACCATTCGAAGCCGCATCACCAGGAATCATGAGTCGGCCGGAGGCACCGATCCATGGGGTCTCGTCGGTTTGGTTAGGATCAGCGTCGTAGACCGTCAGCCAGACGCGCTTCGTACAGATGATGTGATACGGAATGTCTTGTGGCGACACGATCCGCTGGAGAAGCTCGGGAGACGGTGGTGTTGTCTGGACAATCAAACCGCCAACATCGACATCTTCATCGTGAGCCTTGACCATAGCACGGATAGCAGCTGTGCTGGTATCGACCGTCCACGCTACTGGCGCAGCGTCGTTCGGTCCAACAACCTGCCAAGGCTGGCTATAGAGCTCGCTCGGCGGCGGGACGGTCGCGGCGCATCCGGTCAGCAAGAGTAGGCTTGCCATAGCGATCAGGCGCATCGTTGATCACCTCCTCAGGTCGGAATGGAAAAAGATCGATCACGTTCGTGAAGATATGTAGCACGCCGAGTGCTCTATGTCAACCTTACTTCTCAATTTCGTTCAATCTCTGCTCAACAGTTTCCGCTGGTTCTTGTAGCGGTCCAGTGTAATTCAATTTCAGGCTGGCGGCCATGGCGCCGAACTTTCCGGCGGCGATGACGTTATCGGACAGCAAACGGTGGCCGAGGTACGCGCCGATGTACGTGTCGCCGGCGCCTGTTGGGTCGACGAGTTGTCGTGGCGGGAACGATGGGATATCGTAGGCATCATTTGTATCATGAACGTACATGAATGATCCTTGACTGCCGAGGGTGATGATAACCTCATTCGGTCCTTGTTCAGCCAGCATGCGTGCGGCTGATAAATAGCTCTCACCAGAATCAAGAAGTGGAGCGATATCATCTTTGGAAGCGAAGACAATATCAAAATGTTGCAAAAACTTCGCTTGATCCGTCCACGGCCAGCGTGGAACGAGCTGGCCGTCTGATTGAAGTTGTCGGAAATATTTTCCAATGTCGGCGCTGAGCTTCAGTCCTAATGTTCCGCCAAGATACTCAAGTGTATGCAAGGAAATTTTTTCCTGGATATCTGGCGCTAGGTGAACGACCTGACTGTCGTTGAGCGCGACTAACATGTTCTCATCAAGATCATCTGGTTCGATTGAATAGGGATCAACGATCGTGGTGGCGATGGTCGTATCTCCGCGGTGAGTATTTGTGTTGACGGTGCCGGCCGGTATAGGGATGATGTGGGTTGTGACTGGGTAATCGTCCAACGCCAATAGTAACTCCCGGTCGCTATCAGGCAGCCAGGTAATCAGATCGGTTGTCACGCCGCTACGAGCCAAAGCGGCCGCCGTGAACAGTCCTTTACCACCAACAATGTTACTCGTTTGACCGTCTGGTAGTACATTCCGGTCGCGGCAAAGATATCCGAAGACTGTTACGTGCATGTTACGGCCGTCGGAAAATACTTTTCAGTCTTTGGCTGATACCCAACCGCCGTTCCGGCGTCCGCAGCATATGAATGATGCCAGGTAAAACTGACAAGACAATCACGATGGCAATGATTGGCAGGAGATAGTGATCAATATTCTTGACGCGATGACCAAGCCAATATCCCGCTCCAACTAATCCGAGGACCCAGATGACACCGCCAACAATGTTGTAGATGAGGAATTGAAGATAGGGCATGCGGCCAATGCCAGCCACGATTGGCGCGAAGGTCCGAATGATTGGAATAAACCGGGCCAGAATAATCGTTTTCCCGCCATGATGTTCATAGAACTCTTCGGCCTGACGCAAGTTCTCCTGCTTGAAAAAACGGGATTCCGGGCGCTGGAACAACCGCCGTCCCCAGCGTGATCCAAAGGCATAGCCCACGCTGACACCTAATATAGCGGCTACTAGTAGGAGCCCCATAATCAACCAAATATTGAACAATCCCTCGGCGGCTAGAATACCTGCCGCAAACAACAAACTATCGCCCGGCAAAAAGAAACCCACCAGCAAACCGCATTCGGCGAAAATAATGGCGGTGACGAGAATATAGCCGCCCAACTGACCAAGCGAGTGGATGCTCGAGGTCGGGTGGAGCAGCAAGTAGATGATAGAACCTTCGGTCATGCGTTGAGCTATCGAGAATGATATGATATCGTACGGGTAGCTATCATAACCGTTTATCTTCACATTCACAAGCCATGACAATCGAACCACGCCGCACGGCAATTTCCTGGGATGAGTGTTTCATGCAGATGGCTTTTCTCATCGCCCAGCG
The DNA here is from genome assembly GCA_964518425.1 of uncultured Gammaproteobacteria bacterium. Classification (GTDB taxonomy): domain Bacteria; phylum Patescibacteriota; class Patescibacteriia; order SBBC01; family CAIJZX01; genus CAYLHT01. Next base: position 22,267 of record CAZFGG010000001.1, read on the forward strand.
CTCCAAGGATCCTGTTACTCAGGCGGGCGCGGTGATTGTGAATGACCGGCACGTTGTCATGGGCATGGGATACAATGGTTGGCCTCGAGGCATCGAGGCGGACGCTCTTCCCTGGGAGAAGGAGGGTACGCATACGCAAACAAAATATGCCTACATTGTTCACGCCGAAGAAAATGCCGTCTACAACTCAAGCCTCTTACCGCGTAGTTGTCGAATTTACTGTACGCTCTTCCCGTGTGGTGAGTGTGCCAAGACCTTGATCCAAATGGGCATCACCGAGGTGATCTATGAGAGTGATAAATATCATGATACCGAGTTATGGATTGCTGGGCGAAGGATGTTCGATCTAGCGGGAGTGCTCTACCGTCAGTACAAGCGACAATTCAATTTGATTCTGGAACCGCAGATAAAAAAACCGGAGTGATTGTTCACTCCGGCGTCAGCTTACATCTCGAACAAGGTTCCGTGATCTTCGCCTCGCGCCGGCCGGGGTTTGTACATCCCGCGGACTCGAATCTGGTCGCTCCCAATCGTCAGGGTGCCTTGGAGCGCGCCAGAGTTTTTTCCGTGACCTGACAGAGAGACGAGGTCGATTGCGACTGTGACCTTGACGGGAACGTTCTGCTCATCAAGCAATTCGAACGGGACGGATTGACCGACGAGGCGGTCAGTCAGGGGTGATGGACCGCTGATCACCAGCCATTGTCGCTTGATGTGGTGGGGCATCATGCCTCCGGAAAGTGAAGGTGCAGGATAGCGTGAATACCCACCGTCTTACCGCCAGACAGGAATTTTGTCAAGACCGGAGATATCACATAAAAAAATCCCACCAGGCGGGCCTGGTGGGTGTTTGAGGTTACGAGGTTTCGCGGATGACGCGGAACTGCTGATAGGGCGGGGTAACCGCTGCTGCGCCGAGGATGGTGATGATCACGCCCCGGGCAGTTAACTGTCGGAGCGACTCGTCAATTTGTTCAGATGACCATCCGTGGTTCATCAGCCGAAGGGTCAAACCCTCGAGGATGAACGATGGTCGATCCTCTGGTCCAAGCCCGAGTACGAAATTATAGATTTCCCGATCAACCGAGGTTAGAGTGATCTGTGGGTTGACGGGTGGGAAATTGGCCGAATGTCCAGGCGAGATCTCCGTGCGAGGAGGTGAGCTGGGCGGGGAATAGCGATCCGCAGGTTGACTGCCCACAGTGCCTACTTCATCCGGCCGCTCATGATATACCGGAGATCTCCGGTGTGACCTTTCGTCCGGCGGCGGCCCGTCTTCCGGAGGTAACTGTGCAACTCGTAGGCGGTCGATAATTCGGGAAGCCATGACCGGCATGGCAAACCGAGGAGAGATTTCGACGAGCAAACAGCGGAATCCGCGATTCAGCGGCAAGACGATAGCAATCGCGCTTTCTCGGCGGTTCCATGTAATAACAGAGGTATTTCGAAAAGAGCCGTCTGGGAGGGCCGGTCCGATATCAATCGCACCGACGCCATCAATCTGAGCGATGATCTTGGCCGCGGCGTCGGCTCGTACTGAAGAGCCGAGTGGAGAGGTAATCTGGACGTCCGCCTGATCCATGGTCTGCCTCCGATCCGTGGTGGGTTGTTCACGAGCGATGGCTACACCCTACTCTCCCACTCAAGATGATGTCAATATAGGTCCGGTAAAAAAACCATCAGGTTGAACCTGATGGGTGTTTCGAGCGTTATCGTCGTTATCTCTGGTGAATGTGTCCTCGGATCGGGCGTTGGAAAGCGACATAATCTCCTTTCACATGGACCCACCCATGACCTGGAATTCCTCCTCGCCCCTCCAAAGCAAATTGGTATTCGGTAATCACCTCGACCCATGTGAGCTGAAGGTTCACGTGGAACCTTTCATGGGAACCTTCATCGAGGAGAGTGAAGGAGCGAGTTTGGTCAGCATCCTCTGCGGTCAACCGCGACGGGCCATCGATAATAGCCCATTGGTGTTTTGACATACGCCCTCCTTGGAGAAGACAGAATGATGACGTTGTATCGTAGACCGATATGAATGTCAAGCCTTCGCGTCGACTGAAGTTTCGAGAGCATTAATTTTTGCAGCCAAGATAAAATCATTCTGATGTAGTCCGCCAGTGGCATGCGTCCAGTTTTCAACACGGACGGTATTCCAATGAATGTGGAGATCGGGGTGGTGGGCTTCCGTCTCAGCTACGTCCTTCACCTTGTCCACAAAAGTGATTGAACCGACAAAATCTTTGAAGTGGAATGTTTTGACGAGCGACGGATGCCCATCAACCGTCATGACAGCCCAATCGGCAACCTGCGGCTTCAGGGCAGTAATTTCGTCAGCCGTGAGCTGTGGTTCACCACCCTGACAAGCTACGCAGCGTTGATGAAGAAGATGATCAGCCATTTAATATCCGCTGAACGACTCGATCCGGATATGATCTTTGCTGATCTGCTGCGCGAGCAGCATCTTTCGCATCGCGTCAACCATCCCCGGCGGGCCAGCCAAGTAGTAGATCGGTGACAGGATGTTGGGCAGATGTTTGTTGAGCATACCCATGTCGACGATGCCGCGTTCGTACGGCCAGTCAGTATGATCGTCGTCGGTCACCGTCGCAACTAAAGTGAAATTATGGTTCTGCTGTTCCCAGGAGACCAGATCATCTAAAAATGCCGTAGCGGCCGGCGTCCGATTCGAGTACAACAAGGTTATGAGATGCGGAAGTTTTCGAACGGTTGCATCTTCAATCATGCTCCGGAAAGGAGTAATGCCAATCCCACCGGCTAAGAAGACAGCTGGCTTGGTCGGGTCTTCGTGGAGTGTCATGTCTCCACTTGGGCCGGCCATCTTAACGTTTGTGCCCAACGGAATTTCTTGTAAACTTTTCTTGAAAGCCGTGCCCCGTGTCCGCGTCGTGATCATAATCGAACCTGTATGTGACGGCGCGGCGGCAAAAGAAAATGTCCGTGTATTTCCTTCCGCGTCGGTATAGGGCGGATCAATCAGCGTATAATCGGCATTCTGTCCGGCTTCAAAGGTAAAATCTGGATCGCTGGCCGTGTCAAACCAAAAGGCCATGGTGCCTTCGGCGACTTCTTTACGATCTTTGAGAGGGAAGAGGTAATCAGCCATGATTATTTTTGGAGCGGGTAAGGAGAGTCGAACTCCTCTCATCAGCTTGGAAAGCTGAGGTAATACCGATATACGATACCCGCAGAAACTAGAGTGTAGGCTGCCAGCCAAACTTTTTCAAGTCCACAAAGAAATTTCCCTCACGTTGCTCGATGTCGACACCTTCCTGTTGCAAAAGCTCGACCTGGAGTTCTTTCGGCGCACCCATGTTTTCAATGGAAATCATGCCGGCTTTGTTGATGATCCGCTGCCAAGGTACTTTCGAGCCGGATTTCAAAGCTCGTAGGGCCCAGCCGACAACTTGAGCGGCTCGCGGGGAGCCGCACAGCGCGGCAATTTGGCCATACGTTGCCACCTTCCCTTTGGGCACACGCCTGACCTGCGAATAAATTTTGAAGTAAAGATTCTGACCGCGCGGCATAGCTACGTCGTTTTTCGCTGTTTTCGTTTCTGTTCCCACCGCCGGACTTCGGCTTCGCTGAAGCCGAAATAGTGGGCGATTTCATGATGAACAACGCTGATCACCAGTTCCCGAATAGCGCCTTCACCCGGTCCGGCCACGTCCTCGATGGCCCGTTGATAAATCGTAATCTTATCCGGCAAGACACCTGAGTATCCCTGGTTACGGCGAATAAGCGGGATGCCGTGGTAGAGACCAAGGAGCGACCCGCGCTGTTCACTGTCTAAGACAAAAGCGACATTTTCAATTTTGGTCTGAATACGTTCGGGAACCATCGCCAAGGCCTCGTTAACGTAGCTTTCAAATTGTTCATGCTCCATGAACCGAGTATACCAGAACCGGGCCGGATATGCCGGCCCAAGGTGGCTCGCCAATTTATTCTTGGTGTTTGCCGCTTGATCCTGGGGTCGTGGTTTTCAGTAGACCCGTTGTGGGAGGAGTCGGATGGGCAGTCGTCTGTTGGACTGATCGTTTCAAAGCCTGGGCTTGGCGTAAGGTTTGCTGGTACACCTGAAAGGCCTGCGCCAAGTTGCCGGCCGAGACTTGCGCTTGAGCTTTCGCCAACGATGACGATAGGGTATCGAGTTGCTGTTGAGCCGAAGCCTGGTGGGGGTGTTTATCCAACCACGCCCGTACTTCACGCAGAACATTCTCGACAGCCTTCCGTTTGCCGGTGACTGCTCGCTGTTGGTCGTTGGTCACACTAGTGACCAGATGAGCTGGAGAGGTCGATGTTTTTTTCCGCGGTAACGCCTCACTCAGTTCTTGTCGGTGCTTTTGTAAAGCATCTTCAAGTCGCTGATTCAAATCATCGGCTTGAGTGGTTTTCATGTTCTGCTCGAGCCGATCAGTGGCCCGTTCGAGCTGCTGCGACGAGGACGTCAGGCTACTCGATAGCTGCTGCTGGCGCCGATCGCTCAACCGGTCGTCTTGTTGGAGCGTCACGGCTTCGCTGAGACGGTCCTGAACCCGTTGGAGGGCGACCGCCGCCTTAGCCGAAGGAGTAATCGCGAGAACCGACCGGACGTTCTCAATCAGGTGAACTTTGAGCGGGTAGAAAACGTCGCCCGGCAGACTGGTTTGAGCCGCGACAGCAACCGAGCCACCAGTTAAGACAAGAATAATCATCGCCGCCACCGTTGCGACCAGCGCGCCTAAGCTCAGTCGCATGGTCCAAGGAACGGTTGGCCAGTGCTCCATCGGTTGTTGTTTGATGGCCACGCTGAGCACGGCCCACTGCTGATGCCGTTCGTCAGCGGTCAAGGCCAGGTGTTGGATAGACTGATGATAGGTCTGAAGAGGATTACTCATCGTGGTGGATTACTTTCTGGAGATGTTTCATAGCCCGGTGCAGCCGGACCGAAATAACATTCGGGGATTCATCAAGGATGTGGGCGATTTCTTTCGGCTTGAGTCCGTCGACATAGCGAAGGAGAATAACCTCGCGTTCGTCAGGACCCAATTGCTTCAGCAGCGTCAGGGCCTCGGCTGCCTCGACTTCAAGATGGAGTCGCCGGTCAGCATCGTTGGCTGGCTCGAAACCGTCAGCTTGCAGGAGATCAAGTGATAAAGCTTGTCGTTTGCGACTGTCGTCGATGATGAGGTTGTTGGCCACGCGATAGAGGAAGGCGCGGAGATTATCAATAGCGTGACCGTTGGAAAGATATTGCCAAGTTCGCAAAAACGTCTCCTGGACCATGTCCCGCGCTCGCTCGCGATCTTCCAGGCGGTAGTAACAGTGACGAAAGATGGCGTCGGATTGGGCCAGGTAGAGCTCGTGGAATCGCTCCTCTGCAGTTTGCGCTGCCATAGTAGTTGACGTTGGTTGAGCTATTTTCTTACCGGTTCGTCAAGGACATTAGTCGAAAAACGAAATGCGACCGGTGTGGTGATGACCGGTCGTGTTTTCAAACTTACTACTTCTTCAGTCCCAACTTCTGTTTGACCGCAGCGACAACGTCGTTAATTTCCCAATCACTTTTGACCAGGAAGTCGTGGACGCCTTTTCCAAGTGCATCAGCGACCGTCCGATAATCGCTAAGGTTCGTCAGAATAATAACAGGCACTTCCTTTCCCCAGGTGTCATTTCGCAATTCTTTGAGCATTGCCATGCCGTCCATTTTGGGCATAATGATGTCGAGCAAGATGATGTCTGGGTGTTTTTGGCCGGCTACCGCCAAGCCTTCCTGGCCATCGGCCGCGCCAAACGTGGAAAATCCCTCGGCCGTGAAGGCGTCGACGAGTGCTTGGAGCAGGAGCGCTTCATCTTCGACAATGAGTACTGTTTTTCCGTTCGTTGTAGGCATACGGGTAGCTTAGCACAGGGTCCTGGGGATTATCCAGGCCGGAGGGTTTTATTCCCAGCTCGCTGGCTAACACCGCCGAGCGGCAAGCGGAATGAGAAGGAGCTTCCCTTGTCCACCTGGGAAGAAAACCAAATCTTTCCGCCCGACTGCTCGACCACCGCTTTCGCGACGTAGAGCCCTAAACCGGTTCCATGAGCTTCGAACTTCTTGATATTATCGGCCCGGAACAGCTTCGTGAAAATTTTTGATTGATCCTCTTCAGGGATACCGTACCCGGTATCGGTGACCGTGACTGTCGCCCAGGTCCGATCGGCGGTAATGTTGACCGTAATCGTTCCTTTCGCCGGAGTGTATTTGATTGCGTTCGTCAACAAATTGGTCATGGCTACTCGGAAGAGTTGCGGGTCAAGGCGAACAACGGGTAAGGTCGAGGCGATCGATGTTTTGAGTGCCAAACTTTTTTTATCAAAGAGTGGTTTGAGTTCACGAATAATTCCGGTCACGGTCTCGCCCAACTTGGCTGGGACGGGCTCAATTTTCAACGTGCCCATTTCGATTCGCGAAACGTTTAACAGCGCGTCGACTAGATCGACCATTTCCTGACCCGTTTGTTCGATCGCCTTGACGTATTTCTTCTGGGCGGTTGTCAGCGAGCCGGTATATTTTTGCAGCATGTCGATGGACCAGCGGACAATCGTCAGCGGCGTGCGGAGCTCGTGTGAAGCCAAGGACACAAATTCACTCTTGGCCCGGTCGATATCGAGCTCGTGGGTAATATCACGGAAAACGTTGATCGTCCCGGCTAATTTACCCGCCAGGATCATCGGCGTGACCGTGATGGCGACTGGAAAACGAGTGCCGTCACGACGAACGTAAAAATAGGGTTCATTTTCGAGGCGAGTAACGATGGCTTGCCCGGTGTTCATGACTTTCGAATATGGTCGTCGCTCATTTGGAATTCGCTGACCCTCTTCATTTTCAGCCGGCAGGACTTCATAGATCGGTCGGCCAGCCGCTTGGCGAGCCGTCCACCCAGTCATCTGTTCGAAGGCTTGGTTGACGAGGACCACGCGAGCTTGTTCATCAATAACGACTAAACCATCACCAATCGCCATGAGCATAGCTTCCGCTTGGACTTTATCTTTCTCGACAACCGCTCGGTCGTGCTCGAGGTCCTCCATAACATTCATCATTGCCCCCTTCGTCTCTTCGAGCTCTTGAACGGTCGTCGATAAGCGTTGCTCATTCTGTCGACCGAGCCCGAGGGTTTCACTCAAATGGCGATTGAGCTTTTGCAATTCATGCCGCTGATTGGTGAGGGTGGCTTCGGCGGTTTTCCATTCGTTCACGATCGCGCCAAGGATGATACCTGTGCTCGAAGCCACGAACATGAACAATTGGAGCAGAATAAGGTTCGTTTCGATTGAGCTCACTGCGGAGAACGGTCCACGGCCATGAATAGTCCCCCACACGGCAATTGCGGCTACAATGAACGTGGTAGTCACGACGCCGACTTGTTTGAACCGGACCGCTGCCCAGACGATGAGTGGGAAGACCAAGTACTCTAAGGGGAGAGTCAAGCCTAGGGCGTGAACATTTTTCGTAAAGACGTAGGTGCTGACCGACAAAACCATGGCCGTTAGCACGGCTAACTCGCCTGGTTTGGACAAAAGTGTGGCGGCTAGTTTACGACGCGACCAAATGAGAATCAGCGGCGCCACGATCATAGCGCCCATCATATCGCCGACCCACCAGGTTTCCCAGGTTGGGGCAAAGCTTTGCCAAGCAACGAGCTGCCCCAGCGATAAACTGATCACGCCGATGGTGGCGCTGATGGCGGTGGCAAAAATGGCGCCGAAGACGATGAACCCGAAAACATCTTGTAGGCGATCAAGCGTGGGATGAAAATTTCCTAAACGCCGGAGCCAAAACGTCCCAACGACCGCTTCTAAAGTATTCCCGACGGCGATGCCGGTGGCGACCAGGAGTGGTTCATGGGTCAAGCCATTCGCGACCATCGCCCCCAAAAAAATTCCCGGCCAGAAACGATAGCCAAACAATAAGAGAAGGGCTAAGGCAATTCCTGTTGCCGGCCAGACGGTGGTGACCTGCGGCGTGACATAAGCCAAGGACAGACCAAATTTTGCCACCAGGACATAGACAAGAGCAACAATGGCGATCTGACCAAGATACCTTGTCCGGGGCGAGATCATGGGCGCGGTGACTTCAGTTGGCCAGCGATTTTCTTCAATTGTGCCAACTCTTTTTTCAACTCCCGCATTTTTAATTCCCGTCCAACCATGAACCGGTTGAGCCGTTCAAGGTCTTTGACTTGCCGGTTTAATTGCACATTATTTTTTTCCAAGTCGGCGATCTTCTCCCGAATAACATCAAGCATGATTTGGACACCAGCAAATAATTCGATGAAAATATCATCATCCGGGGGAAGGGGAATATCTTCGGAAAAATCGCCAATGGAAGCTTTCGCAAAAATTGGCGACAATTCAGCCAGACGGCGAGCAACGTATTTTTTTACTGCGTCGTCTTTAGGAGTGCTCGGCATGGGGGGAGAGTTGACGGAGCCAATCGAGCCCCTGGTCGACGGTGTCAAAATATTTTGCTTGCGGATGGCCACTGGCGCGTAAGAAGAAGATGGCCAGGTATTTGAGGAATTTAGCTCCACCACAGACGGCAATTGCGTCAAAGTGAATCTGTCGGACAATCTCGAGGCCAGCTTGGCGAGCACCAACGGTTTGCTTGGTGACGCGGCTAATATCAGTCATCAGCCGAACCGGAAGTTTTCGTTGTTGAAGCTGCTTGGCTAATTCCTGGGTTTCTTTCGAGGTTGCCATAATGCTGTCGTAATTTTGTGGGCCACCGTAATCAACGTAAATAATATTGTCCTTTGTCAGCGAGGCGCGATTATCGGCGACGATACCCGGTCGATCCATGTCTCTATCATAGCAGGATATAGCGAGGCGGCAACTTACGTCATGAACAAGAAAAACTTCCTGACAGAAACAACAGCCGCTGCAGCTAGCGCGGCGGGGAGTTTGTCTTGAACAATAAAGACTTTTGTGTTACGGTAGCTCGGCTTGCGGCCGTAGCTCAGTGGATTAGAGCATTTGGCTTCGGACCAAAGGGTCGGGGGTTCGAATCCCTCCGGCCGCACCAGCGGGGATTGGCGCAGTTGGTAGCGCGCCTGCTTTGGGAGCAGGAGGCCGCGAGTTCGAGTCTCGCATCCCCGACCATACGTGGCAGACAATGCGCGGTGCTGTTTACAACCCTTCCCCATGAACATCACCTCACTCCTCATTTTCCTCATCTGGTTAGCTTGCGGCTACCTTGTTCTTCGCTTTGTACTTCGTACGGGCGGCACGACGAAAGTTGGCCACGTCGCCCATTGGTTCGGTGGACTCTTCGTCATGCTAGGGCTGGCCATTGGCATGGTCTGGACCTTCGCCCAACTCGATGGAAATTTTGGCGGCCGGGTAAATGTTTATGTCCTGACGCATCAGGTACGGCCAGGCCAGTCAACGCCACTGATCCAACGTCATTCTCAAGACGATCTGGTCACCGCCTACCGCCGAGGATCGGTGAATACCGTGGCCCGGCTTGATCATGGGCAGTTGACCATTGACGAACGTCGAACTATCCGGACATCATTGTGGTGGCTATTGTGGTCCACCAACTCAGAATAGCTAACGACCAACCGCGCGAACTTCAACCAAAAACGCCGGACCAGACGGTTCGGCGTCATTGATACTTTGCGTATGGAGGGCTACTGACTGTCCACTGTGCCGACGACCTCATTCGGGTCAGTTGGCTTTCCTAACTTGAAGATTTTGATAATACCCCAGGTGATGACAACGTAGACGACAGCCGCGACCAACGTCGACCATTCGAAGAAGGAGGTTGTTTCGGCGCCTTGGTTGGTTGAAGCGCTGAAGATGCCGGCAAATGGTCCAGCGAACGGAGAGCTCAAGCTATAGATGAATTGCGTAAAACCAGCATTCGGATTAGCGCCGAGCAATTTCAGGACAAAACGGAAAGCCAGGACGATTTCAATAAATCCGAAAATGTACCAAATAATTTGGTAGGCGTGAAAAAGCGTTTTCTTTTGACCATATTCTTTGGCCGCGGTCGGCGTCGCGCCAACGGAACGCTCCGTCTTCATTGACTGACTCGTTGGAGTTGAGGTTGATGTCGAAACTGTTTGAGCGACCTGGCTGGGACTGGCCGAGACACTCTTTTTTATCGTTTGTTCAGAATTGGCATCCGAGACTTTGGTCAATTCTTCTTCGCTGCGCGAAGGGGTGAGATTTGGATCCATAGATGTTTTCCCTTTTACCTTAGCACCGTAGACAGAGGTGCACCCCCTAAATGGGAGTCTTCTTCGAGTATACTCTTCTGGCGGGCAATAGATAGGGCCTTTGGGGAGCATTGCGGCCGCCGCTCTCTTGCTGTGTATGACGGAGTGCATGGAAAACCATTACCGGAGCGGCGCTCAACGGTCGGGCATCACGCGTTCAGATCGGACTGGACTTGCTTTTTTCGGGGAACTCTGTCATACTCCGCCTTCACTGAATACCGTTATCGCTGGACATCATCAGGGATTTCGGACTACGCTTATTTCTGAAATTTCCTCATGACGCAATCCCCAAATGGTTTTTATGGTTTAGGCCTGGCGCCGAAGCTTCTCGACCGCCTCGACCAACTCAAATACACAACGCCCACGCCGATCCAGCGCAAGGCCATTCCGCCCGCTGCTGAAGGCAAAGATTTAGTCGGCATTGCACAAACAGGTACTGGGAAAACGCTCGCCTTTGCTGCGCCGATGCTCCAACGCCTGGCTCAAGCGAAAGGTCGGGGTTTAGTTATCTTACCGACGCGGGAACTAGCCATTCAAGTTGAGGAAGTTTTTGCTAAACTTGGCCAATCATTTGGATTACGGACGGTGGTCTTAATTGGTGGGGCATCAATGGACCGCCAGATCCAGCAAATTCGACGTAACCCACACGTGATTATCGCTACGCCGGGCCGACTCATCGACCACATGGAGAGTCGCCACTTCCAATTGAACGATGTCCGGATTCTTGTCCTCGACGAAGCCGACCGCATGCTCGACATGGGTTTCGCGCCACAAATTACTAAAATTCTGCGGGCCGTGCCGACCGATCGCCAGACGATGTTGTTTTCAGCCACTATGCCCGGCGACATCGTCGAGCTGTCGGCCAAGTACATGCGCTTACCGCTCCGGATTGAAGTTGCGCCGCCGGGGACAACGGCCGAACGAGTCAGTCACGAATTATTTTTCGTCGACCGTCAACAAAAGCCCCAACTTCTCGAAAAGCTTCTCCAGGAGTACCACGGAACGGTTCTGGTCTTTACCCGGACGAAACATGCCGCCAAAAAACTCACCCGCCTGGTCGCCCAAGCCGGGCATTCCGTGGCCGAAATCCACTCCAACCGCTCCCTCAGCCAGCGCCGCGCCGCGCTGGATGGATTTAAACGCGGTACCTACCGCGTACTCATCGCGACCGACATCGCCGCCCGCGGGATCGACGTCACGGGTATTGAATTAGTTGTCAATTTCGATTTGCCGTCGACCGCCGGAGACTATGTTCACCGCATCGGTCGAACCGGGCGGGCCGGCATGACCGGGCGGGCCATTTCATTCGCCGCGCCGGAAGAACAACGCGATGTTCGGGCGATAGAAGACCTCATTCGCACCCGGATTCCAGTGTCCCACGCGCCCGGTTTGTCCTTTGACCGGACGACCAGCCAGGGTCAACAGTCCCGACGGCCCGAGCATTCTCATCCGCGTCGACCTGGGCACTTCCAACGACGCCGCTTTGGCGGACATCGTCGTCAAGGGTAACCTTGTCGAATCCGATTACTTAGGCTAGACTTCTTCCACCATGACAACCACTTCTCTTCGTCCGATCAAGATTTTCTCCTGGGTCGTCGCCTTGGCCGTCACGACCATTGTTTTCCTGACGATCTACGCGACTGTCCAACAGTCCTACCGCCAAGCCGCGAATGATCCACAACTGCAAATCGCCGAAGACGCGGTAGCCATCATCGCTAGCGGCGCTGACGCAGGTTCGCTCGTGCCCACTCAGAAGGTCGACATCTCGAAGAGTCTTGACCCGTTCATCATCATTACTGATGCGAATGGTAAGGTCGAAGCGTCCTCAGCGGCTCTCGGTTCAACATCCCAGTCACCCGTACCTCCGCTTGGTGCACTGACCAGCTCCAAAGCTTCGGGTCTCAACATGATTACCTGGCAGCCGCGATCAGACGCTCGTTCCGCCCTTGTGATCAAACCGATCAACAATGGAAAAGAATATGTCGTGGTTGGCCGCTCCCTCCGAATCGTCGAAGACCGCGAAGGGAAACTCTCTGATATGGTGGCCATGGCCTGGTTGGTCTCGATGGCCTTACTGCTCTCCTTAGGATTACTCGGTCTCCTCGGCTGGCCCTTGGCCTGGAAACGAAAACCGCAGGTCTGAGACCAGCGGTTTTTTGAAAAGAAAATCTATTTCAGTTCGCTCGGATTGACCATATAGGCCAAGGCCGTTTCTTCGGAAATAATCGCGTCCCCGTAGAGCTTCTTAATGTTCTGGTCCATGGTAAACATGCCGTCCTCAGCGCTCGTCTGGATGGCCGTTTTGATTTGGGCCACCTTGTTCTCGCGGATCAGGTTGGCGATGGCCGGGCTGTTGATCAGAACTTCGCGAGCGGCCACTCGTCCACCGTTCGCGCCCGGCAGCAGTTGTTGCGAAATAATCCCTTTCAAGAAGAGAGAAATCTGCAATCGGACCTGCGCTTGCTGGTAAGGCGGGAAAACGTCGATGATACGATCAATCGTCTGAGCGGCATTGAGCGTGTGGAGGGTGGCAAGGACCAAGTGCCCGGTTTCGGCCAGCGTAATCGTTGAAGCGATGGTTTCCAAGTCGCGCATTTCGCCGACCATGATGACGTTCGGGTCTTGCCGTAAAACGTGCTTCAGCCCTTGGGCGAAGGACATCATGTCGGTCCCGAGCTGGCGTTGCTTAACGATAGATTTCTTGGGGCTGTAGACGAACTCGATCGGATCTTCCAAGGTGACGATGTGGGCACTGCGTTCCGAGTTGATCAGGTTGATCATAGCCGCCAAGGTCGTTGACTTCCCCATGCCGGTCGGGCCGGTGACAAGAATCAATCCTTGTTTTAAACGAATCAGGTCATACGTGATGGGTGGCATGCCCAAGTCTTCCATCGTCGGGATCTTGTTGGAAATGACGCGAGCGACCAAACCGGCGTTACCCTTTTCCCAGTGCAGGTTAACGCGGAAACGGGAGAGATTGGCAATCTCATAGCCTAAATCAAGTTCACGCTCGGCATCGAAGACCTCTTTTTGGGAGTCGGTCAGGAGGCTGTAACAGATATCTAACGTGTCCTTCGGACTGAGCGATTCTTGGCCGGTAATCTTCTGGAGGTCTCCATCGATACGTAAAATCGGCGGCGAACCCTCAACGATATGAATATCCGAAGCCCCCTTTTCAACGGCCATGGTAAAAATGCCGTCGATGTACTTAGTGGTGGAAGCAGCCATGTCTGAGTAGTTCAAAATAAATTCATTCTGCGCTGGAAGACTATCATCGCTTTGACCAACCGTCAATTGTACCTGTAGACTATGGCCTATGGACCAATCACCTCCTCCACCCCAGCAACCGGAAAGTGTTCGCCGTGAAGTCCTGAGCCAGACGGTCACTCTTCTCCTTGGCGGCTTAAGCCTGGTCGCCGCCCTAGCCTGGAATGACGCCATCCTCAGCTTGTTCAACCACATTTTTCCTAAAGCCGGCGGACTGATCGCCAAGTTCGTTTACGCCGCCATCGTGACCGCTATCATCGTTATCATTTCAATGCGCTTGCGCAAGTTAAAACCGTCGTCGCCTCCGCCCACCCACTAAAACTCAACACCCTCCAGATATCTGGAGGGTGGTATGAATTCCTGAGAGGCTATCCTAGGAGTTAGACTTTTGTCAAAGCGTCGTCGATGAATCCTTTGACCTGGTCGAGCGGGTAAGCGCCCGGAATACCAGTAATGACTTTCCCATTGGAATCGAGCAGAAGTGCGGTTGGTGTACCGGTCACGCCACTCGCCGTTCCATCGGCTTCTTCAGCTTGGACGGTCGCGGTCATCTCTCCACTGTCGAGACAGGCTTGAAACTTATCTTGGTTCACGCCGACTTCTTTCGCCAAGGCGCCCAAGTTTGTTAAGGCGAAACCAGTCCCGTTTGAGGTCGTCCGTTCGAAAATCTTATCGCTAAAGGCCCAGAACTTGTCCTGGCCGCCGAGTTTCCCGACACACAGTCCAGCTTCAGCCTCTTTCGGGGCGTTGGCGTGGAACGATAACGGGAACTGTCGATAGACCCAGCGGACCTTGTCTTTGTACTGGTCCATGATGGTCAACAGCGTCGGATGGAATGACTTGCAGAATGGGCACTCGTAATCCGAGAACTCAACTAAAGTTAACTTAGCGTCTTTATTACCGCGGATGTAATCTGCGTCCGTTACGGGTTTCGGCGAACTGAAGGTCTGGCCAGTCGAGGTATTTGTTGTGGCGGCCGCTGCGGTTGTGGTCGTGGTCGAATTAGCGTTCTTCGTGCCATAGGCCCGCGGAAGAACAATAGCTAGGCCGACGATGGCGGTCACGCCAATCCCAGCGATCAAGCCGAAAATAAACGTCAGCTTCGGTGACGATCCTTGGAACAGTCCGCCAGGGGCTGGCGGCATGGGGGTAGGGGAATCCATAGGCCTAAACGTTGTATAAAAATGAGTCTTCTACTACAGGCTGTAGTATACAGGACGCTCACATCAGGTCAAGGTCTATTCTGGGTAAACCTTCTTCCCGTCCTTATCGTACAGATAAATTGCGAACACCGGGCAGGCTTTCGCCGCGTCGAGCAATTGCTCATCAGTCAGCGTCCGCCACGATGGCTTCACTTTTGCTTTATTTTCGTCATCCAGCTCAAACGCCTCAGGTGCCACCGCCAGACATGACGCCGCGCCAATACAAATTTCGCGGTCAATGTCGACATTGGCAATATTCGCCGGCGCTTGGCTGGGCGCTTCAGTCATCATTATTCCTGATCGAGGATGTCTTGCTCGTGGCCTGAGGTAAAGGAAGCCTCGGCTTCTGGCCAGCGCATCCGTAGTTTTTCCTTGTATCCCTCGATATCGTTATCGTCGCTGAGTTCGCCAACTTCCCGCTTTTCTTCAAGGACTTCATCAATCATATCGTGGAAGGCTTCTCGGTCAAAGGCGCCCTCTTCTTCCATGCGATTGGTTATTTCCCGAAATGCTTCGTTCAGGTTGAAGGTGAGATTTTCATCCATACAGTACGCGCTAACCTAGTAAGTATTAATAAATTTCCTCTCGCTTTTCCTTGAGGAACCCGAAGAATCCCTCAGTCGCTTCGAGGAAGGCTTTGAACGGTGCTTCGATAATGACGTCGAGGAAAAAGATGAGGACATTGATTTTCGGCGCCCGCAAACTGATCCAACGTCCGACTTGCAGGATCGGCACGGTCAAAAAATCAAACAGGACAGTGAAAACGTTCTCTCGTTGGTCGACGACCAGCAACTCCCTGGCCAGGAGGCGAATGCGAATTCCGAAGAAGCTAACCAAGGTTAAGAACAAGATGAAAATAACTTGATCAACAACGGTGAAGTGGAGCCGGGTTAAGATGGTGATCAGCCCGCCGAAAACAACGAAGAAGGTTAGGCCGTAAATAATCCGATAGAAGTAGGTAAAGACGGAACTGCGGCGAATTGGCTTCCGGGGTTTGACTAAGGCATGCCGCTCGTCGCCGCGGTAGATCAGGTCCTGAACTTTTTGGACAACAGCATCTTCGTTTTTTTTGCCGGGCGGCCGGATGGTGACGCCAATCAGGACGAGCAGCAGGGGCGGAATGAGGACGCTCAAGCCGAGGGGCACGAGGTTAACCGCGGCGGCATGGAAGACGAGCCGGTTGATCGGAATTTCCAAAATGAGCACTAACAACATTTTGGTCAAGAGAATATAAACGAATGACCGGACTAGACTCCGGCCAATCTTGGCGATGACAGTTTTCCGGCGCTGAGTGTAGGCCGTTTTCACATCCTCGAGTACTTCATCAGGATGAACCAGGTGTTCGGCCGCTGACGGACCGTGTTTCCGAACGATATCATCGAAGATCAAAAAAACGATCGCGTATTTTTTCATGACCCGCTGGAGCAGTTCACCAGCCGGATGGAGGAGCTGGGTTTCGATTCGCTGCCGGAGTACAGGAAAATGCTGACCGACGGTCGTGATCATGGCAGCATCAGCCTCGCGCCAATTGGGCTGCAAGCGGAGGAACAGATGATAACGGATCATTTCCGTGTCCGATTTCAGCAGCGCGCGGTGGATGGCGATGTAGAGCTGGGCGTCTTTTTCCTCCTGGCTGATTTCGCCTTCGGCGAAGGTGATGTCACGATGGGTAACCGCGAACATGAGCTGCAGTAAAGCTTCGTCATGGTCGGTCGGGCTGAGGACTTCGTTCAATTCGACGGCCATCAAGCCGAGGTACCATTGGAACAACTGCTCAGTTTCCGCTGGCTGCGGCAAGGTTGGAACCTGTGTCCAGAGGTGGATGTACCGATTGATGACGTCAGCGACTTCGCTAATGACCGTCGTCGGTAATTCGTTATTCAGGAGGTATCGACCGCGAATCAACTCGAGAACGAGAGGCTCAGCGATTCCTTCGGCCGTCGCGCCGGCAACAAGGCGACGCTTAAGAATTCGTTCAATGGCGTTCTTGCGCAGGAGGTGCTCATCTTGATAGTCGATGGCCTGACGCAGTTTTTCGTAGGCCCAGGCGACGTTGCTGACCGTGTCGTGGACTTCGATCTTGGCTACGCCCTCATCCGCCGTGACAACATTCGGATGTGCTAAGACGGCTAGCGTTCGATGGACGGATGGGGCGAGCGGTCGGTCAGGCGTGGCGACCTTTTGTTTGCCGCCGGGTTGGATTTTTGGGAGGAAAGGCATGGGTCAAAAAATTCTGGCGCACAAAGTATAGCATTTTTTCAATGAAAAATCAACCCCTTGAGTGAAGAAACGGCTTTGGTAATAATGACAAACTTACTTTTTTTGCAAAACCTGCTGAATGTCCTTAGCCCAAGCAGTAACCGCCTTATCATTATTCTCCCGATCAAAAAAGTAGCCATCAATCCGCAACGACGGAACGATCAGATCACCGCCAACATTCTTGACGAGTTTTTCCAAATAATCGACGGCGCCGCAGAAGTATTGATATGAGGAATCACCTAATCCAAAGACAGCAAAGCGTTGATGGTCGCATCGGAATCCTTGACACTTCACGGCGAGTTGTTCCATGTGTTCCTGAAGCTGGCCCTCAAGTTTTTTTCCGTCGACGAATTTCTCCCAGGTACACGACGCCAGGATAACTAGATCATAGGCCGTCAAGTCTTGAGGCTCTACATGATTCGCCCGATGGATGGTGACCACATGCCCCGCGGCCGTCAAAACCTCGGCTAGCATCTGACTGGCGTTATACGTACCGCTCGAATTCGTGGCGTAGACAAGAAGAATGGTCACGAGTATACTCTACCATAGAGATTCATTTAGAGCACAATTGTATGAAAGCCATGTGGTTCGGATTCGGCGTTATTCTTCTGCTCGGAGCGGGCATAGGTTTATTTTGGCCACGAAACTCGAACGCCCCATCAAGCAATTCTACCGCGAACTCTGCGAACGTGACGACAACCAATACGGTCAATACGAGCAACACGAATACCACGCTGGTCAACCAACCTTCAACAACCACCATCACTGTTGCTGAAGCGGTCGCTCATCCGACACAATACGATGGCCACTCGATTTGCTTACAGGGGTACTACCAAAGCTCATTCGAATTTTCAGCTTTTGGTCCAACGGCAAATGTTGCCGCACGAACGGTCAATCAACCATACGTTTGGGCAGAGATTAATGAACCGAGCACCCTTGATTGCCAGCTGGGAGTAGCGAACGAAAAAACATGTTTTGGGAACATTACGGTTTGTGGAACATTTACCTACAAAGCTGACGGCGGACTTGGGCACGTCGGAGCCTATACGTACCAGATCAGGAACGTGTCCTCGGTCAGCAGCAATCTCAATCTCAATCCGATCAGATAAATAATACTGCCGAGGGCGGTGAGTACCCTCTTCGGTGTTTTATTATTGTGGGGTGTCCGTGGAAATTTCTGTCCCCAGCGGTGGCAACCACTTGGGGTGGCTATCGGGATTCGAACCCGAGATAAAGGCTCCACAGGCCTCTGTGTTACCACTACACCATAGCCACCGCTGGGGACAGAATTGGAAAAGAGTTAGACCGATGCCCGTCCTGAGAATTTGCTGAACATTACTACTCCGGGGTTGTGCGGTTCCTTCGGAACATCGCCCAACCCGTCTCGGCGTTCGCACCTGAAGCAGTTCAGGTGCTCAGCTGCACTGTCCGCCTCGACCCATAGCCACCATGAATAGGCAGAGTGTAGCAAAAAAATCGTGCTTGTCAATCAGGAATGAATGAGGCACTATATCTCCGCCCCGGGTTCGCCCGTCCCTCGATGATTCGTGACAAGGTCGAACCCGCGCTCACGGTCGCGAGTGAAGCAGTTCACTCATTCTGCCCGCGGCAGTCCGCTCGCGCCCCCATAGTTCAACGGATAGAACGCCGGACTTCTAAGCCGGTCATGGAGGTTCAATTCCTTCTGGGGGCACCAACGTTTTATTGAACAGGGCAAAAGAGAGCTTCACTGATGACGCAGCAGGTTACCATCACCAACCGTTTTTCCCTCGGGTTTGACGTCATTCTCTTCGCTCTGTTTGGGTTTGCCGCGACGCGCCTGGCCTTTACTTCACTTTTGGTCTACTTTCTGTTAGCCGGTAGCACGGTCTACTTTTTCGGCACGGTCACCATTCAAATTGTTTTCGACATCATAACTATCACCGGGAGTGTTCTCCTGATTGCTTGGCCAGGGGTTGATGCACAGCGTTTTCCGCGTCGGCGGTTTGTCATGATTGTTACCATGACGGGCATGTTGGTCTTGTCATTGTTCCTTCACCGAATATATATTCGTGATACCCATCAACCGTGGAACGTAACGCATGACGGCGCATTACAAACTGAAATCGCGGCTCGGGCACTCATCCATGGTCATAATCCATACACGATAAATTTCCGCGGAACAATTCTTGATCATGTCAAAAATTCCAACATTCCCGATCAGTTCACCCTGTTTACGCATTACGCCTATCCGCCTTTACAGTTTTTGCTAGCCGTACCGATTGTCTGGCTCGGCGACCATTTTGGATTCCCGCCAGATACGGCCGCGATTCAGATCCTTATTCTGGCCGCCGCCGCCGCAATGCTTGTTTGGCAAACAAAATCGTGGCGTGACCGTAGCCTCATCTGGCTCCTGACCTTTGGTAATCCATTGCTCTACCTCTATGCCATTGCCGGATATAACGATACCCTCTTTGCCGGCCTGCTGATTATCATGGCCGCTTTGGCGAATCGGCGAAAATGGCTTGAAGCAGGCATTGTTTTTGGCTTAGCGTTGGCGGCTAAGCAAACCGCCTGGTTGGTTATTCCGCTGTGGGGATGGTGGCTCTGGCAGCAGGCGAAAGACAGTGACCAGTCAGAACGTCGCCGAATACTCAACTCGGTCATAATGACCGTCGGTGTGACGGGTCTTTTGTATGTGCCGTTCGCCGCTTGGAATTTCTCAGCACTCTATGATAGTTTAGTGCGATTTGTTTCTGGAACGATTACCGGTTCCTACCCAATTTCCGGAAGTTCGCTCTGGCAGTTCCTGATTCTCTTTAGCCGGCATCCTGATGTTTGGCGCCAGGTACCGTCTGGACTCATTCAACTTCTCATTGGCCTGCCGCTGCTGTGGTACCTTGCTCGTCGATTGCTGGGCAACTCCAACGCAAGTACATGGCTGACCGTCTCGGTCATTTTTATCACCAGCCTATCGCTCTTCAATCGATACTTTTATGATAACTATTTCTCGTCGATTCTTCTACTCTTGATTGGCGCCTGGGCTTTACGGTCCGAATCGATCGACACGTCGGCGTTGAGCCAGAGATAATTAATACAAGTGAACGGCCTGTCTTGACAAAGGCAGAATTTCGTGATACACCGGCGGCAGCTTTGATGTTCTCGCCTTGACGTTCCAGTCCGGTCTTTCCAGGAGGAAAAATGAATCGAGTCCGTCTGTGGTTGATTCGCGCCCTCTTGGTTTTCTTGGGGGTGATCGTCGGTTGGTGCTACTCACTCCGCGCGGCTGATTCCCAGCAGTTCATCGATGTGCACCTGGCCTTCCAGGTTCTTGGACCGGATGGCCGCCAAGCAGTCCCGCTGGATGGATGTATCCGGATCTACCAGGTGGGTGAAAACCGCTACTATGGTAACCAAGCCATCCTCATCCCGGTCCACACGGCCTCGATGGGCACGTGCCGTACCAATGTCCGCGTGGCCGTGGCTGGGGCGCTGGTCCAACCGTTGATGGATTTTCTCCATCCCCAGGCCAGTCGCTGAAAGGGAGCTCATGTCCAAAGTCAGAGAGGTGGAAAAGATAGAGGGAGAAATCACCGCGCCAGTTCCTCCCCAGCTCAGCGTCGGCGCCTTCCTCAAGACCTATGGCGCTGATCGTTTGCTCGACGGGCTACCAAGTGGGCAACGTGGCATTGATTGGGACGAGATTCTGTCGGAAGACGTTGACGGACCGATCAAGCGTGACGGGTTACTGACCGGTCGAAAATTCCGACTGCTTCGGTTCATCAATCCCGACAGTGAAACGGACATGCGGACAGAACATCCGTACCTCCGGCGCGACGATGGAACAATGTTCCTCTTCACGGTCGCCAAGTACCAGAACCGCACGTTCATTGTCACCGCCTGGACCATTATCCCTGGCCAAGAACCAAAACGACGGGACTATAATGTTCCCGAGTTGACGGCCTTGATCGGTTCAGGCACGTAGTTTCCCTGCTGTACCCACCTGCCAACTCAGGTGGGTTTTTTTCTGTTTTGACCGTGGTGCTTCTGATAAATCTCGCGCAACCGCGGATTTGTGATGTGGGTGTAAATTTGAGTTGTCTGGATTGAGGCATGACCCAGCATAGCCTGAACGCTGCGGATGTCCGCGCCGTGGATGAGCAAGTCAGTAGCGAACGAATGGCGTAAGGTGTGCGGGGTAATGTGCTTCGTGAGACCGGCAACTTTCGCGTAGTGATCAACCAGTCGCTGAATTGAGCGCGAGGTCAGCGGTTTGGGCTGACTGGTCCGTTTGCCCGCGCGGTCATGCCGGACGAGTAGAAACGGCGCTTCGTCTTTTCGTCGGTCAAGATATTCTTTCAGCCACAGCTTTGCGCCGGGCGACAAAAATACCACCCGCAATTTATCACCCTTCCCTCGAACAGTGAATTCATCTTTTTGGAGGTTCACGTTGTCCCGTTTTAGGTTTGCTAATTCGGACACCCGTAATCCAGTTGAGAACAACATTTCCAAAATAGCTTTGTCGCGGTACGAGCTCATCGTTTTCTTGCCTTGCGATAGTGGCGCGCCGAGAAATCGTTCTAAATCGTTTCCCTCGATAAAATCGACTTGACGCTCGCTGACTTTCGCTAATTCAATTTTTTCCGGAGCTAAGGTTTTGACGTCGTTCTTCGACAGGTACTTCAAAAATGACCGCAAAGCTATAAGGTAGTAATTCTGTGTCGATTTTTTCAAGGTCTGACCACGCTTGTTATCTTGGCGATTCAACCACAAGCGAAAATCACGGATGTCGTCGAGGGTAATCTGACCGGGATTCGTGAGCTTTGAGATGGCGATGAACTTCGACAAATACAAATCGTAGTTTCGACGAGTGAGCAAACTCTTTCCTTTCTCAACCTCAATGTACGTCAAGAAACGTTGCTTCCATCGGTCGAGTTCATTGAGAGGGTGGTCGGGCATGTAAACATTGTACGACACTATAGAACGAAAGCAAGTCCGATCGTCGATCATTGACTTCGCAGCACTTGGCTGATATACTCGAGGCGCTTTATTTAACCGACGCTTTCTTGGCCTAGCCGTTGCTCACGGCTCATCTCGGATCGCGCCATAAGGAGAACAATATGCCCCTGAGCAAAGAAGATAAGGATAAGATTATTAAGAAGTATAAAACCCACGAGTCCGACACCGGATCCTCGGAAGTTCAGATTGCTATTCTGACGACAGAAATCGAGCAACTGACCGGGCACCTCAAAACCCACAAGAAAGACTTCTCCTCTCGCCGCGGGTTACTGAAGAAGGTTGGTCAACGCCGCCGGCTGCTCCGCTACCTCCAAAAAGACAACCCGACAAGCTTCGATGAGATCGTCAAGAAACTGAAATTGAAAGTCTAAATGAAAACATCCGAACAACGTGTGGGAGTCTTCGTGGATGTCGCCAACATGTACTACTCGGCCAAGCATATCCACGGAACCCGTGTGAACTTCGGAAAAATATTGGAAGACGCAACGGAGGACCGCCGTTTGGTCCGAGCGATCGCCTATGTCATCAAAGCCGATTCGCCGGATGAGACTAAATTTTTTGAAGCCTTGGATAAGCAGGGTTTTGAGGTCAAAATGAAAGACCTGCAAGTCTTTCCCGGCGGCGCCAAGAAAGGTGACTGGGATGTTGGTATTGCCATCGACGCCATTAAACTCGCTGACCGGTTGGACGTGATTGTCCTCGTGGCTGGCGACGGTGACTACATTCCCTTAGTACGGTATCTCCAAGAAGCGAAAGGATGTCTGGTGGAAATCATGGCTTTCCAAGAATCGACGTCCATGAAACTCCGCGAAGCCGGCGATACGTTCACTGACTTGTCCGGTGACAAGAAGAAGTATCTCTTGCCGATGCGCTCGTCGCTTCGCCCATCGATCCCGCGACCACGCTTCCTCAACCCTCGTGGCAATCGGCAGAATCAGCCGATGTCCGAACCGCCCGAAGCTGAAGCTCCGGCCGAGCCCGAACCGCAATCAAGCGAAAGTTTCCCGACCAAGCTGTAACCATGCAGACCTATAGCGACGCTACCTCGGGATTCCGTTTCGAGTCTGAACCGCAACCGTACATTCCACCCGCTGAACTCATGCCCGCGCCGATTGCCGCCGAACGGGTTTACGAGCGCGGCTCAATCGCCGAGATGATCCAGACGATGTTCCGTGAGGCTGACGAACAAGCAGCCAGCGGCCAATTCGAAGCGTGGGTTCCAGATGAACGACGGGAAGCCGAGATGAAAGACCCAGAAGCGTTCCGTGAATTCCTGGCCGTCATTCAAAGCAAGCTGAAGGAGAGCGACGCCGTTCAGCATCTCCAGCGGGCGACCAAGGAGGGGCGGGAAATTTCCAGCCACGATATCGAAGCCGTTTTCCGGGCCTATGAACGAGCGCTGCATGAGACGTTGAACCGTTTGCGGTCCGATCTCTCGCCAGAACAGTTACACCGATTACGCTCGGCAGCCATGTCTGAACTCGACTGGAGCTTACGCGATATGATCAGCCAGCACGTTGTTGCTAGCGCTGACGCGGATTCTGAACTCCACTTCGATCCGACCGATTTCTTCCTGCTCCTCAATCCGAAAGCCCGCAAGATCGACTACATGGATAGCCAGGAAGTTCTGACCACGCTTCGCCGGTCAATGTCCCGAGCATCGAAAGACCAACTCAAGCGCGACCTGGTCATTGTCCACCACCACGAAGCTGCCCTAGCCGTTCAGGACCTAGTCAACCAGCCAGACTTCGTTACCATTGAAGCCTCTATCAACTAAACCCTAGTACTCATTACTCAATAAACTCATTGTGGCCGTCAGACAGGTAGACTGTTTCTGCAGTCTAAAGTCTGGTGGCCACGGAAAAGGATTAATTATGCCACAGAAAGATTTCACTACCGAGATTCGCGGGAAAACCCTGACCATCTCCACCGGCCAATTAGCCGGTCAAGCCAATGCCGCGGTCACCGTTCGCTACGGCGACACGGTCTTGTTAGCGACGGCCACCATGGCCAAGGTCAAGCGCGAAGGCATCGACTTCTTTCCGCTCATGGTTGACTACGAAGAGCGGCTCTACGCCGCCGGCAAGATCAAAAGCTCACGCTTCATGAAGCGTGAAGGCCGGGCCAGTGACGACGCGATCCTCACCGGCCGCTTAGTCGATCGCGCCCTCCGCCCGCTCTTTGACCAAACCATGCGCAACGATGTCCAAGTTGTCATCACCGTCTTGTCCTGGGACCAGGAGAACGATGCTGACGTGCTGGCACTGATTGGTGCTTCGGCAGCGCTCCACATCTCTAACATTCCGTGGGCCGGTCCAATCGGTGCGGTTCGCGTTGGCCAAATCAACAATGAATGGGTGATTAATCCGAGCTACGAAGCTCGTGAGAAAAGTGTGCTCGACATCGTCTTAGCCGCCAGCCGTGACCAACAGGTCATGATCGAAGCTTCAGCCAATGAAGTTGAAGAACAAACGATTCTGGATGGATTAGACTTTGGTCACAAACATGTGCGGAACGTTATTGACCTGATCGAACAGATGCGCAAAGACGTCGGCCAGGAAAAAATCTCTGTTGATGTCAACACGCGGACGCCGGAAGAGCAGGCCGCCCACGACAAATTGAAAGCTAAGGTCCTCGCGTTCAGCCAAGGCAAGCTCCGCGGCATATGGAAAATCAAGAACAAGATGGAGCGCGAAGAGGCCATGACGAAACTCGATGAGGAACTTGATGAGGTACTCAAAAAAGATAATGAGATCACTGCCGAGCAACGGACCGACGGCCGGCACATTATGGAGTTCTATCTTGACGATGAAGCTCGGAAAATGGTGATTGAAGAAGGCATTCGTGTTGACGGCCGGAAACTTGATGAAATCCGTCCGCTCTCAGCTATGGTTGGAATGATTCCCCGCACGCACGGCAGCGGCTTATTCCAACGCGGCGAAACGCAAGTCTTGTCGCTCGTCACCCTTGGCTCACCCGGCGATGAACAAACGCTCGACGGCATGGAACTGACCGGCACCAAGCGCTACATGCACCACTACAACTTTCCAGCCTTCTCGGTTGGCGAAGTTAAACCGTTGCGCGGGCCCGGTCGCCGGGAAATTGGTCACGGCGCGCTAGCCGAAAAAGCCCTGGTGCCCGTGCTCCCTCCAAAGCAGGATTTCCCGTACACAATTCGCGTTGTGTCCGAAGTCCTGTCGTCCAACGGCTCAAGCTCGCAAGCCTCGATTTGCGGTTCGACCTTGGCTTTGATGGATGCCGGTGTGAAGATCACGGCTCCGGTCGCTGGCATCGCCATGGGTCTGATTTCTGACCCTGAGACAAAGACGTACAAAGTCATCACCGACATTCAAGGGATCGAAGATCACGCTGGCGACATGGATTACAAAATTGCTGGAACACGGAAGGGTATTACCGCCGTTCAACTCGACATTAAGCTCGGCGGCATTCCGATGGCCGTGTCTGAAGAAGCCTTCGCCGGAGCGAAGAAAGCGCGGTTGAAAATCCTTGATGTTATGGCCGAAGCGATTGCCGAGCCGCGGAAAGAAATGTCGCCCTACGCCCCACGTATTATTACGATCCAGATCGATCCAGAAAAGATCCGTGAGGTTATCGGTAAGGGTGGTGAAACGATTAATAAGATTATTGATGAGTGTGGTGGCGCCGATGTTATCAAAATCGATATCGAAGATGATGGCTTGGTCTATCTGACCTCGACCAATGCAGCCATGGCCGATAAAGCCAAGGAATGGATTGGGAATCTGACGAAAGACCTCGTCGTTGGTAAAGTCTATGACGGCGTGGTTACGCAAATTATTAAAGACCGAATGCGCGGAAACGAAATTGGTGCCATCGTCGAAGTCCTGCCTGGGAAAGACGGTATGGTCCACGTTTCGAATATCTCGATGAATCATGTGGTCAACGTCAGTGATGTCTTGAACATCGGCGATAAGGTGAAAGTGAAAGTCATGGAAGTCGACAAAGAGCGCGGCAAGGTCAGCTTGTCGATGAAGGCTCTTGATCCGAATTACACCGGCGAAGTCGAACGGCCACGTCACCCAAGCGGCCCACATCGCGGTTTCAGTGATCGCGGCGGTCCTCGTGGCGGCGGCCGACCAAGCGGTTTCCGCGGCGGTCCCGATCGACGCAATGACCGTGGACCTCGAGATGGTGGCTCGCCACCGGCCGCGGCACCAGGCGGATTCGATAATTACGCTGGGACGAAGTTTTAAGACTTCCCCCTCCACACTCGCTACGCTCGTCGCCCCTCCCGAATTCGGGAGGGGCGGTTTCGTTCTGACGAAACGGGGTGGGGAAGTCATTGACAAATAACTAATTGAATCGTAAGGTAGCCGCGCTCATTACAACATCTCGTTCATCTTTCTGGAGGCCGACATGAGAAACGTAACGCCGTGGCAGCTGCTGCTCTTGGTAGAGGTCGCTGTCATCGTGATCATCCGGCCCTTCGGGTTCGATCCGGGCCTGAGTAGTCTGATCTGCATAGGTTTGACGATGATGGTCTTGCCCCTCTTTTGGTTTCGACAGAGCCTGAAGTGGTACAAGAAACTCGAGGATCCGTATTACCGCCGGTTCTGGCAAAGGATCAATACCATGCTGATCATCAGCTTGACCGCGCTCTGGGGCGGCGGCCTGCTGCTCAGTCTATTCCACGCCAGCCACTCAATGGTTGTGAAAAGTATACCCTGGGGAGCTGGGTTGATATCAATTGTTTTGATGACGGCGACGACACTGGCTGCTAGTGGACAGCTTCCGATGAGCTTTTGGCAAGCGACGCCGAGTATCTTGCTGACGGCGGCCGCCATTGTAGCAGCCATCTTCATTTCGAACGTTCGGCCAAGCTGGTGGGCGGCCATCATCCTTGTGTCGACGGGAATCATCGTTCACTACTGGAACCGTCGATACGGCAAATACCAGCTTGTGCCAGTGGAAAACGCGGCACCACCAGGAACTATTCCCAAGAAAGCGAGTTAGCTGGACGAAGGTCTCACCGGGGGGCAACATGACAGACGATCATCACCACGGTCACAGCCATGGTGGCGATGATCCTCCATGGTATAGTCGCCTTATGCTCATTCTCATCGTAACGTTTACGTTCCTCTGTCTTGCCGGGTTCATCGCCCACCACTTTCACTGGCTCAAATGAGCCGACTCCCGTTCGTACGAACGGGAGTTTTTTCTTTTCCGCTTGGTCATGTATACTCCGTCCATGATCATTACGATTTCCGGGACGCCCGGATCCGGAAAAAGCACCGTTGGGAAGCTTTTAGCAAAAAAATTACGCTATCACTACTATTCGATTGGCGCCATGCGACGGGCCATGGCTAAGGAACGGGGGATGACCCTCCAAGAGTTTAACGTTCTCGGTGAACGAGAAGCATTTACTGACGTTGAGATTGACCACTGGCAAGAGAAACTTGGGCGGACAAAAGACAACCTCGTCGTCGAAGGCCGGACCTCATTTCATTTTATCCCCCACTCGGTTAAAGTATTCTTGGCCGCCGACCTATCCGAGGCCGCGCGGAGAATTTTCCACGACCGAGCCCACGTCCGTCGTTTTGAAGCCGGTCATCGTTACCAAACGGTTCAGCAGTTAGAACATGGTCTACGGGGGAGGATCGCTTCGGATTCGCGGCGCTATCGCAAGTACTACAAACTCAATATTTTCCAGCCGAAACATTACGATGTGTATATTGATACATCCAAACAAAAACCATCAGTTACTTTAACCACGATCGTAAAATATTTGGCTAATGTTAGCCAAAAAAGTAAGAATGTGGATAAACATGGGACAAACAAGGTAAAGATTGGGATAACGAAGAAAAGAAAAAAGTAATCATGAGAAGGCAATTTTTTGGCTAAGGTAAGGTAAATATCTCTACCGAACACTGGGAAGTTGACAAATAGTGATTTTACTGCTATACTTGGCAAATAATTGATCGTTTCACAAGATAGTTGCGTAATAGTCAAGAAAACAGCATAGCGGCTCTCGGCTGAGGGCGACCAAATTGTTTTCTCGACTATCCGTTTGGCGACCGAGCGCCGACATGAAAAATACAAAAAAACGGTCGGTTCTGGTAACACGTAAAAGTGGCCAGGGCATGACCACAAGGACGGTCGAGAATCGCTCCTCTACATCTCGGATCATAGAGAGCATCGAAGATCAAGCAACATGATCGGCGGTGCACATTCCTGCGACTGATCAAATCGGGCGCGGAAATGTGCGCCGTCTGTCTGGCGCGACCTTCTCAAAGGCCAGTAGGTCAATTACTATACGTAAATAGGACTTCACTGGCCTTTTTCAATACTCAAAATGTCTCAGCGCCGTCTCTTCATTTTTTCTGTACTGCTCGTGTTTTTGGTGATCGTTGACCGATGGCTAAAAGTACTGGCCTTGAGCGGCACGACCGCGTCTATCTGGATCGGTCATTTCGTGTTATTCAGAAACGACCATCTCGTTTTCAGTTGGCCACTTCCAAATACATTGGCGATCGGGTTGATGGTTGTAGCTATCGTCGCTGTTCTCTGGCTAGCCCGGCAATCGTGGCAACAAAAAAATGTAGTACGACTCCTGAGTTGTCTGCTGATGCTTCTCGGCGCAGCGAGCAATCTCTCTGACCGTATTCGATATGGCTTTGTCATTGATTGGGCGTATCTGGGACGATGGTGGCCAGTCTTCAATCTCGCAGATGTGATGATTGCCGCCGGTCTCCTCATCCTCATCATTCACGGATCGCGGCTTGACAAAACCCGCCGGGTGACCTAGGGTCTACTCATTCGTGGCTTGGCCCACTGCACCCGCAGTGGTTATTTCTTTGTCCTATCCCAGCCACAATTACCAGTGCCGCCGTCTACGGACTTGATGCCCGACTCATCAGCGTTGAAGTTGACGTTTTAGGCGGGCTGCCGAGTATCACCGTCGTCGGTCTGCCCGACACGGCTGTCCAAGAAGCGCGTGAACGAATACGCTCCGCCGTGAAAAATAGTGGAGCAGTCTTTCCAACGACGCGGGTAACGATTAATTTATCCCCGGCCGATTGGCGCAAAGAAGGGCCGAGCTTTGATTTACCAATCGCCTTAGCTCTGCTCATGACAACCGGCCAACTGGACGACAGTTTTGCCGACGCCATTGTTCTCGGCGAGCTCGGATTAGCCGGACACGTTCGTCCGGTCACGGGGGTCTTAGCAGTGGCTGAGCTCGCCCAACGACTTGGTCGTCGCTTACTCGTGCCGGTCGACAACGCGCCCGAAGCGGCGGTCATGAATGGGCTAACGGTTGTACCGGTGAGCTCCTTGGCTGAAATCTTGACTGCTCGAACTGAGACACAAACCTTAACGACCATAACCGGCCATCACCCCCAACCGACTCAGCGAAGTCCCCGCATCTGGCCATCGATTATCGGCCAACAGCAAGCCAAGCGAGCGATGGTCATCGCCGCGGCCGGTCACCACAACGTGCTGCTCGTTGGTCCGCCCGGCTCGGGTAAGACCATGTTGGCTCAGGCGCTTCGGGAGATCATGCCGCCAATGACCGAGCGGGAAGCCCTGGAGGTAACAAAAATTCATAGTGTTGCTGGCCGGCTATCGACGGCTGGATTAATGACTGACCGACCCTTCCGACAGCCCCATCACACGGCTTCCGTCGCGTCGTTGATTGGCGGTGGACGTCTACCGAAACCTGGGGAAATATCACTGGCTCATCACGGGATACTCTTCCTCGACGAATTTCCCGAATTCAGCCGCGAACATATCGAAGCGCTGCGTCAACCACTAGAAGACGGTGTCGTCACCGTCAACCGAGTAGCCGGGACAGTCCAATTTCCGGCGGGAGGAATGGTTGTGGCTGCCATGAACCCTTGTCCATGCGGCTACGCGAACGATCAAGGGCATCCCTGCCGTTGTAGCCCAGCGAGTATTGAACGCTATCGACGTCGACTGTCTGGACCAATTCTTGATCGATTCGACTTGGTTGTTCACGTTCCTCGCGTACGTCGCCAAGATATGATCAGTACCGGGCCTGATGATCCGCGCAACATAATTCACGCGGCTCGTGACCAGCGAAATATGCGTCGGTTAGGTTCGGCCAGAATCAATGGTCACCAGAGTGGTCGTGACCTTGAAAACGAATGCCATCTCGACGCCGCCGCTAAAGAAATTCTCGATCAAGCCCTGGAACGGTTACACTTATCCCTGCGCGGTCGCGACCGTGCCTTGCGAGTGGCCCGGACGATCGCTGACCTAGCTGAATCGGACCAGGTGGTCACGTCGCACATTGCCGAAGCGCTACAGTTCCGCTCGATGGGGATTTTGAACCTGTAATTTAGAAGAAGATGAGCGGGTTGAGGAAACCACCGCCAGTTCGGATTTCGAAGTGCAGATGGGTCCCAGTCGATCGGCCGGTCGATCCAACCATAGCAATTGTCTGACCTTGGCGGACACGGTCACCGGTATGGACGAAGATTTTGCTGGCGTGGCCATAGAGCGTTTCGTATCCATTGCCGTGATTGATAATAATGTGGAGACCGTATCCGCTTAAATCGTACGAAGCGTAAACGACCGTCCCGGCCGCCGCGGCGTAGATCGGCGATGAATAATCACCCTCAATATCAACCCCGGTATGAATCCGGCCACGGAAATACTGGTTGATGTGATGGTTCGGCGTTGGCCAGAGGAATCGTCCGCCGGAACTCGGGACCGATGGTGGAGCATTCGTCGGCTCCGTGAAGAGTCGGGCGAGCAAGCCACGTCGCGGGGTGATGACCGGGGTCGGCGCGAGGGCAGGGGGCAGGCCAACAGCAATATTAATGACTAGATCAAACTTTAAGGCAAAGGCCAGATCGGAACAGCTTCGTGTAGG
>CAZFGG010000001.1:53142-176935 GCA_964518425.1 uncultured Gammaproteobacteria bacterium
AATAATGTCTTGAACAACCTGTAAGGCATCGGCCGTCGGCATATCATTGGCATCGAGGATAGCTTGTTGATCGCCACCATACTTCTTTGCGATGCCCGCCAATGTATCGCCACCTTTGACGGTATACAGATAACCATCAACGGGCGGAATTTTCAGCAATTGTCCGGGCTTGATGAAATCATTATCGCCCAAACCATTGGCCCACAAAACTGTTTGTGAACCCAAGCCAAAACTGGCAGCAATACTACTGACCGTGTCACCAGTCTGAACGGTGTAGCTCTGGACACCGTGTCGGGCCCCACCATTCGAACCAGAGATTGGCGACGGTAACGTTCCGCCAATAGCGTCGACCGGAACCGTCGTAACAGCTGAAACCGGCGACTCGGTTGTCGCCGTGTCTGTTGCCGCGCTGGCAATTGGACCGCCAATAGCAATGTGGGTCGTCGCCGGTTTGTTAATCGGTGCCGGGCCGCTTTCGACAATGAGGTCAGCCGTTTCGGTCTGGGCATAGGCCGGCCAAATCGCGCCGACGCCAACTTCGTCAGGTCGGATCGTTCGAGCGAGGAGGTTATGACCAACCGTCAGCGTGCCAAAAAGAATTAAGGCGACGTACACCGCGTAGCGCTCAAGAAAGTGACGAAAACTTCGGATGCCGTCAAAACGGGGATTGAGTCGGATCGATTGTTTGACGCCAGTGTATCCCCGATAGAGCGGCAGCAAGATAAAACGAAATGCCCCTCGTCCAAGCCAGGCGAAGGGGGCGGCCAGCGCGTTGACCAGAGGCGTCAGGCCGCGTTGGACAAGGCGCATCCCGCGGACGAGTCCGAGGGCGAAGCGAACGAGAAGTTGTTTGAGGGTGAGTTGAATGCGACCACCTTTGTTTTGTCGCTCTCGACCGCCTACATCAGGATCATCGCAACGGCTAAGGAGACGACAAATCAGCTTGTGAAGTGCGTCTGACAGCATACCAATCGGTGCCCCGCATGTCAATTCGTCAGACAATTCGGATTGAAACCTTAGCCAAAAACTGATATTCTGAAGCCCTATGGCCCGAGAGAAATTTGATCATCGAACGATCGAGAAAAAATGGCAACAGCGGTGGCAAGAAGAAAGGGTTTTTTCAGCTGATCATCCTGACACCGGCGAAGGCGTCTTCGTCCTCGACATGTTTCCCTATCCGTCTGGCGACGGATTACACGTCGGTCATCCCGAAGGCTACACGGCTAGTGATATCGTCAGCCGCTACGTACGGATGAACGGGAAGACCGTTCTCCACCCGATGGGCTGGGACGCCTTCGGATTGCCAGCCGAGAACGCCGCGATCAAGAAAGGTATCCATCCGCAGATCGTGACTCAGCAGAATATCAAGAATTTTAAGCGCCAGATCCAGTCGATCGGCTTCTCCTACGATTGGGGCCGCGAGATCAACACGACCGATCCGAAGTATTACCGCTGGACGCAGTGGATTTTCTTACAACTCTTCAAACAAGGCCTGGCCTATGAAAAAGAGGCGCCAATTTGGTGGTGTCCAAAAGACAAAACCGGCTTAGCCAATGAAGAAGTCATCGATGGCCGATGTGAGCGCTGCGGACATACAGTCGAGCGGAAAATGCTTCGACAGTGGATTTTGAAAATTACCGAGTACGCCGACCGCTTGCTTGAAGGGTTAGACAAGGTTGATTGGCCAGAAGGCATAAAAGCACTGCAACGAAACTGGATTGGGCGAAGCGAAGGGGCAGAGATTGACTTCTTCATCGATGAACACAAGGTAACAGTGTTTACCACCCGTCCCGACACGCTCTTCGGGGCGACGTATGTGGTTTTGTCTCCGGAACACCCACTCGTCGATGTCATCACAACAAAAGAGCATACGAAAGCCGTTGCCAAATACAAAAAAGACGTGGCCAGTAAATCTGACCTTGAACGCACGGCCTTAGAAAAAGAGAAAACCGGGGTGTTTACCGGTGCTTACGCCATCAATCCGGTCAACAACGAAAAAATCCCGGTCTGGATTGCGGACTATGTTTTATTGTCCTATGGCACCGGCGCAATTATGGCCGTGCCAGCCCATGATGAACGCGACTACGAATTTGCCAAGAAATATGATTTGCCGATTCGGGAAGTCGTTGTGCCGTATCGACCAGATAAACGCAACCCACCGCAACCGGGCAAAAAAAACGTCGAACGCCGGAACGTTCACGCCTTCGTGACCAACCCGAAAACTGGCAAGGTCTTAGCGCTCAAATGGACCAAGCATCCCTGGACGACATTTCCCATGGGCGGGGTCGATGACGGTGAAGATATCATCAAAGCGGCCGAGCGCGAAGTCCGCGAGGAAACAGGGTACAAAAACTTGAAACTCATTCGTGTTCACGGTGGCAACGTTAAAGCCGAATATTTTGCCGCGCACAAGGATGAGAATCGGGTGGCCTATACACAACTTGTCAGTTTTGAATTGAAAAATGAACAACGCGATGAAGTTGCAGCCGAGGAATTGGATGAACATGAGATCATCTGGCTTGACCCAAAAGAGATCACCCCGGAACTTATCGTTCATGCGGAATTAGATGTCTGGCTCGACCGCTTGCGAAACGACGAACCAGCCTATAGCGGCGAAGGTGTCCTCATCAACTCGGGAGAATTTGACGGTTTACCGACCGACGACGCCAGAAAAAAAATCGTTGAGTCGTTACAAACTCATGCTCATCACAAAACACAGTACAAACTCCGCGACTGGATTTTTTCGCGGCAACGCTACTGGGGCGAACCGATTCCACTGGTCCATTGTCCGAAAGACGGAGTTGTGTCCGTGCCGGAAAAAGATTTACCGGTACTTCTCCCTGACGTCGAGAAATATCAACCAACGGGAACTGGTGAATCACCGCTCACAGCGATTGAGGATTGGGTCAACACGACTTGTCCAAAGTGTGGTGGCCCGGCCAAGCGCGAAACGAACACCATGCCGCAGTGGGCGGGATCGTGCTGGTACTACATCCGTTTTACTGATCCGCACAACGATCAAGCTATTGCTAGCGAGGAAGCAATGAAAGCCTGGCTACCGGTTGATCTCTATGTCGGCGGCGCCGAGCACGCCGTGCTCCATCTTCTGTATTCCCGATTCTGGCATAAGGTATTATTTGACATTGGCGCCATCCCAAAAGAGGTTGGTGACGAGCCATTCGTCAAGCTAAAAAACCAAGGTCTTATTCTCGGGCCGGACGGCGAAAAGATGTCCAAGTCGCGAGGGAACGTGATCAATCCCGATGACATCATCGAGCAGTACGGCGCGGACACGCTCCGGATGTACGAAATGTTCATGGGTCCGTTTGAGGATGCCAAGCCCTGGAGTAGCGAAAGTATTATTGGTGTCCGACGTTTTTTGGAACGCGTTTGGGTGGCCGCGGAAAAAGTCGATCGCGATCAAGCCGGTCGGTCGAGCTACAGTCATCGCGTCGTCGCGGCGATCACCAAAGGCATTGACCATTTCCATTTTAATACCTGCGTCAGCGATTTGATGAAGTGGAGTAATGAATGGCGAACAGCCGAATCAATCGGACAAGAAGATTTTGAAGTCTTTCTCAAACTTCTCTCACCGTTCGCGCCCCACCTGGCTGAAGAACTCTGGCAGCGCCTCGGCCAAGAAACAATGTTAGCAAAAGAATCTTGGCCAACATTCGATCCGACCCTAGTCCAAGAGGATACGGCGACTATTGCTGTTCAAGTCAATGGAAAACTCCGCGCAACATTGGAGCTTCCGGCGGGAAGCCAGCAAGGTGATGTTGAATCAGCTGCCAAAGCGGAGCCAAACGTGAAAAAATATCTGACTGGCCAGCCCAAAAAAGCTATTTTCGTGAAAGATAAGTTGGTAAATTTTGTAGTGTGAGGCGCCGGTCGTCAGAAATGCTGGCGAGCCACGAGATGTTTGCCTACCCCACCGAATCTTTCTACGCCCTTGGTGTTGATGCGACAAATCCGCTGGCTATCCGTCAATTGTTCCACCTGAAACATCGGGAGAAGGGGAAGCCAATCGCGCTTATTGCAGGGGATCTGGAGCAAGTCAGAAAGTTTTTTTACTTGTCGAAGGAAGAATCAAAACTAGCAAGGAAATACTGGCCCGGGGCGATGACGATATTGTTGCGGCCCAAGAAACAAATCGCGGCGCGGGCGCTGGTTGGGACCACCCCGTCCCGTCATCCGGCGGGCCACCCCTCCTTTGCTAAGGAGGGGACGTTATGGGGTCCGCGCCGCATCGGCGTGCGTGTTCCAGCCCACGCCCAAGCGAGGGCGCTGGCGATGTC
Source organism: uncultured Gammaproteobacteria bacterium (assembly GCA_964518425.1). Taxonomy (GTDB): domain Bacteria; phylum Patescibacteriota; class Patescibacteriia; order SBBC01; family CAIJZX01; genus CAYLHT01. Next base: position 57,441 of record CAZFGG010000001.1, read on the forward strand.
TATTGGCGCACCCATCACCGCCACGAGTGCCAACATCTCCGGCCAACCACCGACGAAATTAGCGGCCAAGGTGAAAAAGGATTTTCCTGGTATACTGGTCATGTCCGGCCGCTGCGGCCGGTTGCGCCAGCCCTCAACAGTTATCGAAATGCGAAAAAGCAAAATTCATATCCTCCGTCATGGCAGCGTCCATCTTTCGTAAGTTTTCCCACTTCACGCCCCACTACTTCCAGAAGCACTTGAGTCGGCAACTCGAGGAGCTCTATGCGTCCGTGGCGATTTTAGATTTCGCCTTGGCCGCGGTGGCATTATTCGAACCGGTCTATATCTACCAACTCGGCTACTCGCTCCAGCATGTTTTGTTGTTCTTCCTGATGACCTACGCCGCCTATTTCTTTACCTTACCGCTGGGTGGAAAATTCGTGGCCCGATTCGGACCAGAACGGAGTATTGCTCTCAGCACAATCCTCCTCGTCGGCTACTACGGTGGCTTAATGTTACTGAAATCGGTTGATTGGATGTTTTGGGTGACGCCATTTTTCCTGACGTTACAAAAAACGTTTTACTGGCCGGCCTATCACACGGATTTTATCCTGACCTCGGACCAGGGCCAGCGGGGGAAGGAGTTCTCTGGACTGTGGTCATTGTCGATCCTGATGAACATCATTGGGCCATTAGTCGGAGGAATCGTTGTCACGACACTCGGATTTCCCACGCTTTTCCTTGGTGTTATCGCAGTCATTATCCTGTCGAACATTCCGCTCTTCGTTCAACCGATTAACCATATTCCCCAGCCCTACTCGTACTGGCAGAGCCTGATCATGCCCTTCCAACGTCGCCACATCAAAACCACCTTGGCCTACTTAGGTTTTGGCGAGGAATTCGTTATGCAATTCGTCTGGCCGATTTTCATTGTCTTGGTGGTCAAAAGCTACGTCGAATTCGGTGGATTGATTGCCCTGGCCACGCTCGTCACGGCTTTTGCCACGTTGTACATTGGCAAAGTCGTTGATCGGAACCAACCCCGTCGGGCCCTGGCTTGGGGCACGATCGTCACCGCTGTCGTCTGGCTGACCCGGCCATTCATGAAATTGGTGGCGCCGGTCCTGATCAGTGATACGCTCGGCCGGATTGCCAAGAACACGACGTTTGTTCCCATGACCGCGATGACTTACGAACGAGCTCTTCAAGAAAAGAATATCATTCCGCGGGCCGTGTTCTACGAACAAGGTTTCGCCTTGGCCAAATCGCTGGCGCCGGCACTGATCATCGTGGCCAGCCTCATCATGCCGACGTTCACCGCTGCCTTCATCATTGCTGGCGTTGTCAGCTTGCTCTATTTCTTGCTCTAGCATGACGACCGAACAGGTTCAGCGAATTGTAAAAAAAATTGGTCTCCGTCCGCAACAAGCCGCTGGACAGAATTTTTTGCTTGACCGTTCCGTTGCCGCCAGCATGGTCAGCGCAGCCGACATCACGAGCAACGACACGGTGCTGGAAATTGGAGCAGGCTTAGGAATATTAACCGAGGAGCTCTTAGCGGCCGGCGCGAACGTCATTGCGATCGAACTTGATCATCGTTTAGCCGCATATCTCGAACGAAAGTTTTCCGGGCAGCCAAAACTGAGACTGATCGAAAGCGACATCTTCAAAGTGAATTTGCCCACCCTGCTTCGGGATGGTCAGTACAAGCTGGTCGCAAATTTGCCGTACAGCGCCACGTCACTCGTCTTTCGCAACTTCTTATCGCTAGCACCCCGCCCGTCATCGCTGACGGTCATGATTCAAGCTGAGGTGGCTGAACGGATTACTGCTGAACCAGGCCAACTCAGCGTTTTGGCGGTCATGGTCCAGTCTTACAGCCAGGTCGAAAGACTCTTTGATGTTCCGCCGGCCAGTTTTTACCCAGCCCCGAGTGTCCAATCGGCTGTAGTCTATTGCCACGACCTCCGCCCAGTCAACCCCGAGGTTGACAAACAACTTTTCCGGCTTGTCCGAGCTGGCTTTGCTGCCCGACGAAAATTCGTCGTCAAGAACTTAGCCGCGGTTACCCATCGCCCGGTCGAAGAAATAGCTCAAGGTATTGAGTCTCTAGGCCTAAAAACAACGGTCCGGGCACAAGAAATTCCGGTTGAACTCTGGCCAAAAATTCAGAAAATTCTGAGTTGACGAATGATCAAAACTCTGCTATAGTAAAAGAGCTTTTTTTATGATATTTGAGGCTAAAATCGCCTGGGGAAAACTTCAAAGAATTTTGTGAAGATCAAGACCTACAATCACACGTATTTTTCGAAAAATAATGGAGGCGCTACGTTTATTGGTCAGCGCTGATTTCTTTTACTGTTGCCATGTCATTCCTGTCCCGAATTCGTCAGGCCACGACCAATGGCGTTGTGCACGTGGGACAAGGAACAACACCGCATCAATCACTCGACAGCCCGAAAGCTTTCCGTCTGGTCGCCGCGATTGCGGCGGTCACCATCATCGGTAGTGGCTGGCTCGTGGCGCACAGTATCCGGAATGCCACCCGCGCACCAGTTGCTACCGTCACCAATAACAGCGCTATCGTTCAACTGAATGCACTGAAGCAAAAAGATACCGACGGTGACGGACTGTCCGACTACGACGAGCTCTTTTCATACCACACCAGTCCCTACCTGAAAGATAGTGATGGTGACGGCGTCCCAGATAGTCAGGAGGTAGACAAAGGATCAGATCCGAATTGTCCGCAGGGAAAAATCTGTTCGTCATTTACCCTGCTGACCTCACCGGTTGACGCTAACGGCAACCTGACCCCAGCTTTCCTGAGACAAGCCCTGAAAGATGCTGGCGTGCCACAAGCTCAACTTGATAAAACCGATGACGCGACCCTTCTAAAAATTTATCAAAGCGTCGTTGGTCAGGCACCGGTGACGAATACGAACCAAGTTGCGACCAACACGAATAACACGCAAAACACGAATGTTTCTTCCTCGCTCAGCCAGTTCACGAATCTCTCGGCCGCCGATATCCGACAACTTCTCATTAAGAACGGTGTCGATCAGAGTGTTCTGAACAGCGTCGACGACGCCACGTTGAAACAAATTTTCCAGCAAGCCTACCAATCCAACCAGACTACTCCGTAAGGCATGTCCCGTCGCTCTCGCTTCATCTTCATCTTGTTGACCAGCTTCATCCTGCTGGGCCAATTTGGATTTTCCGTTCGACCAGCCCAGGCCATTCTGGGAGTTGGCGATGTAACATTTAACACAACGGTTGAGGATATCCCTCGTAAAATTGCGGCGACAATAACGAAGGTCACCGACACGCTCAAAGGGAAACTGAAGACGGTGACTGACATCACATTTAAAAATTCATTACAGCTCTTCACTAGCCGGTTGCTTCGAGAAGCGGCCACCCAAATCGCGACGGCTGGCCCTGGACAAAAACCACTCTTCCTGACGAATCCGAAGACCTTCTTCCGAAATGTCGCTAACTCAGCGGCCGGAGATTACATCGATAATTTTACCCGTGGCATTACCGGACAAACCGCGGCCTCGGTCGGCTCAACACGGACGCGCTTTCTCATTTCCCGATTCTTGCGATCCTCACTTCCGAACCCGCTCAATTCCTGTCAGGACGATTGTCGAACGAACTACTCCGTCCGTTCGGACTTTTCACCCGGCGTCAGTAAACGCCCATCCGCGGAAAACGACCACGAAACAAAAATCAACGATGTCTTGGGCGTGTATCAAGACATTAACGGGAGTACCGTGCAACTTGCCAGTACTGATCCGAATCAACTGATGACTTGCCGCGAGGTCAACACGAAAGTCCCGTTCACCGGCAGTGTCCAACCCTACATTATCTCGCCGGGATACCCTGGTACCCAGACCATTCCTCAAATCCAGGCCCAGCAATGTAAAAACCATCAAGAAGAAGCGATCAATAATGAAAAATCTGACGCCTACGCTGAAACACTGCAGTGTTACAAAGACTGCCAAAACGGTTTAGCCGGCGTCGCAACCGGGGCCATCAACGCAGCTACGGCGACTGATGTTTTCACCGCAGTCAATAACATTGAACCATCAAAAGTTCCTGGCGCTATAGCCAACGCCTTGTCCAACGATAAAAGCGATGTTGGGCAACTCCTTGGTGCGTTTGCAGGTTTAACGACGGCCGTTCAAGACCGGATCACGGGTGAACAGACCAACCTCCAGCCGAACGTTCTCCCCCGGACGTCGACGGTCAGCGAGCAAGTCGCGAGTCCAAGCACAGTTACGACAGCGACCTTCTACGGTTTATTCCAAGTCAGTTCCAACGGCCAGTTTGTCTACACCGGCAGCGGTTTAGCTGACATTCTCAAAGGTATCGCTTCCTTCATCAATAGCCCGATCGGACAACTCTTCACTCAGTCATTCCGTAACAAGTGTGGCTTCAATCCGGATGCCTGTCGCGGACCGTCCAACCCGCAATCAGCTATCGGCCAACTCTTATTCGGCACAGGACTGCCGAGCGGCATAGCCGGCGCCCAAATCCAATTATCGTCACTTGGTCAACCGCAGTTGATCAGCGGCAACCCGGGGCAAAACGACATCCCGGTCACCGACCAACTCTCAACGAACGGTTTAATTGATAGTGGCTTCCGACAGGCTATTGAAGAAGAACTAACCGTTCAAGAAGCGCTGAATAAAAAACTACTCGATAGCCAGAAAGTTTTCGGCTTTGACCGCAACGGTGTTGAGCCACGAGACGGCTATCCGTATCGAGCCTTGCAGTACCTCCGAAAGTTCCGGGTGATTCCTGTTGGTTGGGAACTGGCGGCCAAGTACAAACAACAATTTGATAACCGTAACCTGACGCTCGGCAAGCTCGTTAAGGCTTTCAATATTTGTGGCCAAGACCAGCTTCTGGGAACGTGCACCAATGATCCCACTAGAACGTGCGTGACTAATCCAGACTGCACGTTTACACTGCCAAGCGGGACACAGAGCACTGGGCAATGTACGAATATCAAATTTTCGGGAACCCACGAAGTCTGCACCAATAATCCGGAGCAGGCCTGTCAGCTCGATGCCGATTGTGGTGGCGGCACGTGTGGCGCTAGCCCGTACTGTGGGCTCGTCGATCCGAACTGGGTTTTGAAAGCCCCGCAATCGTTCTGTCGACGACAAGGCGCAGGCGAAGAAATCTTAACCAAAGAATTCGTCTGTGATGAGAACAACGTTAACGGAACAACGAACGCGTCTATTCCACCGGGAACAATAGCACAACAAGCTGGTGATTCCGGCTCGCCGAATTGTGTTTTCGATGGGACAAATAACCAACATCCCGATATCGGTCACTGGGTAATCAGCCGCAATACCGATACCTGTGCTGATGTTCAATCGTGTATCGCCGAGAACGATGACGGATCGTGTATTGCCTACGGATACTGCGTTCAAGAGCGACAAACATTCAAGTTTAGCGGAACGCAGTGCGACGCTCAGAACGTTTCCTGTACAGCCTATACCGATAGTCAAGGCCAACCGCGAAGTTACCTGGCCAACACCCTTGATTTTCGGAATTGCACGGCCGACAACGCTGGTTGTCAGTGGTACTGTCATAAGGTCTGCAGCGACGACCCTTCTCGATCCTGTAGTGTCGATGTCGATTGTGCTACTGGTAGCGGTACAAATACGGCCACTTGTACCGGAGGATTTGATGCGAGTACGAACAGTTGGCTCTGCGCTGATCCGACTCTCGCGAACACTCCGGCCACCAACCCAACGATCAACTTCACGAATAAAGTTGCGAAATGTGACCAGACGCAAGCTGGTTGCCAACAATACCTGCGAACGACCAATGGCACCAATCTCTTACCGAATAGCGGTTTCGAAGTCATCACCAATGGTGTCCAGGTTGGCAGCGGGGCTGACGCGATTTATGCCGACTGGCAGAATAGCAGCGGACTCCACGCGGTCCCAGTGACACCCGATGACCCATTGATCACAGCCAACAACAGTGTCGCGGTGAACCTCAGCGGCTCAGGGGTGATCAGTCAAACGATAGATACCGGTGCCCATATCTACGAACAGACGTTCACGGCCAGCGTTCGTGCCAAAGCCGCGGCTGCTTGTACCACCCGCCTCATTGTCAGCACGAATCTCGGCGGGAGCAACGTTTCATCCGACCAAATGAGCGTCACGACCGATTGGCAGACATTTACGACAACCCTGGTTCTGCCGACGCAGCTCCAAGCTGGTACGGCCGACGACGGAAAAGTCGGCGTGGCCATCCAAGTCGGAGGGTGCGCGAATCTCATTATCGATAACGCCCAACTCGAGCACGATGGACCGACGACCTATAAAGATTACGGCGCCATCAACGCTACCTATCTCGGGGCCAAGCGCCAACAGTGCACCAAGGAAGATGTCGGCTGCCAACTCTACACCCCAACCGATGGCTCGCCCGCGGTGCCTGGACAAATTCTCAATAGCAATCGCTGCGACGCGCAAAACGTCGGTTGTAACCTCTACCACCTTGAACCGATCACGACGGTCCCCAAACGCAGCGGCGGAGATGTCACGGTCGTGGCGACCAAGGGCGAACAGTGCAGCGCCTCTGACGTCGGCTGCGAAGAATATACCAACCTTGATGAGGTGGCGAAAGGCGGCGAAGGGAAAGCCTACTTCAAATCGGTGAAACAGTGCGTCAAGCCGAATGGCGACCCGGTCGTTGCCCCGCAGCAAACCTACTACACCTGGGTTGGAGATCCGAAAGCGGGATTTGTGCTCCGCGCCTATGACTTATTGAAATCAAATCTCGACGGAAACCCCTGCACGAATCTGACCGTTGGAACGGTTGGCACAACCCCGGCTTGTGATGATGCGAACCGACCCGACCCGCAAAGCACCCTGTGCAATGCCTCGACCTTCGCTACGAACCCTGACTGTGGTCAGTACTATGATTCCAGTTTGAATGTCTACTACCGTTTGCGCCAAGCAACGGTCTCGGTCACGCCGGATTGTCATCCTTTCCGAAATACCATTGACCAGGATGATCAGAACGCTAAGAACAATATTTACTACCTGGCGCCGGAAGAAAATGTCAGCTGTTCAGCCGCCGCCGCTGGCTGCCGGGGCTACACCGGTAATGCGGCCCAGACGAGTCGACAAATTTTCCGCGATGATTTTGAAACCGCGACAACCAGTAACTGGGTTGGTGGCAGTATTTCCTCGGCCTCAATCAGTTTGGGCGGACATTCCATGCACATCCCTGGTAATAGCGCCGCCTACCTGACGACAGCGGCGGTCAAAGGTAAACTTTTCAAGGGGAAGACATACCAGGTGACGCTCTTAGCTGCCGCGGCCAGCTCAACGGCGCCGCAACTCGGTGTCTGGCTTGGTCCGGTGACGAACGGAAAATTTGATGGTATTACGCCTTTCCAGCGCGATGCTAACGGGAATCCATTGACGGTCACGCCAACCTACAGTTCCTCGATTACGCCGCCTGGTCCCGAGTGGCACACCTATTCGTTTGGCCTTCTCACACTGACCCGCGATCCGACGAGCCTGACGCTTGGTCTGACTGTTGATGGCGGTGACGCCTTCGTTGATAATGTTACCTTAACGGAAATCAACGACAGTCTCTACTTGGTGAGTTCGACAGTCCCGGCCTGTCCGGCCAGCGAGGTTGGTTGTGCCGCCTACACTGATCGCGATGGAAATACGGTCAACCTTAAATCATTCAGCCGGATCTGCTCGGAACAGGCCGTGAACTGTGAAGCCTTGATTGACACGCACAACAGTACGTCGCCTGACGCCGAAACGATTAAAAATATTAGTACGCCGGCTGACAACGTCGTCCAAGTCGTCAATGATCCGGCCGTCAGTTGCCAAGCCGAAGCTAAGGGCTGTCAGGCCGTGGGCTTGCCAACCTACAATACCGACCACCTCCTGACGGGGTACCAGACGACGTATTTGAAAAATAACCCTGACCTCTACTCGACAAACCTCTGTACGGATGGACGGAATGGAACACCGAACGAGCTCTTCTGCAGCGCCTACTCAACCTCGAGCGGGACAGTGGCTTTCTTCAAAGATCCAACCAATCAGACGTGTGAATTCCGAACGGATAATTCCACAGCTGGGGGACAATGGTATGTCACGGGAACAACGACCTTATGTCCGACGGTCACGCCGCCTGAAGTCGGACGACCAGTCGGCGCGTCATGCACGCCGACCTGCGACGGGGGCCAGCGACTAGGCCGGGCCTGCGTCTCGAACGCTGACTGCCCGAGTGCAAAATGTACTGGCGACGCTGCGACGACCGGGCGGATTAATGACGGCTCCGGCAAAGCAATTATTGGTCAGTGCGGCTCGGATAGCAATTGCTTGGGCGGTAATAAGTGTCTGTACCAGGTTGGGACCTGTCCAGCCGAACAGAATTCCTGTACCGAATACCGCGACCCCACTGATCCAAAGAGTTGCCGCTCGGAATGTCCACTTGTTCAACAAGGGGGCAGCGCGGTCTTCGTAGACAGCACCTGTACCCCGACGGTCTGTCAGGGTGGCGACCAGGCGGGCAAAGGTTGCCAAACGAGCACCGATTGCAGCGGCGGAGGACAATGCGTTGGATTTGGCAGCACCCCGGCACTCGGCGCCCCTGGTTGCCGGCCATATTACTACCTGAGCTCGAGCGTCGAAGACACGGCCAAAGAGTGTAATGGCCAGGTCAACTTAGCTACCGGTTGCCGTCCATTCAATGATACCTTAAACCCAGTCCTTAACTTCCGCGGCCAATGACACGTTTTATCCAATCGCTCTCGTCACGAATCGCCCTCAGCGGAGTATCCGTGGTGATCATGGTTTTCCTGGCCCTCCATCTTTCACCGGTTGCTTGGGGTGCGCCGATATGTCTGGCTGGAGACTGCTCGGGAGGGGAAGTGTGTGTTTCAACCCAAGGCTGCGTGGCCATTAGCATGTCAGTCAACACCATCGTGACGGCCACAACAGTTGGATACAACGTTGATGTGAATGGCGTTGATCCATGGACGCTCTACGCCTGCCTCGGGCCCCGTACGGTCTGCGACACCAAACCGCACTCGGATACAAATTTTTGGAAGCAGGTTGGTGCCGTCGACCTCAAGACGAAGTTCGCGGTTTATAACGTTCGTCCGGGTAAGACCTATACTGCTTCACTCTTTGTTCAAACCGATCCAACCACAACGCTTGAACAGGAAGCCACGGCCACGACCTGGCCAGCTTTTCCCGCCCCTCCGACAATCAGCAACATTGGCCAGAATACAGCCACGATTAATTGGGCGCTGCCATTCTCAGCCGATTCAAAAGTGCGTTATGGTATTTTCCCCCAAGACTGGCAAAGTGAATATTCTTTGCCAGCCGGACAAACATTCTCAGCCGTCGCCGGGCTCAGTTCGGGAAAATCCTGGGCCGTTGGCCAAAGTGGCGCCATTGTGAATCGAACTATTTCGGGCTGGCAAGTACAAAATAGTCAGACGACCGCTGATCTCATCACGATTGATGGCTACGACGATAATTCTTTATGGGTCGCGGGAAAAGCCGGAGTAGTGCTCCGTACAACGAATGGGGGCGGATCCTGGGATTCACAAAGCGCACTCTATTCAAACCCAGCCGATGATATTTATGGCATCAGTACCTCAACCGACTCGACGGCCTGGATTGCTGGTACTCAAGGGGTCCACTTTTTTGACGGCAGCCTGTGCCAAACACGAACACCGCCAGTCTCCGGTTCTTTCTATTCAGTCTTAACCCTCAATAATCATGAAGTGTGGGTTGGAGGCAGCACCGGCAAGGTCTATCATACTATCAATGGTGGAACGATCTGGACGACGCAAAACACCGGAGGAGCTGGTACCATTAATACTTTAGCTAGTCTTGATGGTAAAACGATTTGGGCTGGAGGCGCGAACGGTGGACTCTGGCGCTCAACTGACAGCGGGCAAACGTGGTTGACGATGACGACGGGTACGGCGCAGCAAATAAATAGCCTATCCATGCTCTCACCATCGGAAGTCTGGTTCGGAGCCGCAAATGGAATAGGTAGTTCAACGAATGCCAATGGTGCAAACCCTACATTCACGTTTGACGCGAGCGTCCTCGGCGCAGTCCCGTCTGTACAGAGCATTGCCTTCGCGAATGGATCAAGTCTGATTGCCGTTGGCCAGAATAAGCTGGGGGCCTATCGCTGTCACTCGAGTCCGACCTCGTGTGCGAATGTTCAAAGCGATTCAAATATTATTGTTCCGCCCAGTAGCCATAGCGTTCAACTCAACGGTCTATCGCAAGGCCAGCCATACTTTTTCTCGGTCGAATCCGTTGGTTCGGGAGTCGGCTGGGGAGCTTTTGGAACATTCATGACCGGCCAACCGGATACTATTCCTCCCGTGACCGCCTTTATCAATCCACCCTCTCCCGGCCCGACGTATACGAATACCACGCCATTCGCGGTAACTGGGACAGCCAGCGATACCCCGCCTGGTTCCGTCCAGAGTGTCACGTTAACAAAAAACGGCACACCGCAAAGCGTCAGCGGTACGACCTCGTGGTCATCAAATGTGGCTCTATCACCTGGCCTGAACGCCTTGGTGGCGACGGCGACTGATGGCGGCAGCAATACCGCCACCGCCAATAGCAGTCTCTTCTACGACGCGACAAAGCCAGTAGTTTCTATTACTGCACCGACCAACGGCTCAACAGTCAATACCAATCCTTTTAACGTTACCGGAACCTCAACCGATAATGCGGCCAACGACTCGGGCCTAGCCTCCATTGTGATGACGGTGAATGGTGGAAGCCCACAAAGTATTGCGGTCGCGGCCGGTACGGGATCATTCAACTGGAATGCTTCAGCCAGCCTCAACGTTGGATCGAACACCGTCGCCGTCACGGTCGCTGATCGAGCGGGGAACACGCAAACGACTCAAGTGACCTTCACCTATGTTGCCCCGAGTTTTAATCTGACTGTGACCCCGGCCAGCCAAACAGCATTTTCTGGAGATATTGTGACCTACACCGCAACGCTGACTTCGCAAAATGGCTTTGCCGGCTCGGTCAATTTGTCGGCCGTTGTTGCCCCCGGCGGCCCGACCGTCTCATTCAGTCCAAGTGTTGTTACCTTGACTGCCGGTTCAACGGCTACGAGCACCCTGACGGTTGCGACGGCCGGCGCTAACGGGAATACGTATACGATCACCACGACCGCTACCGGCGGTAGTGTTACAAAAACAGCCAGCGTCCAACTCATTCTCAAGGCTGCTCCTGACTTCAGCATCTCCGCCACCCCCTCGCCGCTGAGTATCATCGCCGGACAATCAGGTAGCTACACGGTCACCGTGTCGGCCAATAATACGTTTGCTGGACCAATCACCTTTTCAGTTACCGGTATCCCATCGAATGTGACCGGAACATTTAGCCCCCCCTCAGTTACCTTAGCGAACTCTCAAATTACGACGGTCAGTCTCAATATCGTGACCCAAGCCACTGCGGCCAATGGTGATTACCCATTAACCATTACCGGTAACGGAACGAATGCCGCCAACGGCCAGATTATCACGCCCGCGCCAACCACATCAGTCATTCTCCATATCAGTCCAGCTCCGGATATTGGCCTCAATTTTACGCCAGCCAGCCAAACGGCTAATGCCGGAGGATTAGCGGTCGTGTACTCGGGGACCGTCACAAGTATGAACGGTTTTGGAGGAACGGGGACGCAGGTCAACCTGACGGTGACGAGTGATTATGCAGGCTCTGGTTTAACCATGACGCTCCAACCAAACCAAGTCATTCTCGCTTCAGGTGATGTCAAAACGACAGCCTTGAATGTCATCGTGGCCAATAGTGTTCCGGGTGGTACGTATCATCTGACAGTCACGGCCAGTGGCGGCAGTGTCACGAAGCAAGCCACTGTCAACCTGGTCGTCAATGAAGATACCTCTCCACCGATCATCACGAATATCGTGCCCACGCCGAACTTCGATCGTGTCCGCATTACCTGGACGACGGATGAACCGGCGAACTCGGCCATAAAAATCTATACGGATGTCGCCCGAGCTAATCAATATGGACAGAACGAGACGCTCAGCACATTCTGCACCTCCGCTTGCCATGATTTGGTCTACGCGACCTTGGCGCCATTGACGACCTACTACTTCACCGTCACCTCAACTGATACCGATCCTACGCCCGGTGGACCGCGGACGACGATCGCTACGACCGATGCCAGCGGAAACCCTTTGCAGTTCACGACACTCGACACTCCAGACACGACCCCTCCGGATGTTACCCTCGTGACGCCGGCTGATCAGACGACGGTCACTGGGAATACTGATGTCACTGGGCACGGCCATGATGATAAGAAAGTTGATCATATCAAGCTGGCCATTGATAACCTGACCCCTGGCACAACGGAGCCGCCGATCGCCACAACTATTGGATGTAGCGGACAGGACTGCGATTATTCGTATACCTGGAACACTGGCGCCTTCGGTGCCGCCGGAAATGGTGTCCACACGGTCACGGTCACCGCTGTTGATGGTGCTGGCAATCCATCCTCGCCAGTCACGCACACGGTCACCGTCGACAATGACTTCACCGACCCACAGCTGACCAGCGGACCAGACGCCATTAATCTTGTCTGCACGACGACTTGCAAGATCACGATCGTCTGGACGACCGATGACCAGTCGACGAGCGAAGTCGGCTACGATACTCCTGTTCCGCAGTACTGCGATCCAGTCTCGGGCGCCTGTACCTACAGCCAGCATCAAGCCTACGACGATGCCGCCCCGAGTGATTCGTCACCAGCGTATACCAGCCATAGTGTTACCTTAACGAACCTCAACAAGAACGTTCTCTACCATTATCGCGTCTTCAGCTGTAATAAAACTGGCCGCTGCCTGCAAAGTGGCTAAACGACTATGGTGACCCGACCCTCAACTCATAAACGATTCACGCTGATTTTCTTGGCGGTGGCTTTAGCCGTGATGAGTTACGTTCGATCATCATCAGCCCAAACCAGTGGTCCTCAAATTACCTCGATCACTGTCTCGAATGTTTCCTCGAATAGCGCCGACATTGGCTACACCATAAACCCAGCGGCGGGCAGTCGGATTGTTTACGATTTGTCCGCTCATGCCCAAGCAAGTGACTATCAGTTTGCCTGCGACGGTAATGCCTGCGGAATCCCGCCCTCGTCGGCCACCTACACTGCCGATGTCACCAGTAACGTCCTGACGATTACCGGCCTTCAGATCAGCACCACGTATCATTTCCGCATCGAGGCAAAAAACGCCAATGGTACGACCGCCAGCGCCGATCGCACCTTCGCCACAACTGGCGCTGGCGGTGGCGGAGCAAGCGTGACCATCACCGACATTAGCTATAGCTGTGACGGATCTCAGTGCCGAGTCGGATTTAGTACCAATATTGACGCTATCGTTGAGGTTCGTTGGATGGATAACGCGGCGTACCAGGCCAATCCGCCGGCTGATTGTGATAGCTACCCAAATTCGACTGCCGAATCCACCGCGGCCAAAGGCCTGCGATCATTGCTCGTTGCTGCGCCGGGGCAACCAAAGTTAGCTCTGGATACGAAATATCATTATTGTATCAAGGCCACGGCTGGGGCCAGCCAATCGCATACCAATGACCTGATCTTACAGACGCCAATTTCTAGTTCTGACCACACCTTCTCGACCGGGGCTTGCCCGGATGGAACGGCCATTGGTTCGTGTAACAAGGATCGGAAATATTGTGATAACAACGGTATTCTTGTCACGAGCTGTACATCAATCTGCGGCTTGATTTGCCCGAGTAATTCGACCTGTAACCAAAGCGGGCAATGCGTTGTCGATCCAACCCTAGGGACTTCGCCATACCAGTGTAATCAAGCCAGCTGCTATAACAAGAATGGACAACTCATCATTCCGGCTCCATCCGGCTGCTATGCCTCCTGGCCGCGATGTAACGCCAATACTATTTTGAAGGTCCGGAAAGACCGGGGATGTAACCTCTGGCTGACCTGCTCAACGAGTCTTCAGACCGAACCGACGGCTAACGCACCAGCCGAAAACCTCTGTCTGAGCCTGGCGGCTTGTAATAGTTTAGGGATCGAAGGTCAATGTAATAAATATCTTCCCCAAGGGCAGTGCAGCAACGATCCGTTACGTTTCTGTTCGTCCGATACCGACTGCTTGGCCGGCGGAACGTGTAATATCTCGCCGACGGAGAACCCGACGAAGACATTACAGAACATCACCTATCAGACGCCGGAAGACATCAGCCATATTGCCGACCTGTCTGGAAATGTTATTGCTGGCCTGGACTGGCACCAGCAAGGCGGCTCCAATGTTATCCAAGGATTCTTGCCATGGCAACTCATGCGCCAAGTTGGTGGCAACGCCGAATTGAAGAATGGAGACTTCGAGTACAATCCGCCGAGCGTTAGCCCGTGGGAAGTCGCGCCGCTAGCGAAGAATGGCGATAATCCAGGCTCAACATCAATCAACATTGATTTTGAAGACCGTGACAACAGCATCAATCATGTCTTAGTCGTCAGCCCGGTCGTGGAGAGCGCGCTAGCCACAAAACACTGTCAGGTAACGACGTATGCTAGTGGCGCGCAACAAGGCAAACCAGTTGACTGCAGCGCAACGGATAGCGTTTGTACCGCCGCCAACGATCAATGCGTAACCGATACGACAAATGTTAAGTTCTCGGGCGCTGTTTCAGGAACATTCACCGCGGCCCCATCAGAATATTACTATGCCGAAGCTCGGATTAAATCTCCTTCCGGCAACCCGCGCGTTCGTTTCCAATTTGGCTACGCCGGATATACGAAATTTAACGTCCCCAATGGAAGCGGCTCAACGAATACCTTTGTCGACGTTCCGGTAACGAATGCCTGGCAACGGGTAACACTAGGCCCACTGAATGGCATGTCCGGTGAAACTCGATTTGGCGCAGTCTGTGCGGAGACCGATCCAGCGACCTGCAGCACCTTCTGGCTGGATGATGTTCAAATCCGACCGGTCCTTCAGGTCGACACGAACCCCACGTTCATCACGCCGAGCTGCCGGCTCTACCCGAAAGATGACTCACCGTCATGCGATTACGTCGATCAGAACAATGTCGTCTACAAAGGCTGGCATGGTTACTGCCTTGAACACGATTCACAAACCGGGACCTGCTTATCCTGGTGGCCAGTTGATATCATCAAAGGTGAATCGAATGTCTTCGGCGCGGACACACCGGCTGGATATAAAGACCGGGCTCCGTTATTCATGTGTGCCGAAGCAGCCGGGTTGAATGGCTTAAATGAATTTGATGTTTCCAAGTCGTACACCGCGGGATTTGATTACCAAAACTTCGTCGCATTTTCTCCGGCTTCCGGAAACTGTGACTCGGCAAAGGCCTCCCATTTCACCATTGCCACCTGCACTCGTGACGAGTCTGGAAATTTATTACCAATCTGGTTTGTCAAACAGGGCGCTAATCGGGCTGATGCCGGGATATCAATGGACCAGATCGTCAGCATTCATTGGAATTCGGTTGGACAGTTCGCATCCGAGAATCCAACGTTTGTCGTTCATAATAACGATGCTCTGCGCGGCTCGACAGCATTAAGTCCAGCAGAAACCGGAACGGATGGAGGTCATGATTGGAGAATATGGCAGAGTGTTGATGCAGCGGCCAATGAAACATCCTGGATTTTTTCTAACGTTACTCCGTGTCAGCGCGTCGGATTGAGTAATGGGGGACAAAACTGCGTCTACGGCGGGATCGTCTTTGATTCAACAACGAAGTTAGTGAAGCGGTACGAGCTGATCGAAAATGACCGCACCGATGGTGTCGATGGGACAGGCGTTGCTGAGCCCGCCACATATCAGGTGGTTTTCGACCTTAAAGAATCATGCAGCACGTTAGTTGAGGTCGTCGACCCACAGGGTGATAACCAAGCCTTTGCCTCGCGAATTAATTCTTCTTCATACCAAGTACCGAACCTCCAGTATGGGAGTGGTGCCGATTTGCCACCCTACGGAGGAGCCGTTGCTCCGGCCAATGGGAACGCGTTACCAGTTGATTGGCCGCTCTTACCGATCGTCAAGCCCGATTATGTTACGTTTACACCGCCGGGCCAAGCTCGGGGAGGATCACCATATGGCTGCAAAGGAAAATGTGATGCCTTGGTCTGCACAACCAACCCAGCCAATACTTGCTCAACACCCCAGCTCATTGACCAGTGTCAACATCCTGACCCGACCTCAAATATTCAGCCGGGGGATTGTACCGGCACCGGCAGTGGGTTCAATGGTTCGAATCTTGGAGTCCAGAAATATACGGCGGCAGACCAGTTGACCACGGATAAACAATATTTTGCTCAAGAGCGCATCCGGCGTATCTTTGCGGCTTCGTTCGGTATTTACGCCTGGGACGCCACGTCACAAAAGTATGTCCTCTCGGGCGCCCATTTTGATAGCCCTACCCAAGTCTGCCCAGTCCAACAAGTTGCAGGACTTTGTGCCACGGTTTCCGCTACATGTAACGCCACAGCACCCGTGACGGGTAACGGCACGTCGGCTCAGGCCGCCAAGGATAATGCGAAGTCCAAATGCCAACAAATCGTGGCCTGCGATGGGACCAAAGCCGAATGCCCGAGCAGCGGCGATCAATTAAAATACAACGACATTGCTTCCCCAACGTGCAGTGGCAGCGGTACGAACTTTACCTGTACAGCAAGCTGCATCTTTGACCAGGGTACGAATACCTATAGCAAGGCTACCACCGTTACACAGCCAGGCGGCCCGCGACCCGTCCGCCCAGCCTATCCAAATGACTTTTGTGCGGTTCCGCCGACAGTCAGTGGATCCGCCTTCCTGAATTCGCCCGCCACGACTGCTACGATCGATAGTGGCAGTGGCACCGTCGGGATTAAGTTCAATTCCAACGCTGATGCCGACCAGGTCCCGCTGCGAACCATCAGCATTGACTGGGGTGATGGTCCGGCCTTGTCGTATAGTTACACCTTCGCCCCTCGGAACGATCCATCGAAACCACATATCTTTGCTCACCCCTATGTGATCGGCGGAACCCCATCACCTGGATCATCCTGTGGCACTGACAGCAGTGGTCGCTTCGTCTGCGCGTATCATATTAAGATTCAGGTCCAAGACCATTGGAACTGGTGTAGCGATACCAAAACCGATGCCAGCTCGGTCAAGAATTGCAGTACCAATTCAGCCAACTGGTTCGACACCGGCTTGACGGTCAAAGTCGCGCAATAGTATGAAACGATTTCTTTCACGCTTGCGCCGAATCCCCCATCGCTGGGCGCTGTTGAGTAGCCTGGTTATCGTCGTAGTACTCATAGTTATTTGGCCGAGTCCGGCCCGGGCTGATGTTCAGCAGGTCATCTTCAGTGATATCTTAAGCCCGATCGTGACGGCCATGATCCGGCTCTTCGCCTTATTGACCGCCTACATCGTCGGACTCCTCATTCTCGTCGCCCAACAAAATAATTTCATCAATTCCGCGCCCGTCGTGACGGGCTACCCGATCGTCCGCGACTTAGCGAACATGATCTTCATTATCGCTTTGTTGATTATTGCCGCCGGTACGATTCTACGCTTAGAGAATTACCGCTACAACCGCTTGCTCGGCCGGCTGATTGTCATGGCGTTCTTGGTCAACCTGGCGCGCTTCATTACCGGATTCTTCATTCAAACCTCGCAGGTGTTCATGCTGACGTTCGTCAATGCGTTCAAAGACATCGCCCTTGGTAACTTTGCCAACATGTTCGGCTTAGATGTGGTCTTGAAATTCAGCCAACAGAACCCGACGGCGACAGATGCCTCGTTATTCATGACCTTGGTTGGCGGCCTGGCCATGATGATTATCGCCTTCTGTGTCATCTTAGCCGTTGTCGTCATCCTGATCGTCCGGATCGTGGCCTTATGGATATTGACCATCTTATCGCCGCTGGCCTACGCCTTACGCATTATCCCGAACACCGAACGGTATGCTTCCCAGTGGTGGAGCGAATTCGGAAAGTACGTCGTTTCCGGTCCGGTCCTGGCCTTCTTCCTCTGGCTGGCACTTGCCTTGAGCGCCGGTTCGGCCAACCAAAGTAGTGTCCTTTTCCAGAGCGTCAACGGCACGAGCGGCGCGAATGCCAATCTCACGAATCAGGTCCAACAGCAACTCGCTCCGATTCAGAAGGATTTTGTCACGGAGATTTTCTCGATGCCCCGGCTGATGACCTTCATCGTCTCGATCATTTTCCTGATGATGGGTATGCAGTACGCCAGTAAATCGGGCGGCGCGGGAGCCGGATTTGCGAAAAGAATATATGAGAAAGGACTTGGTGTCGGCGCGACGGCTACTGGGTTGAACGCTATCCGCAGCCAAATCAACGAACGAGCGGTTGCTCCGGTTCAAGGCTGGATTAAAAACCGTCAGGCGGCTCGGCAAGGGAGGATTCAGGAACGAACGGCGGCCCTCGAGTCGGCCGGCGCCCGTATTCGATCGCAGGCCCCGGTCATGCCCGGTATTCTTGGCCGCGAAGGCCGCGAACGGGCAGCCGCGAGTGCCCAGAATATTGAAGGACAACGGACCCAGCAATTCATCCAATCCCGCGGTTTACAGAATTTGCCGCATGACGACGTTATGACTCGTTTCTTGACGACGACCGGTCGCGAACAATTAGCGGCCATGACGGTCTTAAAAGACCGCGGGCGGATTAATCTCCAAGACCCCAACCAAGAAAAAGCCTTCAACCAGGCTATGGCCTGGAACCGTGTCCCAGAAGGCGATCGCCTAAAGATGCGTGAGGAGATTTTTCGATCCAATATGGGAGGTATGGATGAGAATAGTATTCGCGCCCGCCTGGGAGCTTCAACCGATCCGGAACAGCGGATCCAATTTGCTCAAGAGCTCCAGCGCCGGCAACTGTTAAAAGTAGGACGAGCCGAAGATGAACAAATTTCAGCCGGACTGCTGAACGATTTGGCGGCTAACCCGGAACGGTTGCAAGCTGCTCGTGAATCAATGATGAAAACCAATCCGGACATGGCAAAAAAAGTCATCTTCGGGAGCCTAGCGGATTCATCAAGTCGGAGAGCGTTCTTGAGCGCCATTCAACAGAAGCAAATGAACCCGTCGGCTTTAAATCATGCAGTTCAAGATACTTTTGCCCGAGCGGGTGAAGCTGCCGCAATAGGTAATTTCCTGAATCAAATCAGCCCGGATGCAGAGACGCTGAATTCGTATAGACGTCAGATGGATCCAGAAGCGGCTCAGGAAATTTTCAGTCACCTCACGATTGCCGATGATGCTTCAGCTGAAGAACGGCAGAAAGTTGCCCGTGTAACAGGAGAATGGGGCAAGGCATTTACGCAATCCAATGGCACCTTCTTAACCGCAAAAAACTCTGATGGCACATCAAAGAAAAATTCTGATGGAAGCGATGTCACACTTGCACAAGAGTTTGCCAGCAAACTAGGTGGAGAAGAAATCAGTAAGAATATTTCTCTGCAAGCTCTGAAAGATCAGAATGTCTTACAGTCCTTGAGACGATCAGATAATATGAAGGCCTCTCATTGGGAAGCCCTTCGCAAACGGAATAAGGAAACACGTGCGGCGCTTGAGGAAGGTTTGAAAGGTTATGCTGATCACCTGGGTGCCGAGGCTTATGATAAGCAAGGAAATATTATTCTGGATCTCGAGAAGCTCGGGGGGAATGAAGATCGCTTTAAAGAAAATGAATTTGTTGTTCGTAACTTGATGTTGGCTAGTAAAGGCAAAGAGAATCGGTACAACTTGGCTGATGAGAAAGCCCGCCAAGCGTTTGAGCGCTTAGTCAGCGGTGCCAGCGCTGCAGACTTAAGTGACATAACAAAGTCGCCAGTTTATGCGGCTCATACTGATACCGTTAATCTCCTCTTTGGTTGGAAGGGAAAGATGAACGAGGTAGCTGAAATGTTAACCGAAAACTATCAGTTTGCGGTGGACGCCATGAAAGAAACGGAAAAAACACTGACTGAAAAAATCAAAGCTGGCGGTCGAGAAGGAAGTATTGCCTACAACCGACTGAAAGAGATGTCCAAGCATCCAATTTTGAGTAATTATATTGCCTACCCTGAAAAGCCATCAGAAGGAGGAGGTAAGGGAGGTACGGCAGCGGCAGCTGCTGCTGGGGTAGCGGCGGGGGTAGCGGGTATGGCCGCTGCTGGTGGTATGGGAGGAAGTAGCCAGCCAGGACCCGAGTCTAGCGGTCCGAGTGGATCGACGCCCCCTCCACCGAATGGACCATCAGGCGGAGGAGCGGGGCGAGCTGGCCGCCGACCCTCTGGAGGAGGATCTGGCCAAGCCTATCGGCAAGCTCAGCGAGCTCAACCCCCATCCCCGGGATCACCAATTGTTGTCCCAAGCGATGCGGATTTTCCATCCGATGAAGAACGAAGCCGTGATCCTCGAATCGAACGACTCTCGCCAAAGCAAAAGGAACTTCGTAACAAAGTCGTTCAGCTCAGAGACGTTGTGGCCGGGGACAACGCGCTGACGTCGGATGATCGCCGCAACCTGAGAGAAGCTTTTGAAACAATCTTGAGTGAGCGCGATCAGGCACGGTTCCAAGCATTGATTCAATACGCTAACAAGGGCGGCAAACTCTCGGCTACAGAGAAGAAACAGTTTGAGGATCTTCTCGTAACCCTGGGGGCTGCTGATACGACGTATCAACAACCCGGCGCTGCTCGTAGTAGGAGCAGTAATCTAGGAGCTTCAACACCTTCCGAAAAAAGAACGATTCGTGATGCCGAGGCTGAAATTATTGAAGAGCCGCCAAGTCCTCCTCAACAACCGAAGGAGAATTCATGACCCAGGATCCAAAGCTCTATCTCGAAGCCATAAAACGTCTTCCCCCATTGATGCGTCAGATTTTGAATAACGAAGCACTGGTCAGCCAAGCAATCACTCTTGGTGAAAAATACCATCTTTCACCTCAGCAAGAAACAGCCCTTATGGAGATTGAGCGAGAAGTCATTGCCCAAAATCTCAAAGTAATTGATATTGAAATGCGAATTCGAAACTCTCTACAAATTGATGCAACGTTGTCACAACAAATAGCTCGAGATTTCTTAGGAATGATCATTCTGCCGATGGAATGGTACCTTGGTCCAGTACAACCATTAATTCAGAAACTTGGGGGCCAGACTGAAATCTATTTCGATCAGGCCAAGAAAAATTTCCCGGAGATTTATCGTCAGTCTCCGACCAGCCAACCGATTCAAACTGAACAAGGTATTCTTTCAAAAGCTACTTCGACTATTTCTCCTGCTATCTTGGAAAACTTTGATGACCGCCTGACCTCCTTTAAGGGCCGGGCCGAAGTTCTTCTGCGCTTGACCGGACTGTCGTCTCACTTGGAAGAGATGATGAAAAATAAGCAGGTCAGTACGGAAGAAGGACAACAATTGATGCAGCAGCTCGACAGCATTTCCTACGCCGTCAACACCCAGGACCTCAACCAGTTCGAGGTTCAGTCAATCAAGCGTCATTTGACGAAAGTTCTTGATCGGATCGGGCAGGCCCAAGCGTGATTCTACGATTGCCAGTAGTAACTCTTCAACCTCGGATGCTGATGCAGCGCGCCGGCTACGTTGAGTTTCACGATCCGCGGAGTGGGGAAGTGTCCTATGTCCGTCGCCTCGGCACCCACTTCTACCCCCGGTTCCATGTGTACCTTGAATCGAAAACTGATCACCTCCGTTTGAACCTTCATTTGGATCAAAAACAACCGTCATACCCCGGCTTTACGAAGCATAGCGGTGAATACGATGGAATAACGGTTGAGGCCGAAGCTGAAAGGTTGAATAGGGCCTTAACTTAAATCAAGGCTTGACAAATACCGTAGACTATGGTAGTCTCCGTGGTTATTGTTGATACCTAAAGAGCTCTAGATGCTTTGGGGCCCTTTGAAAACTAAATAGGTTTCGAATCAAAGAAATCCGCGAGCCGCACAGACCGTGCGTCTCCTTGCGTTTGACCGCTCACCCCAAGAAAGAGGTGAACCAAAATGGCTACCAAGGAGAAGAAAGGCTTACCCGAAGGATGGGAAGTCCCAATGGGAGCTGCCGCACAGGCCATCCTGAAGAGAATCGTCAACGCCTCACTCGACTGGGTCGAGCGGGTCGATCGTGATCTCTTCTTGTCGGCCGCCTGGATCTACACTAACGAGTCAGCCGATAACATCAAGCTCTGGACTCAGGGTTCGTTTCTGGCGGGAGCGACGCTCCTCGAAAACATCGCCGACCATTTGCCAGTCTGGGAATGGATGCGGGAGGTGATCGAACGCGCCGGTCCCGACTTGCCGAACCTGGTCAGTCAGTACTTCAAGCTTCGTCAAGCACGCGGAACGCTCAACTTCCCGCCGGACTTCAAACCTCTGACGAGCGACGAAGCCAAGAAGAAATTGGCCCAGTTCGGAACAAAGGTCCAGGAAGCGTTCAGGGCAAGGTTGGAAAAATCCATACCGATCTTTGCGCGTCTTCGACAGCGCTGGGATGACCTGGTCGCCCGACTCAAGGGCGACGGCGAATTCCGGCACCATAGCTATAAAGCTTTCCGTCAAGCCTTTCTCGACGCCAATGATGAAGAACGAGAACTGATCGTGGCCGCCTTCTGGGGCCCGCCCAACGCGGAAGAAGATCAACGGCTTCTTTCCGAACAGGAACTCTGGAACTTCAAGAAGGCTCACGAGTACTTCGGCGACAAGGAGAAGTTGGAGAAAATGGCCCGAATGAAACGGCGCCACCTTCGCTTCTTCCTGGCTATGGAAGATCAGGACGACTGGTTTAATTTCCTGTCGCCTGATCTGAAAAAGAAATTCAAGGCCATCGTCACCGATGGCTATCAAACAACTGGTCACTTAGCCGACGACCTGGGCGGATGGAACGACCGAATGGAACGGCGTTTGGACATCAGAAAGACCAATCAGCAGATTCAGCAAGGTGTTACCACGGGAATACTGCTGATGATCGGAGCAATCGCCTGTTTCATGGGTGGCCGCCCCCTACCGGGCACCATCCTCTCGGTCGTCGTAGTCGCGATGGCCATATACTTCCTCTTGGCTCTGCGCAAGCAGCATAAGGAGACAGCCAATGGCTGACGAGAAGAAGCCGGAGGCCGCTGAGACGAAGGGTTCTTCAACCCATCGCGCTTGGTGGCAAGAAGTGCTGCTGAACATTCCGAAGGAACTCTATGGGTTCCTTAGCCTCGGACCGTTTGTACTCCTGATCTGGGGGATCTACCGTGACGAAAACGGTCGACGCCTGACAAAGGAGATGATCCGCAGCGGCAAGATCCTCTGGAAGTGGACGAACGAGGAATTCAACCGTTTGATCGGCGTGATCAACGTCGCGCTGCTGTTCATCGTCGCGATCAGCGGACTGCTTCTCTTCGGCATCTCGACCCCCAGTCAGTATTCATTCTGGGGAAGCGTCTGGCCCAACACCGTCCTTAACCGGACCTACCTCGGCTTGCCACTGATGCTGCTGGTGGTGTTCTGGATCGTCCAGATGATCTTCACCTTTTCCCGGCCGCTCATCGCGATCGGCTTGGCGGAGAAGTGGCTGACCAAGGACCGCAAGGACGAAGTCTTCGCCATTCGGTTCGTCCGGATGCAATTCAAGTTCGCGGGATGGTACGCCTTTGGGTTTACCGTTCTGAACGCGGTCACCTGGTACCACGAACCTGGCGCTCTGGCCATCGCGGTCCCGGGCTTACTCATCTACCCGCTGTTCTGCAATGCCTGGCGGCGTGGAGACTCGGAACATGTCCGGCGGACGGTCCTCATCGGGAACGCCTTCCTGGAAATGTGCTGCGTCATCTTCGCTTCTGTGCCGGGGTCATGGCATGGCCTGACGTCATTGGCCATCGGCGACAAAGTCATCGGTCCTTACGTCGCCCTGATCCTATTCTTCTCACTCGGCCTGCTGGCGGTTTCCCTCGGTCGAATCAAGACTGGGGAAGACAAAGCCCGCATCGCGAAAGCACAGTATGACGAGCTCAAGGATGTTGACTTGGGTCGTGTAGCGGCCATCAAGTCATTGCTGAATGATGATTCCAAGTCAAACCGGACTGCCGCGTCACCAATGGGGTACTCGTACTCACAACCAGACACAGCCTGGGGGCGTCCGGTCCAGCCGCTCTCGCGCACCTCGGAGATTTTCCAGGCGATAATCGGCATCTTGCTTCTGTCCGCCGTCTTCATGGGTGCTGTCTACATGTTCAACCTGTACATGACCCGCAAGCCGTAACGCTCTTTCATTCTTTTGCCCAGTACCAATTCGCATTCGCGAAAAGGTACTGGGCATTTTCTTTTCCCCAGAAAACACAAAGAAAAACTGTTAATCAACCCTTTTGCTTGTTTGGCCGATTTGTGCTATAATAAAGCCACAAAAACAGACTGGACATGGAAGATATTTGGCAACAATTCCACCGTTTGCCGAAGACGATACGCGACTCCGTCGCTACGCCGGAAGCCTTGGCGACAGTGGATCAACTTGAGCGCCAGCACCCAGGCCTTGATTTGGCTGGTTTTATCATGCGCGCCATGGTCAAGGAATTTCCTATCAATGAACTCAGTCAGAAGATGAGTCAGGAGGCTAAGCTCGATCAGCCAACCGCGGACGCGGTTACCCAAGAGTTAACGGCTAAGGTTTTTGGTCAACTCAGGGAATATCTTGGACTTCCGGCTAAGGTATCAGCACCAACAGTCATTCCGCCCACGCCACCACCGGCTCCGGTTCAACCTAAGACTGTTCCACCAATCCCGACAGCAGTACTAAGCCCGCTGGATCAACCGAAAAAGGTCGTGCCAGCACCCCCAATCCAGCCGCTCGTTCCACTCGTCACGACCATGGCGGCTCCCCGGCCGGCCACGATGACGAATGTCGCCCCGACCCAAAATTACTCTGAAGATGATGACCAGGAGATTGCCCAGCAGGCCCGCCGCGTCAAAGATATCGCCGCCAGTTCAGAGACCATCGACCTTGATACGATCGTCGAACAAGTCATGCGCCAGCACAATTTGGCTTTCCGTGATGAGCTGCTGCAAAAGCGCGTCGTGTCCCTGTTGAAAGCTCGACTAAAAGGTATCCGCGATTCTGATGACACGAAAGCGATGCTCATGCGGACACCGAAAGTCGGTGGCCTCGGCCTCGATCCAGATGTATCAGCCAACGTTGTGACGAGTCTTGACCAGGCGGCTGGACGTTTGAAAACGCGGGGCGCAGTTACCCCGCCACTACCAATCGCCCCGCCGCCTCCGCCGGTGGTTCCCCGCATTGAGCCAGAGCGTCCTGCTCCGAAACCGCCCCTGACGCGAGGCCTACCGCCAGAGAACCTACCGCTGGCGGCCAGCACGCCGCTCCCGAACGTGACCGATCAGCCGCGGCCGGCCCCGCTCCTGAAACGGCCGGCTGATATTCCCGCGCCGCCCCCAATAGCTGCAGGTCCCGCTCCGTTTGCCCCCAGCCCCCGACCGACCGCTCCGGCGAACCGACCGCTCATCACCCGGGAACGGTTGCCAGAACGACAAAACATTTCCGATATTACCCGCCCGAATATTCCGGTCATGGGGCCGGCTGGTGAAATGAGTAGTTTAACCCTGATGGAATTCCGTCGTCTTGGCCAGGGGGCATCCGACTCAGCCAATCGTTTACTCGAAAAATTCAAGCACTACCAAAAAGAATCCTTTCCGCTCTGGGCCGAAGCGATCGCTGGCTGGCGGCAAAGCGAAGTCCATCGGATCTATCTTGACATGGGCCGACAAAGCCTTGACCAGGGCACGCCGATTACGCAAGTCATTCAACAACGGGCCAAGTCCGGCTTGCCATATTTATCCGAACACGAATTCGCTATTGTCTCGGATCTCAACCGTCAGCTCCAACTCTAAGCTATGCCTAACCAATTCGTCGTACCACAATTTATCGACGTCGAGGATAAAATTCTCGGACCAATTTCCGTTCGCCAGTTTATTATCGTCTTAACCGGTACGGGCTTGGTGGTTGGCGCTTACCAGATCCTCTACAAGCTGGCGAATCAGTTCATTCTCTTTATCGTCAGCGCCCTGGGTATCCTGGCCGGTGTCCTGATGTTCGCCTTTATCAAGGTCAACGGGCGACCGTTTCACCTCTTCGTCCTCAACCTTCTCCAGTCAGTCAAAAACCCCCATCTTCGTATTTGGAATAATCAAATGGCCGAAATATTGCAATATCGGAAAGAGCCGCCCCCGCCACCTCCGCTGCCCTTAAAACAACCACTGACGAAAACAAATCTGGCAAAATTGGCGTTGCTGGTTGATACTGGCGGGGCCTATCACGAAGACGACGATCTGCTCTACATCGGCCAACCTCTCGCCCCCTCACCTCCACGTTAAATCTATGGCCACGACCTCTGCCAAAAATAAGAATCTGGTTCGGAAAAAAACGGGTATCTCTACCCAGCAGTACTTAGATATTTTAGAAATTCGTGACGACGCCGTCATTTTGAAGAACGGAACGATCTTAGCGGTGATTCTCGTGGCCTCGATCAATTTCTCGCTCAAATCGGACGAAGAACAAGACGCGGTTATCGAAGCCTACGTTTCGTTCCTCAACACCATCGATTTCCCCCTGGAAATCGTCATTCAATCGCGTCGCTTGAACATCGATGAGTATTTGGAAATGCTCAAGAAAGTCGAGAAGCAGCAGACGAACGAACTGCTCCAGATTCAAACCCGGGAATACCGTCAATATGTGGCCGAACTTGTCCAAATCGCTGACATCATGACCAAGCGGTTCTATGTCGTCGTTCCCTTTTCATCGAAAGTTGATCGCCCCGGGAAATTCTTTAGCCGATTAGCCGATATTCTCAATCCTACATCGACTATCCATCTCAAGCAGAAACAGTTTGAACAATACCGTCTAGAATTGTACAAGCGAGTGGATAACGTTTCGAACGCCTTAGCTTCAGCCGGATTGAAATCGGCGGTCTTGGACACCCAAAGCCTGATCGAACTGTACTATAATTCCTATAATCCCGAGACGGCCCGCCAACAACAAGTCGCCGATGTCGATAAACTGAGCCTGGAAGACGTTTCCAGTATTAAAGAAGATGTCCCGGGTAAAGAAAAACGAACCTAATCTCGAACGGAATGCCTGATATTAACCTCTCCAGTCCAAAAATTTTCCGCGACCAGCCTTCTCCGGCCACGCGAGAATTACCGCGGGCCCCATCCGACGAACGTGAACTGATCGAAGCCGAACGGATTTACCGCCAAGGAGTTGTTACGGTTCGCGACTTAATCGCGCCGGCCGCTCTGAAGATTGACGCTCGGTACCTTCAGTTGAATGGGCAATTCGTCCGGACGCTGTTTGTTATTAGCTATCCTCGCTACATTTCCGTTGGGTGGTTCGGGCCGATCATCAATTACAACGCCCCGCTCGACATTTCTATGTTCTTTTACCCCATCCCCTCGGATGTTATTTTGAAGCAATTGCGGAACAAGGTTGGGGCTTTAGAAGCCCAGCTCTTGGCTGATAGCGAAAAAGGTGCGCCGCGCGACCCTGTTCGGGAAACAGCGCTCCGAGACATCGAGAAACTTCGGGACGACTTAACACAAGGCACTGAACGTTTTTTCCAGTTCGCCTTGTATGTCACGCTCTACGCGCCGTCGGCAAAAGCCCTTGATGATTTGACAAGCAAAGCCGAAGCTATCTTCGGTTCACGTTTAGTCTTTACGAAACGAGCCTTTTTCCAGGCTGAACAAGGATTCACGTCAACCCTGCCGCTTGGCCTTGACCAGCTTCAGGTGACGTTCAACATGAATTCGTCACCGATTGCTTCGAGCTTCCCGTTCGTCTCGGCCGATCTCTCGAGTGACAGCGGTATCCTCTACGGCATCAACCGGCACAACAATTCGCTCATCCTGTTTGACCGGTTCGGCCTACAAAACCCTAACTACACGGTCTTTGCGACGGCTGGATCTGGTAAATCGTATGCCGTGAAATTAGAGGTTTTACGGTCAATGATGTTCGGAACGGACATTATTATCGTTGATCCGGAGCACGAGTATAAATACCTGTCTGATGCTGTTGGCGGAACCTACATTAATATCTCCCTCAATTCCCAGACAAAAATTAATCCGTTCGATCTGCCCCGCCAGGCAAGCGGCGATGAAACCACGGCCGACATTATTCGTTCAGCCGTCATCACCCTCAAATCTATGTTCCGGTTGATGCTGGGCGATGTCACTCATGAGGAAGATTCCATTATTGACCGCGCTCTGCTTGAAACCTACGCCAAGAAAGACATTACGCCTGACGCCGATTTAGCCAACGTCGTTCCGCCGGTCATGACTGATTTCGAAGAAGTTTTGTCCGGCATGACCGGCGCCGAAGGGCTCGTTGAACGGTTGAAAAAATATACCCAAGGCACCTTTGCCGGACTTTTCAATTCACCGACCAACATTGAATTGAATAATCAACTGGTCGTTTTCTCTGTCCGTGATCTCGAAGACGAACTTCGACCGATCGGTATTTCGATTATTATCTCGTACGTCTGGAATATTGCTCGCTCGAAACTGAAGCGGCGTATGCTCGTGATTGATGAAGCCTGGTGGTTGATGCAGCACGAAGACTCGGCTAAATTTATCTACGGCCTGGTTAAGCGCTCACGGAAATACTACCTGGGTGTGACGACGATTACCCAGGACGTCAACGACTTCCTCCTCTCGCCATATGGCCAAGCGATTATCAATAACTCAGCCTTAGCGCTCTTGATGAAGCAGTCGCCGGCAGCCATTGATATCGTGACGAAAACGTTCCTCCTGACCCAACAGGAACGTTACCTTCTGCTCGAGGCCGGTGTTGGCGAGGGCATTTTCTTCGCTGGCACGAAACATGCAGCGATCAAGGTGGTCGCATCATACGCGGAAGACCAAATCGTTACGACCAATCCGCAACAGTTACTGGAAATAGAAAAAGCCAAAAAAGAGTTTGAGCAGTCCGTGGCGGCCGGTACAGCCACGAACGCCGGTACGGCCATTCGCTCGCCCGAGGAATTGAACAGCCTGTAATTTATGTCCCGCCGCCTCATTATCATCATCAGCGCCTCTGTCATTTTGATCGTCCCAGCGATCGTCATTATCTTATTGGTCAATAGAAATCCGAAACTGCAAAACACCATTCTGAAAGTGGCAAACATCAATCAGGCCGTGACGAACACTACGACCACAAACACCAATACCCCGGCCAACGCCTTAGCCAAAGACCGCGAGGCGGCCGTCTTCGTGGCCCGCTCGTTTGCTGAGCGATTTGGCAGCGGCTCAAATCAGAACAACTTTTCCAATCTCATTCTGGCCGAGACCTACGGAACAAAGAGTTTTAATGACAGTCTGAATCGGAGCATTGCCCAACAAAAACTCACCCTCAAGACCACGCCGTTTCAATCGACCATCACCAAAGCCATGAGTATTTCTGTCGGCAGCTTCACGACCACCAGCGGGCACCTGACCGTCACGGCTCAGCGCCAAGAGACCATTGATCGAGCGGTGCGCGTCTACTATCAAGATCTGATTCTCGAGATGTTGAAAGTTGGAGCTGACTGGAAAGTCAACGCCGCCAGCTGGAAGGTTTCCTGATTCATGGCCGATCTTGACCAAGCCACTCTCGATAGCCCCGAACTCCAGCAGCAGGCTGCTCGGGAACTCCGTCGACAACAGTTCGCCGAACTGAAAACTGGCCGTTTACCAACGGCAAAAGCGACGACTGAGGAAAATACTTTTGGCCGACCGGAGTACGTCAAACAAGCTGACCGACAAGCGCGATTACAGGGCCTACGTTCAGCACGAAAAACAATAGAACGAGTAGGATCAACCACGCCGGGAGAAGAGCTTCAAGCCCAACTATCATCGGTTGCCCTTCAAGCCTATACCCGTCTATGGCAGCAAGGCCATGAACTGGTCGAAGGCCTGGCCTTCCAATTCTTCATGGTCGGCGCGTTTCTCGTGGCGCCAATCGCCGACCTCATGTTTGGTGCCCGGTTGCTCATCGGTAAAGCTATGAACGGCGGTTTTCAGATTGAGTTCCAAGGAATTTCCGTACCGGCCGTCCCGGATATCAGTGCTGTTGAATCAGCCTACCGTGGCGGAAAGTTAATATTTATCTCTTTGATCGGTCTTCTGGAATGGGCGATTATCGTCGTGACCATCCAAATCGTGACCCATCCGACGGACGCCATAAAACTTGGCTTTCAGGCCATTGTTCAAGCTCTCGGTTTAGCCGGTTCAACGACTCCATCTTCCGGCCAATGATCCTTCGTCGCGCCATCATTCTGATCCTTCTTGGCTTGGCTTTCTTCACGCACCCAGTTCGAGCCGCCAACGTTATCACTGACCCGCTTCAAGCCGCCCAAAAACCAATTACCATTACTCCCGAGGTCCCTATTCCCGGGGTCTACACCGGTCAGCAAACAATTGATAATAATGGTATTGCTCGCTACATCCGAGCGATCTACGTCTATTTTATTTGGACGGTTGGTATCCTCGCCGTGGTGATGATTATGTTCGGTGGCATCAGCTGGATCGCCGCCGCCGGTAATGCTGGTCGGATCAATGATGCTCGTGAGACGATTAATAACGCCATCATTGGGTTGATTATTGCCCTGACCTCGTACGCCTTACTCTACGTCATCAATCCGGAGTTGTTAAATCTGTCTTTGCCCCCGGTCGGTTCGCTGACGAATGAATCCATTGCTGGTCTGCCGATTGTCGACTTTTGTGATCCGGCGAATCACCTTGATTGCGGGTCTGTTGGTAAGCTGGGAAGCGCATTTGATAAGAATGGCAAGGCCGTTGATGTTTTTTGCGCCGGGACCATCTGCCCGAGTGACAGCCTCTGTCAACTCAACCAGGCAGCGGTTCCCGTTGCCGATCAGTTGACGACGAGTAAGACCGGATTTTCGACGACGTATACAAGTTACTATCCCGCCGTCGGATGCCAAAAAACCGTCCAGGTGGATAATCCAGCCGGAATATACACGACCTCCGGTCCGCTGAAGGTGGCCTTCGATACAACCTTTAACCTAACGACATTCGGGGGCAGCTTAAACTGTGGCCGGGCCTATGGTAATATCGATATTCTGGGGAATAATTGTGACACCTCCGACGCCGCGCTCAATACGAAGAGCATTTGTATCATGATTGGCGCGAAGGCTAAGCTGCAAACAACAACCGGCAACAATGATAAGGTATCGAATACCCAGTGCACCCCCTAAATAACCGCTTTCCCTCATGAACCCTAACCTCCGCCGCTTACTGCTCATCGCCGGCTTCGCCCTAGTCACGGTTGGCTGGTTCTTCGCGATTTACTTCATTTTCTTCCGGCCGTCCGCCCCGATTGCTCGAAACAACGCCAACGGGTTTGTGAATGGTCTTCCCGTGCCGACGAACGGGAACGTCAACCGGGTCGTTCTGCCCGGGAATGTTAATGCTCTACCGAACATCAACGGTACTATTGCTGGCCCGAGTCTCGTCGCGAATGGGGGAGCCACCATCACAGAAACGATTACCAGTCAATCAACCAGCGCCCTAACCTCGACGGCCGATCACTTAGCTTTGCAGTACTATGATCGGCAAACCGGTCAGCTCTATACTCTCTCCTCCGATGGAACACAACGGACTTTGCTGACCTCGGATACCTATCCCGGCGCCCAATCGATCAGCTGGTCACCCGACGGTCACCAAGCCATTCTGACCTTCCCCGATGGATCGAAAATTCTCTATGACTTTACCCTGAAAAAGCAAATTACCCTTCCGAAGGAACTGAATGATTTTTCCTTCTCTCCGCAATCTGATCAAATCGTTTCAAAATATCTTGATCCAACAAACCAGGATAACCAATGGTTGGTCATCAGCCAACCCGACGGATCACAGTCAGTCAGCGTTGAGCAGCTAGGCGCTAATGCCGGCGCGGTGACGCCCGACTGGTCGCCGAATAATCAAATCGTCGCGACCTACGAAAAATCAACGAACGCCGACCAGTCAGATATTTTCTTCCTGGGCAACCAAGGCCAAAACTTCCCCTCCGTTTCGGTTCAAGGACGCGGTTTTACCCCGAATTGGTCGCCCGATGGTCGACGCCTGTTATTCAGTACCTACAGCACCTTAACTGATGATAATCCCCATCTTTTTATTATGACCGGCAGTCCGGATCAGCTCGGGGCCAGCCAAATTGATCTGGGCCTCGACACGCGAGCTGATAAATGCACTTTTTCACAGAACGGCTTCAATATTTACTGTGCCGTTCCTTACTACCTCAATCCGGGATCAGGGCCGCAGCCGGGCCTGTCAGCCAATATTCCGGATAATATTTATAAAATTGACTTGCTGACCGGGAACTCAACCCTCGTCGCTCGCCCGGTTGACCAGCAGAATAGCCAACGGTTCAGCGCGACGAACCTCCAACTCTCGGCGGCCGAAGATTCGCTCTTCTTTACTGACAACCAGACCGGCTCGATTCAGCGAATCCGTTTGCGGTAGTATGATCGAGCGTCGTCATCGGTTTTCTCTCCTGGTCGGCTTGGTTCTGGCGGTCTTCGTTTTCCTGGTCTCACCGGTCAAGGCCGCCAATGTATTCACTGACCCGGGGAATGCGGCCAGCAAGCCGATCACGTTTACTCCGGAAATCGTCATTCCGACATTCAGCGGAAATGGGGAAATTACCGTCACCGGCCAAACGATTGCTAACTACATTCGAGCTATTTTCGTGTACTTTATCTGGATCGTTGGTATTCTGGCCGTCGTTATGGTGACGTATGGCGGCATTCGCTGGGTTGGTGCGGCCGGTAATCCGGGTCGGATCAACGACGCCCGGTCAATCGTCAACAATTCTTTGATCGGCCTGATCATCGCCCTGACCTCAGTCGTCCTGCTGAATACGATCAATCCAGACCTAACGAAGTTTCAAGGCATCACGATCGCCTCGGTGTCGCAAGAACAGCTCGATTTTTTGAAAGACATTAAGACCAGCGCCGGTCCGTTCTCACAATGTTCAAATACCAAAGTTGCGGGTCAACCGAGTCAAGTCTGCAGTGGGCCAACCGTTGGGGCCGGCCCGAACGGTGACGTGACCGCCGGCTGTCTTGACCTCAATGCCTTGGTCAATAAGTCGGCCTTCGGTCAACTCGATCCCTTTGCCATTAAGGCCATCACCATGATCGAAAGTCCGAAACAGAATGGGCAACCATTTTCTGGTCCGAACCCGAGTTCTGCCTCGTCGGCGTACGGCGTTGGACAGTTCTTAGAGCCGACCCTCAAGCAGGTTTTGGCTCATGTGAATAATGGTGGTTTACCGCCCGGCTGTCGCGACAACGAAATTTTGGCTCCCGATGGTTTTCACGTTAGTCAAGCCTGTAAAGCCTGGCTCGATAAACGGACCGGCGGAGCGCTCGGATCGGGAGTATCGGGCCTGGAAGCCCAGATCGGCATGATCGCCAGTTACTTTGGGCAACAGCTTAACGATCAAAAGTGCGTCAAAGGCGATTATGAACTTGCCGCGGCGGCCTACAACCAAGGCTTAGGCGGAGCTTCAGACGCCTTCTGTTCAACTAGCTACCTCCGTGATCCCAACAAGAAAGCTCAAGTCAAAGCCGACGCGCTCGATTATATTGCTAAATTCAAGCAATATTACGCCCAGGCCTGCAGCAGTGGTCAGTAGTTACTCCGGGTGAAACTGTACGGACACATCTTCCGATGCATGAAGTTGGTGTTGCAACTCTAGCTGCTGTTTCGGGCTAAGTTCTCGACTAAAAGCCGTTACTTTTTTGAAGAGGTCAGTATCCGACAGGCTGGCGAGCTGCCACGATGGTAGACCGGATTGACGTTGTCCATAGAGGTCGCCACCGCCGCGTTCGTGTAAATCAATTTCGGCGATCGCTAAGCCGTCGGTTGTGTCGGCAACTCGCTGTAATCGCTGGCGGATAGCGCTCGACGACTGATCGGTCACGAGGAGGCATGAGCTCGGGAGACTGCTCCGCCCAACCCGCCCACGTAGCTGGTGAAGTTGGGCTAGGCCAAAACGCTCTGCTCCCTCGATGACGATCAGTGTGGCGTTGGGCACATCAACCCCGACTTCGATAACAGTCGTGCTGACAAGAACATCGAGATCGCCTTGACGAAAATGGTTAAGAATCGCCACTCGGTCTCGGCTGGGCATAGCCCCATGCAGAAGGCCTAAGCGGAGATGAGGAAACATCTCTCGTAACCGTTGATATTCGGTCGTCGCCGCCCGAACACCCAAGCTGTCCGATTCCTCAATCAGGGGGGTAATGACATAAACGTGTTGTCCGGCGCTGGCCGTACGCTCAATTTGTTGGTCAACGGTGGCCCGGTCAGACGGACCCATGACCGACGTCGCAACCGTTACCCGCCCCTGAGGCTTGGTCTTGATTGTGCTGACAGACAATATGCCAGACAGCCACAAGGCGAAGCTGCGAGGGATGGGGGTCGCTGATAAACTGAGAAAGTGCGGGCTATTGGCGTGGCCATCGAGTAGCGCTTGGCGCTGTTCAACTCCAAAGCGCTGTTGCTCATCAATGACAACCAAGCCAAGCTGGTGCCAGGGAACATCTGGTTGAAGCAGGGCGTGGGTTCCGATGGCAATTTGAATATCACCGGACGACAGGCGTTCAAGAAACTCTCGGCGAGAGATTGATCGATTGTTTGCTTTTGCTTGCTGCCCAGTCAGCAAGGCAATCGTGAGCTCGCGTCCTGCCAGCAGCTGCGTTAATGTCTGCCAATGCTGTTCGGCTAAGACGACTGTTGGCGCGACCAGGGCAACTTGGAGATGGCTCAGGACGACGTTGTAGCTGGCTAGCGCGGCCACGACGGTTTTTCCTGAACCGACGTCACCCTGGACCAGCCGTGACATCGGTTTGGTTTGAGTGATATCTTGAAGAATTTGCCATGCGGTAACTCGCTGGTCGGCTGTCAGATCGAAGGGTAAATGCTGGACAAAAGACCGCACCTCAGTTTCTCGAAACGGGATCGCAGGTGCCGGCTTGAGCACTGCGGCGCTTTGAGTTCGAACTAAGTTGAGATGCCAAGCCAAGAGCTCATCGAATTTCAACCGCTGAACCGCCTCATGTCCTTGCTCAGGAGTTTCAGGAAAATGAATGTGACGCAAAGCCTCAGGTAAGGACATCAAACCAAATTCTTTGATGGCCGTGGATGGTAAAGGATCAGGGATGAGGCTGACCAGGCCCACCGCATGTTTCATGACAATCCGGAATTGACGTTGTGAAAGTCCCTCGGTCGTGCGATAGACGGGAACAAGCTTTTCGTGCAAAGGCTCGGCTGACGACAACTTTTCAAACAAGGGGTTACTCAACTGCAACCGGCCATCGCTTCCGCTGGTGACCGTGCCCGAGAGAAAAAGACGGTCGTTGACCTTCAGCGTCTTCGCTAAGAACGGCAAGTTGAACCAGGCCACCTTGAGCTTTGCCCCGGATTCATCAGTCACGGTCACGTCGGTGACGGTCATCCCTCGCCGCCGCCATGATCGCCGGGCCGATAACCGAGTAATCGTCGCTTCAATCGTCACGTCCTGACCGATATGGAGATCACGAATCAGGCTGCGTTTTCGCCAGTCTTCATGACGGAAGGGGAACGTCAACAGGGCATCGTGCAAGGTGACGATACCGAAAAGTTCAAATTTCTTAGCAATCGGCAACTGCATTCGAGGCAACTGGCGAATCGGTGTCTGGAGGCCAAGCATAATTGTAGTGTAGCAAAAAATAGCCCCAGGAGTTATTCGATCTTGGTTAGCCTTTTTACGGAGAAAGGGTCGTGCCGGTCACATTCTGACTGCTTTGCCAGAAGAAATGGATCGTGACCCATGACAGGCCGGCGATGATAACACTGATGACCGCCCAGGTCATGGTCACTTTCGCTGCGCCAACGCGTTCCTCGTTCTCGTGTGATGTCATCCACAGAAACCCCGAAAAGATAATGAACGCTACGGCGACGAGAGGGACGAACCCAAGAACAAGGTCAATAATAGTCAGGACAGCCGATGTTGACGAACTTGTTGGATTGGCTGCCGGGCCAACTATGCTTGTTGATGCTGTCGCCACGAGGTGCGACACAAAAACATGATTGGTCATATATTGTTAGCAGACGATTCGGTGGGCAAATAGTGACAACCGCCTACATTTCTTGATTTTCAGCGGTGATGTGGTACGATAGGCCGGCTATATATGCGCCCCCTTCGGCCACTGCTGGGGCTCAGGATAAACTCTGCTCAGTCCA
The DNA here is from genome assembly GCA_964518425.1 of uncultured Gammaproteobacteria bacterium. Lineage (GTDB taxonomy): Bacteria > Patescibacteriota > Patescibacteriia > SBBC01 > CAIJZX01 > CAYLHT01. The sequence goes on from CAZFGG010000001.1 coordinate 93,789, forward strand.
AATCTCGCATCAGCTTGACAATTCGCATGCATCTCAGCCTGGGCGCCCGTAGCTCAGTCTGGATAGAGCATCAGCTTGCGGAGCTGAGGGTCGTAGGTTCAAATCCTGCCGGGCGCACCAGGCTGAGATGCATCAATGTTCATTAGGGAGCTGAGGGGTCGCGGCAACAAGAAAACAGAACTGCTTCTGTTTTCGCGGACCGCGACGGGCGATTCGATGTTTCGAAGGAACCGAATCGCCCCGGACGTAGGTTCAAAACTTGTCCTGAGCCAAGCCGAAGGATCCTGCCGGGCGCACCAGTCAAAGAAAAGAATATCGTGAATCCCAAACCTCTCATCTGGGTCGGTATCATTATCGGTTCAACCTTGGGTGGGTTGATCCCGAGCTTGTGGCACGCTTCATTCCTGTCGATATCTGGTATTATTTTCTCGACGATCGGCGGGGTTGTCGGTATTTGGGCTGGCTGGAAAGCCAGCCAAAATTATTAATCAGCGAGTATACCTATGGACACAAAACGGCTCGTTAGTTTTCTCCACGGCCTCAAAGCCAATAACAATAAACCGTGGTTCGATGCCCACCGGGACGACTATGATGCGCTGCGAAAAGACTTTGCCGACTTTGTTCAGCAGGTCATTTCATTGATCGCCAAATTTGATCCGGCGGTCAAGCATGTGACGGCCAAGGAAGCAATGTACCGGATCAATCGAGATATCCGTTTCGCCAAGGACAAACGACCATACAAAACGAACTTTGGAGCCGGGATTGAGCCGGGCGGACGTAAGGGCGCGGCGGCCGGCTATCACCTACACATTGATGCTGACGGCCGCGTCATGGTCGCTGGCGGGCTGTACATGCTCATGCCGCCGCAGCTCAACGCGATTCGTGATTCAATCGTGCGTCACCCTGGTCAGCTCCGGCGGATTATTAACGCCCCCGCCCTGAAGAAAGTCTATGGCGGCCTGAATACGGAAGACCATCTTCAACGACCACCCCGCGGAGTCCCGGACAATCATCCCGACCTCGATCTCCTGAAATTGAAACGTTACGTCGCTTGGACCGAGTGGCCGGTTACGAAAATTCCGCCGGCCAAACTACCTCAAACTATCGCCGACGCGGCTAAGGCGCTCTACCCGCTGAACGCCTACTTGCGCCAAGCGGTCTCCTAGATCTTCAGGATCCGGGTAATCTGGTCGCCAGTTGGCTCTTCTTCCAACTCGGTGTTTTCGAGTAACCGATCACTTAAGACCTGGCGGATTTTTATCGGATTCTGCTCCATTAAAGCGATATCAAGTGCCGGACGGATCGCGCTCTTGAAGTGGAAGTAGATTTTTTTCACCTCCGGCGGTTGGTACAAAATCCAGAATTCTTTTAATTCGTTCCAAGCATAAAAACGTTGGCTTACCTCAATCCCTTCTTCGCGGATAGCACAGTGGACCGGCGGCGGGACACGGCGGATACGAATTAAAAGAATCAGCGAAAAGAGGACAATCAACGCGACAAACGTGTAGTTGCGACTGAAGAGCGCAATCACGATCGAGACCAGGAATACAATGAAAGCGGAAATATACCATGTCCGCGAACGGTCATGTTGTTCGAACTCCGGAAAGGTCCATTCCAGTAAGATGTCGCCCCGGTTTTGTTGATTTTCGGCCATAGCTAGTGTATAGTCTAGCACGATTCTTGAAAGTTCAAAATCTTTCTATGGAGGCGTGGCTGAGTGGTCGAAAGCGACGGTCTTGAAAACCGTTAGGGGTGCAAGCTCCTCGTAGGTTCGAATCCTACCGCCTCCGCCAGTAAATTGGTAAGATACATCTGATCTGGAGAGGTGGCCGAGTGGCTGAAGGCGGCAGGTTGCTAACCTGTTATACGGGGTTAAACTCGTATCGAGAGTTCGAATCTCTCCCTCTCCGCCATCGCCCGCGATCGACCGTTGCGGTCGAGCGCCAAGGCGATTGAGAAACAGTGATTCGAAGGGTGACAGCAGTGTTCTAAAGAATCGCTTGCGTAGTACCCTTGACAAATGGGCGGCTTTGTGCTAGAGTCCCCACCGTTTTCGAATTCCTTGAAATCTTGATAGCGCATCTTTCTGATAGTCTCGTGTCTCACCTGAGGAGGTTGTCATGTTTCGCTGGGCAAAGATTCTGCTATTGGTCGTCGGGTCACTGTACGCGACATCGATCACTGCCGCCCCGAAGCTGTCGTCCGTAGAATGGACGACGTTGTCCGCCACCTTCGATGGTCCGCGGGGGATCGCGGTCACCTCGAGTGGTGACTTGTTCGTTACCGATGCTCATCGCGTTCAGCACTTCGATCGTGATGGTCAGCTGGTCAACCAGTGGGGCTTCGCGCTGATCTCCCCGATCGGCATCACCGTCGATCGCGGCCGGGTCTACATCGTCGATCCGCCGAATGCCACGGTCAACGTCTTCACCGAGTCCGGCCAGCTGGTCAACCAGTGGGGCTCGCAAGGATCCGGTCCAGGTCAGTTCGACGACCCATACTTCGTCGCTGTCGATGATGACGGAAATGTCTACGTCGGTGACAACGGTAATCAGCGGATCCAGAAGTTCACTTCGGACGGGGTCTACCTGACCACCTGGGGTCTGGATGGAACTCCGTTCGGAATCGTGGTCAGTAAGAACGTGGTTTCGGTTATGATCGCGACGGGTCATGTTCAGCAATTCACCACCGCGGGTGCCTTACTCGGTGTCTGGGCTCCGGGAAACGATCAGCTGATTGGACCCTTTGGCCTGGCTGCCAGCTCGCGTGGTGATCTGTACGTGGCCAACCGATTCGGTTACAACCTCAAGCAATTCACTGGCAACGGTGATCTCCTGGGTAGCTGGGGCAGTTTCGGAACTGGCCTTGGCCAGTTCAACCAGCCGTTTGGTGTCGCGGTCAGCCCGAACCAGACGGTCTACGTGACCGACTGGGGCAACAACCGTGTCGAAGTCCTCAGCCACCGGTCTGCACGGCTGGGCAACAACCGTGGCGGGCCTGATCCCTCGACCGCCATCCTGACCCCGACCTGGGGCCAGTTGCGGACCCGCTATCGCTAGTTCGTTCCTTGTTTCTCCCACCCCCATCTCGTTGAGATGGGGGTGTTTTTTGGTTTTCACTATCCCTTGAAAGAACCACTCATTCGCGGTACTCTACGACTAGTGCCATTACAACACCCTATGAACACCGATACGAATGTTGGAACAAAGTCGCGTGTTTCGCTCAAGTCAGGAGTGCTTGTTGTTGGCTTGGCCCTGAGCGCCACTATTTTTGGCCTGGTCCTCTTTTTGACCGGCGGCGGTGACGAAGGAAGCGGAAATGAATCAGCCCCCCTTGATGTCAGCGGCCGCTGTCCTGGACGTTTTAGCACCAATATTCGGCTGACCGGACCGATTGACTTGCCAACCCTTGATCAGGGTGCCGGCGGCGGCTGCTTTGCTCCAACTGCTGATAACCTGATTATTGATGGCAACGGTTTTACCGTTAAAACCGGCGGCGGTAATTTGGTCTACAGCGCCTATGGAGCATCACACTTGACCGTAAAAAATATTTTCTCCGACGGCGATATTTACTACTTCGGTCCGGCGGCCGGACTGACGATCGACAATGTTTGGATCCGGGGCGTCCTCGCTGTCGGCGGTTCGGATGACGCGGTCTTCAAGAACAGTGTTTTCACTGGCAGCGTAGCCATGGATGGCGGATTACGTTTTCAGTTCACGAACAATACCGTTGATGGGCCGAGTGACCGATTAGTGAACTTTGGCGGACCCGGAACAGCCACCAGCGTTGAAGAGGCTTATCTCAATCCGCCCGAGCCGGACTCTTTGCGACAATGTTTGTTGACCCGCGACACGATTACTGACAATACCATTATTAACACGGTCGACAATAATTTTAACAACCCGCTGACCTTTTTCTATCATTGCCGCCGTGGCGGCACCATCGCCCGAAATACAATCATCGCCACTGACGAATCCCAAGGTGTCTTTATTCGTGATGGCGCGCATTTCAATACCTTTAGTGATAATATTGTTCGGGTCAATAAAGCGACCGATGGCAATCGGGGTGCCTTCAGTGTGACGGCGGGCACGCCATTCTTAGCTTTGCCAACCTACAATACCTTCACCCGTAACGCCATCGTCGCTGACAACGCCGCGGCCATGTGGTTGCAATCGTATTCAAACAATAATACCTACACCAACAACATTGCTTGGTCAAAAACTGGGTATGGGAGCCAACTGTATGTTGGCGAAAACAATGTTTTTGACCACAATACCTTCTATACTGGTGGTAGTGGGAAGAGCGTTTTGTATGACAGCGATCCACTGAATACGGCCATTGGTTCGCCCGGAAAGAATACCGTCACGAATAATATTTTCAGTAACGCGAACGACAGTATTCTGAAACACGACCATTCGGCTGGGTACATCGGCTACGTCGCTCACCATAACATCTATAACACCCGCAGCGGCGCCGCGAATTTTTACGGCACGATGAACCTAGCCCAATGGAAAACCACCAGCGGCGAGCAGGCTAGCTCCTTTGAATCATCGCCGGTCTCCACCTCACTCTTCACCAATGCCGCGACTGGGGATTTTAGTCTGGCCACGAGTTCGCCCGCCCGCGGAGCGGGGGAAAACGGGAGTGATATCGGCGCGGCGCCGCTTGATTTCAATAAAACCATCTTCCCAAATGTCACGATTTCCTCACCGGCCAAGAATACACGCGTCGCTGGACTCGTCACGATTATGGCCGACGCGACGGACACGCTCGGCGTAACCAAAGTTGAGTTCTACCAAGGTTCCACGCTGCTTGGAACGGACACGACGGCCCCGTACTCTTTTGACTGGAACACGGCTGGTCAACCAGAAGGGCCGCAGATGCTCATTGCCAAGGCCTACAACGGCGTTAATGTCCGAGTAACGGGCAATCTCGTGACCGTTGATAATATTCCGGATACTGGCTGTACGGAAAACTGGTCCTGTGGCAGCTGGTCGGCCTGCGTTAATGGCACGCAAACCCGAACGTGTACTGACGCCAATAGCTGCGGTACCACGCTCAACCGCCCGGCCCTCAGCCAATCCTGCACGACTGGTGGTGACACTGTAGCACCAACGGTATCTGTCACGGCCCCCAGCAATAATTCCACGGTCAGTGGCACAACCACGATCGCCGCTACCGCGAGTGATAATGTTGGCGTAACAAAAGTCGAATTTATCAAGGGCTCAACTATTCTCGCTACCGATACAACTGCTCCGTTCGCCTACAGCTGGAACACGGCCGCCGAGACGAATGCCGCCTACACGTTGACGGCCAAAGCCTACGATGCAGCGGCCAACACTGCCTCGGCGGCGGTGAATGTGACCGTTAGCAACGCCCAAAGCTGTCAAACCTGGCAATGCAGCCCGTGGGGATCCTGCGTCAACAATGTCCAAAGCCGATCGTGCAATGATATCGGCTACTGGTGCCCGGCTTTAAGTCGTCCGCCGTTAACACAAGACTGCACCTCCTGCAGTCTCTACAACCAAATCTCTGCACCAGGGGTCCAATTACCAGATGTCCTCTGTGCCCCTCGAAATAAGTGTAACGCTCAGAACCGGATTCAAGACATGACTCTGAGTGCGACGTCAATCCAAGCCACCAAACCGCTGACCGTCACGATCAAGTACTTGTGCAATTACAACGCCTCAGACAATGTGACGCTATGGTACTTTGACGGGAAGAGCTGGAAGACGAGCCCACAACTGTACCGCGGTCCAGCACCAGCCACGCCGCTGACGAATTGTGACGGCACAACGGTTGGGACCATCACCTATACCTTCACGCCCAACGCTGCCAACGTCAATATTCCGCAGTACGTTCGAGCGATCGAAGCCGCTGGGACAAACGTCCACGCTGACCAAAATATTTGCCCAGACTTCGGCCTGACCGGTGAGGGGGGCGTCATGGATAAGTCGTTCACTGTCACCCCGGGCGGACCAATAAAAAATCCACCGCCGAGATTCTAAAGAGAGAAGCATGTTTCACCCCTTGGCCAGAGCCAAGGCGGTGATGCTTTGTACTCCTCGACGACGAAGAGCGACTGCGCATTCAGCGATGGTTGAGCCCGTCGTGATAACGTCGTCAACAAGAACAACGGACCGGGGGATTGAAGCACGTCGTGACGACGAGGCAAACGCGCCAAGAATATTCTGCCGTCGCTGGTGTGCCGTTAACAGTGCTTGCGGGGTGGTGTAACGTTGACGCGCGAGTATCTGGACAATTGGTCGGTTCATGATCATTGCCAACGCGCGACTGACCAGATCCGCCTGGTTGAACCCTCGTTCACGTTGCCGACGCGGGTGAAGCGGTACAGGAACAATAGCGTCAGCCTCAAGAGCGCCAATAGGCTCAAGCAGTATCGGCAAACCCTCCCTTAGCCCTGACCAGTAGTGGTACTTCAGTTTTGTAACGATGTTTTGTAAGGGTAGACAGTCATATGAACCCCGAGCGACGACCTGATCAACGCCTGCGATGTCCAGTGGATTGTGAATGACTGGTTCGTTGTGAAGAATGGTTAGGCTATGTGAGCATAGCCAGGCGCCCTCGGCGCCACAGTGAACGCAGAGAGGAGGGAAGAAGGTTGGGATAATCGTTGAGAAAACAGAAGGCATGAATTCAGCGTTACCGCTGTTCGGCGGACGCCAAGCCACTGAACGACGAACTACTTTTGTTTTTTGTCGAGCCGCTCGACGGTCACCTTATTTTGGTGGACCCCGACCCGAATTGTCTGACCTGATTTGACTTGGTTGCTCAACATCAGCCCCGCCAAAGGGTTTTCCACGTGCTCTTGAATAACGCGGCGGATGGCTCGGGCGCCATAGTCCGGGCTAAATCCCTGTTCAGCAATCAAGCGGCGGGCTTTTGGAGATAATGATAATTTCAACCCTTGCTGCCGCAGGCGGACGGCGACTTCCTCAATTTGCAGGTCAACAATCTTCTCGACCGAGTCAAGATTGAGCGGCTTATAGACAATAATTTTATCCAGGCGGTTGAGGAATTCCGGCCGGAAACGCTTCTGTAAATCGGCCAGAACGCCAGCCTTGAGTTGATCGTACCGCTGATCAAGTTGCTGACGATCTTTGCTTCCGGTGACTTCAAAGCCGATCGACTGGGCTTGGTTAAACGTTTGCAGCCCAACATTCGACGTCATGATGACGATGGTGTTCTTGAAGTTGATTGTCTTCCCGATGGCGTCGGTCAGGTGGCCCTCATCCAGCACCTGGAGGAGTAAGTTGAAAACGTCAGGATGGGCTTTCTCAATTTCGTCGAACAGAACAACGGCGTACGGTTTCCGTTTGACCGCGTCGGTCAGCTTCGTCCCTTCTTTATAGCCAACGTATCCAGCTGGCGCGCCGATAAGTTTACTGATGTTGAAGCTCTCCTGGAATTCCGACATGTCAATGCGGATTAAGGCGCTCTCGTCTTCAAACACGGTCCGGGCGATTTCCTTGGCCGTCTCTGTTTTTCCGACGCCGGACGGACCGAGGAAAATGAACGAAGCAATCGGTTTATTCGGATTACTCAAGCCGACGCGTGACCGCCGGACAAACTCGGCAATGCTATGGATCGCCTCGTCTTGACCGACGACGCGACGCTGTAAGAGTTCTTCGAGATGGAGGAGCCGGTCCCGCTCTTCTTTAATCAAGTCGGTTAATGGAACGCCCGTCATGCGCGAGACAACATCGGCGATTTCTCGCTTGGTGATTGATCCGACGAAGGCGATTGAGCCCTTACTCTCCCGTTCACGAAGTTTCTGGATCTTATCCGTCAGCCGCTCTTCTTGAGTTTTAAGTTGGAGGGCACGGTCGAACTGCTCGTGTTGGACGGCCTGGTGTTTCTGGGTATGAACGTGTTCCAGCTCCTCCTGGAATGCTCGAAGTTGTTTGGCCGCGGTCGAACCGCCCTTTCCAACCTTGACTTTAGAGGCGGCCTCATCAATTAAATCGATAGCCTTATCGGGTAAGAAGCGGTCCTGGATATACCGTCCGGACAGTTGCACGGCCGCCTCAATCGCTTCGTCTGTAATGTGGACATGGTGGAACCGCTCGTAATTCGTTTTAATGCCCTTCAGGATTTGGACGGTTTCTTCCGGGCTTGGTTCATCAACGACAACCGGCTGAAAACGGCGCTCTAAGGCGGCGTCAGACTCGATGTGCTTCTTGTACTCTTCCATTGTTGTCGCGCCGATCGTTCGGATTTGGCCTTTGGCTAGAGCTGGTTTTAACAAATTAGCCGCGTCCATGGATCCCGAGGCTGACCCGGCGCCGATGATCGTGTGCAATTCGTCGATGAACAGAATGATATTCGGGTCAGCTTTGATCTCGTCGACGATCTGTTTCAATCGCGATTCGAATTCCCCTCGGTACATCGTTCCGGCCACGACCAGACCTAAATCGAGCGCTAAGATTTTCTTATTCATCAGTGCTTCGGGCACTTCGCCGTGGACCATTTTTTTAGCCAGACCCTCAACAATGGCTGTCTTACCGACACCCGGATCGCCAATCAGCACCGGATTATTCTTGGTCCGGCGGGAAAGAATATGAATCACTCGCTCGATTTCTCCTTGTCGTCCAACAACGGGGTCGATGGTTTTCTGGACTTTCTGGTTTGTCAGATCAGTCGCGAAGAAGTCCAGGGCCGGCGTTTTACTGTCGCCGCCGTGCGGCCGTCCGCCGGTCGGAATAGCGACCGCTTCGTCTGGACCGACTTTGCCGGTTTCAAAGAAACCGGAGATATCAGGAAAACGCGAAGTATTCTTTAAGACTTTGAGTAGCTGTCCCTTGGCCTCTTGAGCATCAATGTTATTCTCTTTCATGATTTGCTCCAGGGTCGGGTCGCCGATTTCAAGCAACCCCCAGAACAGATGCTCCGTGCCGACGTACTTATGTCGGTAATTGGCGGCGCAGAGAACGGCTTTTTCGAGGGCCCGCTTTGAGGGCAGCGAGAATTGCAAATCAGTCATGGTCAAGGTCTGCCCGGGTTTCAGGACAGGTTCGTTGCGAACACTAATCAGATCACGTAAAGCGTCGAGTTTGAGGCCGGATTTTCGAAGAATCTCATACGCCACTCCGCCCTTGGTTTCAGCCAAACCAAAAAGGAGATGTTCCGGGTTAACGTAGCGATTTTTTAACTCCAAGGTCAGCTCAGCCGCAAAGTTCAGCGAGCTTTTGAGGTGGGATGAAAATTTACTATAAATCTCTGGTTCCAGCTGGTCCATAGTCGTTCAATTGCCGTTCAGCCTAGCAATTATTTTGAAGTTTTGTCAAGTCCACCCATCTGTCGCAATGCCTTGATTCGTTCATCAATTGGCGGATGGGTACTAAAAAGTTTTGCTAGTCCGGTCGAGACTGGACCAAATGGATTGCTGAAAAACAAATGGGCGGTGGCATGATTGGCGGAATGCAACGGTTCGGCCGTGGTGTCGCGAATTTTCTCCAAGGCTCGGGCCAATCCTTCCGGATAGCGCGTGAGCAGAGCGCCTGAAGCATCGGCCAAAAACTCGCGCTTGCGCGAGACGGCCAACTGGATCAGCTGGCCGATCAGTGGCGCCAGGATGAGGAGAACTAAGCCGACAATCATCAGGACAGCCTGCAGTTGGTTCCCATTATCGTTATTGCTCCGCCTCCGCCCGCCCAACCAGCTCCACCGCCAGAAATAGTTTGAGAGCAAGGTGATCAGACCGACCAGAATTGCGACCAAGGTCATGTACCGGACGTCCTCGTTCTTGACATGGGATAATTCATGGGCCAGGACGCCTTCCAGCTCTTCATTTTTGAGTTGTTCGACCGCGCCGACTGTCACCGCTAGGGAACTGTGTTTTGGGTCACGGCCGGTCGCAAAGGCGTTGATTTGCCGGTCGGGAATAACGTAGATCGCCGGCGTGGGCTGGCCGTTGGCGATACATAAATTCTCGACCAGGTTGTACAGCGCGGGGCTGTCTGATTTTTGAATTGGTCCTTGGGCGCCAGCGGTGGCCAGGGCGATACGGTCACCGGCGAAATATCCGGTCAGGCTGGTGGCGGTCGCGAAGGCAATGGCAATAATCAGCCCGCCTGGCCCGGCTTGGAGCAATCGTGTGAATACCCAGCCGATCAAAACCACCACCGCCACGAAAACGATGACCAAAACGATCGACTTCCGTCGGTTGGCCGCTACGAAATCATAGGTCGTTGCCATCAGCGGCAACGCCTTAGAACTGGACCTTGACTGGTTCTTTGGCGGCTTCGTCAGTCAGCCCAAAGAATTCACGGGTGGTAAAACCGAGGTTCCGGGCGAAGACGTTGGTCGGGAATGACTGAATCCGAGTGTTCAGATCACGGACGTTGCCATTGTAGAACCGCCGGGCGGCCTGAATCTTATTTTCGGTGTCAGACAGTTCGTCCTGGAGCTGGGAAAAATTCTGACTGGCTTTCAACTCGGGATAGGCCTCAGCCACGGCAAAAAGCGTCTTCAACGTCCCGGCCAATTGGTTTTCCGCTTGGGCTTTGGCTTGTGGTCCCTGAGCGGTCATGGCGGCCGATCGGGCGGCCGTCACATTTTCAAAAGCTTGGCGCTCATGCGTGGCATACCCTTTGACTGTCTCAACTAAGTTCGGAATGAGATCGTAGCGGCGTTTCAGCTGGACGTCGATATCAGACCAGGCTTCGTCCGTTTGGTTCTTGAGCCTGACTAAACCGTTATAGGCTCCCCAAATCCAGAGTAAGATGAGAACGATCAGTCCGACGATAACCCAGAGAATAGGCATAGAGAAAGATTACGAAGTAAGCAGTTTAAAAATTTTGGTGGCCGTGCAATGATCGGTCAGGGCTAAGTTGACATCCGATGCAACTTGAACCTGGTCACCCGCACGCAGCTGGTCCTGGCTCAGGTCACTCAGCCGGTCACCAGTGAGAGATTTGATGATCGTGTGCTCGTCGACGCTGACGGTGTAGAGACGATGGTGCGGTTGTCCTGAGTCATCAGTAATAATGACATCGATGGAGAGCGCCGAGCCTTGAACTGCGGTTACACTCCCGATCATGTCTTGAAACGAACGAGGAGTAGCGGTTGGCGCGACGGTCTGCACGCGCGGGGTTCGTCGTTGATGCTGCTGGACATAGTTGACCACCAGGGCCACGACCACCAGACCAGCCGCCAGGCTCAGAACAACCCAGAACAGGCGGACCTGCTGACGATGTTCTTCGACCGATGAGGGGGTGGGTGACATAACGTGGATCAAGTATACCGTGGTCAGGAGAGAGAAGCAAAACCGGTCGCATGCCGAGGTTGCGAATCGAGGAGAAGTATGGTATAGTACGAGAGTCCTCTTCGGTCCAATCCTCCAAAAAAATTCATCGGAATATCTAAGGATTTGGTCTTGTCACGAAACCGAAAAAATACAGACCGACCATCAACCCTGCGACGCACAACCTTGCTGGCAGTTTTCTTCATGGCTGTCGCGACTATGCCGCTTGTTTCGCGGGCCTTCACTGAACCAAAGGGGTATCCAACAAACTATGTTTCAGTCAACGGTGTCGGTGAGGTACCGCAGTTCCTCAATGCCTCAAGCGTCAACCAGTTAAAAGAAGGTTCGCTCCTCATTGGTGATCGAAGCGGAAAAATCGCGAACTGCAATGGGGGCACGACAACCGGATGCAGCCGCCTCTGCTTGAACGCCGATCCAGCAAAAGGCACAACTGATAGTACCTGTATTACCACCTGGCAAGACCTCAACGGTTCGGTCAGTGGTTCTTTCTTGCGACGCTTTGCCGACAACTCGGCTGGTCTTGATATCGGCTATAGCCGACTGCAAGGCAATAGCGCCTCTGGCCACCTTGTCTCGTTGATTGTTGAACCGAATGCCGCCGCCGGGCACAATGCTCTGCGGGCCAATGGTCTAGCGGACACGAACTACGCTGCTCAGTTCGGCGGAACGCTCTTCATCGGCAATAAAACGAACGATGCCAAGCTCTGCTTGAACGACGCAGCAAACGATGGCAATCCAGTTGGGACATGTATTACGAAGTGGTCCGATCTCATTTCGACCACAACGAACATTATCCGTCTCCAAGAGCTCAGGACGTCCATTGCTCCGGTTCCCGACCAAGGCAACGCCGGGGTTGTTGGGCCGGTTGAGGTCCCCTCGTTGATCCTCGGACAACCAGCCACCACATTAAATCCTACATTAAGCTGTGGCGATGGTCTCTGCAGTGCCAGCGAAATAGGGCAATGTCCGCTTGATTGCTAAACGCATGCCCCGAACGCTTCCGATCTTCATTTCTTCCGCGGCCCTCTTACTCTTCAGCTTGATCGTGATTGGTCGGACCGCAATAGCCGGACCAATAACCGGCGGCGGGGGACAACCGCCGTTTGTGAAGCTGGGTGTCTATCAGGGAGTAATTTCGGTCGTCCCGCCCGGTGGAGCTGACGTGATGGAGATTGGTAACCTTGGCCGGGATATCGCGAGTAGCACGACGATTTACCTCCGCCCGGGGAGCCTGCCCGAGAAGATGTGTATCGGCGGGGTGAATAATGGCCAAGCCTGTCCGCCAGCAGCCTGCACTGGTGGGGTCTGCAGTAATGTTGCCCCGCGATTCTATAAATACGCGACATATGCGGAATCCGTACTTGATCTCGGAACTGGGCGACTCTGTCTGAATCCAAACGGCGCAGGAGTTTGGGATTGCCGGGGCTTATGGCCAAGCACCGGCGGGGCGGGCGATACGAACTGGCAGACGACCACGGTTGGCAGCATGACTGATCTCCAACCAATTTCCGGTTCGCCGGTGGTTGACTCAATTCGCGCCGGCACGCTGGCCAATCCGGTTCCGAGTGCGAACGGGACCGGCCTTGACGTCGAAACCAATGCTAACGCTCCGGCCGTTATTTTGAACGGGTTTCAGGGATTGACGACCGGATATTACAATTCCGGGCTGGGCTCAACCGTCGGCGGCCGAGTTGATATTTTCGGGAAACTACGGGCTCTCCTCTACGCTGGGAATGACTTGGAAATCGGCGCAAATGGAGGCGTGACGCCCTACAATGCGGCGAACGTCTATAGCCAGCTCAATAACATCAAAACCCACATTGACGCTGATACCTTTGATGGGACGACCCCCATGCTGTTCCCAACGAATGGGAATTTGTTCTGGAAGGCCCAAACGGCCGGCCCATCGACGATCCACCGGATGTGCTTACGAACGACGTCCGGTTACCTTTGTGTCGGTGGAACGAATCCGGGCACGAATGCCGGAACCCCCTGTCCTAATGGCAACAACACCGGTCCCGACGCGACCAAGTGCATCGGCGGCGCGACATGTCAAACAATGTGCAGCACGACCGATTCAATCTGCGCCGCCAGCCCGGCAGCGAAGCATTGTGTGAGTACCGGAGCAGCCTGTGTGACCTCACTCAACTGTCCAGGGGGCGACGCCTGTGTCCGCGGGCACTTAGTGACGGTAGCTGGCGGAACCGGTGTTTCGCCGACGTGTACACAGAACTGTCAAACAGTCTGCGCTGGATCAGCGTTTGATTTTGGCGCTGGTGGTGGGTCGCCAGCAGCTGGAAATAATATCATGTGTGATGGCCAAGCCGGCGCTGGAACCTGTAGCGCCTATGGGGAATATGCGACGGCCGATAGCGGCCAGACCGCAGCGCTCAACAACGCTTATGGGTCGTGCCAGCCGTTTCTCGACCTCGGCGGTGGAGTATTCTCTTGGCGCCAAATCTGCGATTGTTATTTGAGCGCTCCGAAGAACTACCTCCGAGCTAACCCGCCGGGCACGGGGGGCGATCTGTGCTCGAAACCGCTAACCGCTTCATAGTTCCATGCGCTCAATTCCGATTATTACGCTCATCGTCAGCTTCGTCAGTTTTGTTGCTCTGGCGTCACGACCCGCGATCGCCGGCCCAATCACGAACGGGCCATCGAGCGCGCCGTTCACGAAACTTGGTGTCTATCAAGGCGTCGTCAGTGTTGTCTCGAATGCCGACAATGCTGCTCTTGAGCTCGGCTACCTCGGCCGCGATATTGCCAGTACGGGTGACCTCTATTTCCGGCCATCCTTCACCGCCCGGGCGAATGGCGCCTACTTTACGCGGAATGGGAACAGTGCCGACTTTTACCTGAGCGGGAAACTCTGCCTGTTTAAACATGTCAGCAACATTATTGATCTGAACAGTATGTCCTGCAGTGACGGTTGGCCATCGGGGAGTGGTTCCGGCTCAAGTCTCTGGACGATCGTGGCCGATCCGGTAGCCGACCCCTTCACGAACGCCGTCAACGGCAATTTCCTCCAGCCGATCAATACGAACTATGGAGTGCATATCGGCAGCTCCTTATCACCGGTGACCGGCGGGACAGCGCTGACTCTTGATGGCGCATCGTACTCTTACCCACTCGGTGTCGCGAACCTTGGCTCCGGCGCAGCGCTCCAAACTCAAGGTCAAGTGAATTTAAACGCCTATGGCTACGTCAATGGTTTGATCTACATCAACGGTCAAGAAGTCTGGCATCGGCAGGGATTTTTCGGCGGGCCCGCTGCTCATGAAGGCCTTGGCTCGGGGCTGGATGCCGATATTGCTAATGGCAACAATGTCACGCTTGAACCCGCGACGTCCTGTAATGATGACGATACGAAACCCCGGGCCGCCTGTATTTGCTTTACCATCTTCCGAGTCGGATCGTCGCCGAATCCTTCAAAGCACTGCGCTGCTTTTTCAAACGCTTTCTAATGAAGAAATCTTCAATTATTGCCATAAGTTTCTTAGCCCTGATCGTTAGCTGGACATTCTGGCGTCAAACCGCCTTGGCCAGCCCCTCTTCAGGTTCAAGTACAACCTCGCCGACGACCGTCTACGATGGCGTCATCAGCGTCGCTCCGGGCGATGTTGGGTCCGGGATTCTCGAACTTGGTTCGTCGGGGTCAGACATCGCTAGTTCGAGCGATATCTACGTGCGTCCAGAGCGGTTGTCTGAAACGAATGCCGTACGATTTTCGCCGAACGGGAAGTCCACCGTCCACCTTTACGCCTACGGCGGCCTTTGTCTCGGCGGTCTGTGCCGTGACACGTGGCCGGCGGTCAGCGGCGGGACCTTTTGGAACCTGGTTGGAGGCCAGTACGTTGAACCGGCTACCCTCAGCCAAGGCGTAACGTTTACCAAGACCCGCGCCGGCGGCGGGGCGGCCATGGAAGTTTTTTCGAACAACACGACTGCGGCCGCCTATATCAGCAATGTCAGCGCTGGCGCTAGTGCGGCGGCCTTAACAATCAACGGCCCGGCGTATATCGGAGGTGACCTGAATGTCACGGCCAGCGGCGGAGATGAAATTACTCTGCACGGCGGCGTCTGCCAGGGCGGTCCGGCCGACGGTGTCATCTGCTCGAGTAGCCCCAATTGTTCGCCGGGAATATGCGCGATTAGTGATTACCGGGTCTGGTGGTCGGGTAATGATGGCCGTGGGTCGGGGCTTGACGCGTCAAAGCTCGACGGGATTGATTTGGACTTTAAATACAACATCAGCAATAGCTCATGTAATTCCGGCTCGCTCAATTGCTTGTGTGGACAGTTTCCGAGTTTCACCGAATGCTTAAAACTTCAATGATTCGTCGCCGACAACTCTTACTCTTGGCGGGTCTCGGACTCGGTGGACTATTGTTGTCGAAGGTCGCCCTCGCCCAAACGTACGTCAACCCGTCCACCTCGTTTACTGGCCCGGTCGCGCCGGCTATCAACTCGTCATTGAATGACCAGCGGAAACTTGGTTCGCTGGGCGTCGGGCGGGCCGTGAATCCACAAAAATTCTGTCTCAACGCGACGAGCCTGGCCGACGCTACGAATTGCATTTCTTCGTGGTCTGACCTGTCCGGTCAATTCGGCGGACCATTTGTCAGTTTATCCCAAGATGCGTGGACGCTGGCAACGCCCAGTAGCGCCTGTGGAGCTGGTACCCCGAAATCTCTTTGTACCGGTGACTATGCCAGCCAAAGCGGCTTCGTTCATGTTCAAGCCTCCTCACTGACGACTCCCCAGCAAGCCTTTTCAACGATCGTTCAGGGTCCAAATCTCCAGCTCTGTGATTATCCCCGTAATGGCAGCAAGACTCCCGGCCATTGTATCGCCGGCAGTCCGATGGCTGGGCAGAGCTGCTTCTTCAATAATGATTGCGGTTACCGCTCAACAGCAATTTATGGCAATGACGGAAGTCCCACTAATGCTCAAAATGCAGCCGGTTATTTTTCGGGCGTTGTTTATGTGACGAGTCCGACGAGCGATCCCCTCCTTCCGAAGGGTCGTATTTGCTTAAATGGAGCGACGGAAGATTATTTTAATGATGTTCCTGGTGGAACTTGTATTACCTCTTGGTCTGAACTCGGCGCCAGTGGCTCAGGAACATATGTCAAACGTCAGCA
Source organism: uncultured Gammaproteobacteria bacterium (assembly GCA_964518425.1). Classification (GTDB taxonomy): domain Bacteria; phylum Patescibacteriota; class Patescibacteriia; order SBBC01; family CAIJZX01; genus CAYLHT01. Next base: position 110,223 of record CAZFGG010000001.1, read on the forward strand.
AGGTACCCCGATTCTTCAGAACCCCGGGGCCGTGATCAGCGGAGTGATTGTCATGTCCTCGGCGACGACTGGCTCAACGGACGGATTACCAAGTACCTTCACCTGCGGCGACAGTTTTTGTAACGCGACGGCCGTCCCGCCCGAAACAGCAGCCTCTTGCCCGATTGATTGCTTTGCGATTCCTACGCCGCAGTTGTCAGTGGCCATTGCAAGTGACAAGGTGAACATGACAATTACCACGAAAACCCAACAACCGGCTGGACCAGTGAATATTATTGTGGTCCGATCTGTTGGCCTGACTTCAAGTTTTGTTCCGGTCAATGGCGTGGCCTATACGATTGGCGAAACTATTGGTAGCGACATTATTGTTTATGCCGGCAGTGCTACGCAGAATAACACTTTTGTACAACAGGATACCACCTTGCCCGGCGCCGGGACGTACAGCTATCGCGCTTATCAAGCGAACAGCTATCCCCGGTACGGCGGCCCAGCTGACGCCCCACTTGGTCAAATTTATAAACTACAAACCTCGGTTAGTCCGAACGGCTCGGCCTTCATCAGTAGCAACGATGGACAGATTGTCCACTGTTCAGCCAGCTCCGGCACCGGGTGCGTGGCCTACTACCTCTCCAGCAATACTCCGACGGTTGTGATCAGTTTTGATTCGATCGTCACGACCAATACCTTTAATGGATGGACCGGATGTAACTCGACGGGTGGCTCTGGAGCGGGGAGTACGTGCACCGTTATCATGAGCACAAATAAATCGATTGTGGCCAGCTTCTCCAGTGGCGGTCCCAAAGGATGTTTCACCGGATCAACCTTGGTTGATACGCCGGCTGGACCTCGGCCGATAGTTGACCTTCGGGCTGGCGACGACGTTTTCACCTATGATCAAGCCACTGGTCAAACCGTGGTGAGTCCGATCCTTCGAACCTTCGTGCACTCTGATCAGGCATATGGCGTCGTGACCTTTACCGACGGAACAACCATTAACGTCACGTCAATTCACCCCTTCTACGACGCCCGGTGGAAAATGTGGCGAGAGATTGGTCACATGCGACCCGGTGATATAGTTCTGCAAGGCCGAGGTCTCTCTGCCCGCCCAATCCGCATCGTCTCTCTCGAATTCTCGAGCGGGCAGGGAACGGTCTATAATATTGAAGTCGGCGGCCACCATTCCTACTACGTCAACGGCATCCTGGTTCATAATAAAGGCCGCGAGGGATAAGACATGATTACGACCCGACTCCATCATCGCTCGTCCCGCTCAGTCTTCATTGTGGCTATTGTTGTCATGACATTGTTGTCGATATCCCGTCCGCTCTCCGCCCAAGTCTACATCGACCCAACTGGTCCGGCTGTTGGCGGTCGCTCGGCCACGCCGCTTGATACGTCGGCCACGACCCAACAAAAGCTCGGTTCCTTGCTGATTGGCCAGACCGGTCTTCCGGCCTCGCGGATTTGCTTGAACGGGACAGGCAACCTCGTGGGTGGTGATGATGCGTCTCCCGGTAACCCAGGCGGCCACTGCGTGACCAGCTGGGCGAATGTGGTGAATTCCCTTGGCGCTCCCTTCGTTGATCTCGTCAAAACTGCGCCGAGTGGAGCGGCCGGAAATATCTCCAGCTACAACGCACCGAACTCGGGCTATGCTCGTCTGAAAGCCAGCGGCCCGGGAACGGCCAGCACGTTTTTGACGGAAGCCAATAACGCCGTTGGCGCCGGGACGACGACCGCTCTCTACGCCAGTACAGGGTATATTGAAGACTACGCCGGATATTTTTCCGGAAAGTTCAGTATTGAACCGACGGCCATTAACCGAGGACGGCTCTGCCTCAATAGCACCTGTAACTACAACGCGGGCGATCCGGCTTGTCAGAACTTGATTAACAATTTCGGCTACTACTGCGTCTCTGACTGGTCACAAATCATCTCGAACACGAATGATCGACTCTCGCTACAAACATCCGTCAGTCCAACAATCGAGTCGGGCACGGTCTTGCTCAAAGAGGGGTTCAGTGCCGGCGCGGCGGTGATTGGGGTGCCCCCGTCGACTACGCCGCTCGGTACGACCGTGCCATTCTGTGGCGATGGATTGTGTAGCCGGGAAATTCACGAAGATCAGTCAGGGAACGCGAACTACTGTGCCCTTGACTGCGAAACAATTCCTTTGCCCAATAACGTCACCGCCCAAACGATCACCTTTGGCATAGGGGTGACCGTCACGCCGACCGCTATTGCTTCAAGTAATACCCCGTATTTCCTCGTTGTTCGATCGTCGAATCCGAGCTTTGTCTTTGAGCCGCAAGACGGGGTGAAGTACAAAATCGGAGGAAATAGTACGTTCGCTATCGTTTACGCAGTGCAACGGCCAAATGCGAGCCCGTTCACCTTTTTGGACACCGCTTTCGGGATGATTGCAAATAAAGTCTACACGTACCATGTGTACGAAGCGAATCCTTATCCGCGGTATCTGAAGGTCGCCAGTGGTTCGGGATTCAATTACACTTCAGTTACGGCCACGGCCGGACCAGCAGCGGTTGGCACCGGACCTGAGGAAAGTCCCGACGGCGGAGACATTCAACTCTAGCGACCATGGAACAACGACCACCAACGCATCAATCAACGCCTGACGCTTCTCGTCGAATGAGCTTAGCGCTGAAATTAGCGATGGTGGGTGCTTTGTGCCTACCGCTGCTGATCAGCCGATCCTCTCAGGCCAGCTTTGAGGCGCCATCAATCAGCACCGTCAATATTATTCCGACCACGTTCTACGGGGTGTGGGGAAATGCCCGACATGCTCGGTTACCCACGGGAAACAACCTGGCGAATGATCCGACCGGAGACGAAGAAAACTTTTATGATATTTGGGCGGTCGGGGCAGACACGCGCGGTCTGGCGGGTGGGTGGCCGTGGCTCGACAAAGGGAGTATTTACCATTTCGACGGTACGCAATGGAGTAACGTCGAATCAGATTCAGACAATAATTTCGACGGCCAGAATCAGCCAACAACATTCTATTCAGTCGTCGGCCAAGCCCCACCGGGAAATGGAAACGCTGAAATATGGTTTGGCGGCGAGGCTGATGCTCGGGACGGCTGCTCAACTATTCATTTTTTTGACACGAACGAGCACCTTGAACGCGTGCCCGAAACGTGGCGCAACCTCTATCGCGCCCGGGTGCGTGACCTCAATAAATTAGACTGTACGCAGGCCGGCCACAACGTCAACTTGGACAGCGATGTCTACGCCATGGCCGCCGACCAGAATTTCGTCACCGGTATCGTGGCTGGTGGGGCCAACGGCATGTTGTACAGCCACTCAGTGTACTATGTGGCGGGAACAACAAAAGACACGTGGGATCAAATTTCCTTTCCGAACACTCAAAATATTACGGGTTTGGCCTACGCCTTGAACCGAACTGCATATGCCGTGGGCACGACCGCCACGACAACGGATATTAACGGCAAGCATCATCTCGATCGCGACTGTACAAATTCTGGCAGCCAAACAAGCGGTTTGTACAAAATTTCTGGCGGTGTTGTATTCTCATTGAAGTCACTTAGCGGGGCCTGTTTCTACGGCTTGACCGTTGGCAATCTTCCGTCGATCCGACCGGATCACAGCGCGAATTACGTCACGATTTGGATTGCCTCGTCCAAAGGAGTCTATCGTTACGACGAAGGTTCCAACACCCTGACGGGGCCGCTCAGCGGCACGTCGGGCACGGTACTGCGAAGTATCACGAGCGTTGAACAACAGGGTGGAACCGGCCAAAATCTCCTGCGCAACCCGGATTTTGAATCCTGGGACTCGGATCCGAGTAATGCTGCTACCGATCTGCCGAATGACAATGCCACGACCTGGTTGGCCTCCGACTCATTCTTTGGTACCAATAACAGCGCCGGGAATTGTCTTGATGCCGTCAATAACAAGAACAGTAAAGACGTCATCGTTGAAGGCGGATCAAGTAATGTGGATCATGGCACCTATGCTCTCAAAGTAGCTCCGGCTGTTTACTACAATAGCCAGTCGAACTGTAATACGAACACCAATCCCCAATACACGGGCTTTGATGCGGTTTTCCAAACTGTCCCGTTGACGAACTGGGAGGGGCGAAAAATACACGTCACCGGAAAATACAAAGTGCAGTTCACGGGCGCCGCGAGCGCCCCGCACCCTCAAGGCGGAGTATCGATACTCTGCCCGACTGGCGGATACAGCGATCCCCAAGATGAACCGGACTGCAGTTATGAAAACCGTTCGGCTATTCGGACCGCCAATCAAGGTAATACAACCGGCGATCCCAAGGCTGACGGCAAAGGTTTCTTGACCTTCGACTACACGATCTCGGTTAATAATACGCAGTTCTTCCCTCGAATTCTCGGCGGGACGAAAAGTCCCCGCCCGACGGATGCTGGCATGGTTCTGCAGATTCAATGTGAGGGTACGTATGGCGCTCAGGTCTGGTGTGATGACCTGCACGTTGAAGCGGTCGATGAGCCAGCCTTGCCGGCCTATGATCGCTTTGTCGTGACGGCCGTTGGCGAAGCGGGGAATATCATGTCGACGTCCGACGGCCGTGCAGTGGGAATCGGTGGCGGTGACGCGAACGCATTTATCGTTGAGCGGGATGACGCGACGTCGACTGACCGACTTAATGGCGTCTGGGCAGTTGATCCTCAACATACCTACGCCGTCGGTCAAAACTCAATTATTGCCCAGCACCGCTCAGGCAACGTGACCGGCGGGATCTGGGTTGGCACGGCCTCACCGGTGTCATCGGGTAACGCTACGCTTGGCTGGATTTCCTCGAATTGTGCCAATCAACGCGACGCCAGCGGATCATCGCTCTGTACTCGGAGCCCGGATACGTTTGGTCTTGATTTCCAAAACAACCAGCTCTCCGGCCGAGCTTGGTTTGGTAAGCAATACACGTCAGCCACACACGAAGACCAAGAAGCGACCAGTTTAGGCTCCTGCCAAGGCACTGCCCTGCTGGCTGGCCGACCCAATACCTACTCGATGACCGGCGCCTGTGATCGAACGAACCGCTGGTGCTTTAGCGACCATAACCATGCCTGTAACCGCGATTTTGATTGCTATGGCCGCTGTCAAAAAGACCAGGGCGTTGTCTGTGCCGTCGATCTTGACTGCGAAGGAAAAACCGACCTACCGGTCGGTACCCAAACGCCTCAGGCAACTAGCACGAAGTTATCCTCTCCTCCGGCCCTTCGACAAGTTTGTGGATCAAATAACGGCAGTCCCCAAGCATGCACCGGCTTAGGATGGTTGTCCTTTAATCAAGCTGACACCGGGGCCACGCCAGGGAGTTCCTGTGCTAGTAACGTGGATACCTGCTACCGGCTACAAAATAACGGAGATATTATTGATGGTTGGGGTCAATTCCTGACGATGGCGAACCCCAATGATCCGAATCAGGATATCCCCAACAGCTGGGTCCATCTTCGGGGAGCCGATGTCTGCGGCGGGACAAGCGGCACCGCTTGCGCCAGCACCGCACCAAACTACGGGTATTACAACTGTCAAAACTGTACCGGTGCCTTATCGTGTAGTTTTTGCCAGGACAACCAGCAACACAGCTGTTTGTCCGGAACAAATTGTACCTACTATTGCCAGGGAACTGCCCAACCGTGCACGACGGATGCCGTCTGCGGTAGTGGGAAGAGCTGCGGCCCGAAGAGCGTCTGCTCGCTTGATCAAACAACAATTTGCTCGGGCGACCCCGATTGTACCGGGGGGAAGGGCCGATGTGTCCAAGGCGCCGCCTGTCAGCAAGTGTCGAGCTGTAGTCAGTACGGAGTCAATTTTAATCCCCAGCGCCAACAGTTCAGCGGCTACGCCTGGAGTTCTGCCTTGGGATGGTTGGACTTCAGTTTTCTCCAGGTTGGTAACCCGCCGTACTTACAGACTCGTCTTGGCGATATCTACGCTAAGGGACGCGTTGGAAATAGTTTAACTATTCCCGCGCCGGGAGGTTTATGCAACGCCACCTACCTCATCTCAGCCGGTAATTCCATCACCAGTTTCTGCTCGGTCCAAGGCGCGGCCGGTTTGCAGTCGCAAGCTCCAACTATCCCCTCCGGCGGTCCAACGAATAGCTACACGAACGTTCTCGGACGGCTTGATGTCACCGGGTTAGAAAAAGATGTCGGTGGCGGGAGGAATAAATTTGGCACCCCGATCGTGGCGCTGGCTCCGGACGTGACCAACGACATAAGTTATAGCTTTCCTGACTATGGTCCTGATACCCTTGGCGGTAATCACATCCCGCTCAATGGGAAGATCTTTACCGTTGGGACCGGGGGGAGCGATACGATTACGATCAACCAGCTCCTTCGATTCCTGCCAGGGACCACTTCACCCATCAGCAGCGGGGCGGGAGTGTTGATTGTCAACGGTAACTTACGCGTCAACAACCAATTGACCTATCACTCAGACAGTGTTTCTACTATTTCTGACCTTCGTTCGCTCGCCTCATTCGTCGTCATTGTCAAAGGCAACCTCTTCATTGACCAAACCGTCACCAACATGGTCGGGACGTACTATGTACTCGGTACGGTTTGCACGGCTCCAGGGTCTCAAGCGAGCTGCACGTACGTATCGAACGGCAGTCAGTACCCCTTAACTATCCGAGGTCTCCTGATCGCGAAAGCCTTTGGATTTAATCGGACCTATGCTGGCACCATCGACAATCCGTCTCCATCGGAATTGATTATCTTCGATGGTCGTTTCCAGTCAAACCCCCTGCCGGGCATGACGGATTTCGCTAGCGCTTTGCCAAATACCTCAGGAGCCAATCAGTAGCCGGATCGCAGCATCAGTACTTTGACTTGCGGTAGATTTTATGCTATACTCAAAAGGTGGATAAGGCGTTCTTTCTAGCCCATGCTCTCGTTCTCAAGATTTCTGGGCTGATGGACTCTTCATTGACGCTATGCCAGCATTTTCTCCAAAACAAAGCTTTCTCGGAATAGATATCGGCACTTCTAGCCTCAAGGTGGTGCAAATTGGCGACGATAACGGCCGCCCGCGCCTGATGACCTACGGCTACATTGAACAGCGGAACGACATCGTCAAAAGTGACGCCGCCGCTAGCCAACAATCGGTCACGGCTGCCCTAAAATCGCTCTTACGCGAGGCACGCGTGACGACCACGAAAGTGATCGCGGCCTTGCCGAGCTTCACTGTTTTTAGTTCGATCATCAGCCTACCCCTGATGACCCGGAAAGAACTCAATTCGGCCGTTCGTTGGGAAGCAAAAAAATTTGTACCGATGCCGATCGATGACCTTGTCTTGGACTGGAAACTGTTAAAGGAAAGTCCAGTCAAAGGCCAGCCTGCCGATCGCGCCCCGAAGAACCTCCGCGTCCTGATTACGGCCGCCCCCAAGAGCTTAGTCAAGCGATACATTGATATTTTTAAAGCCGCCGACTTACAGCTCGAGAACCTTGAAACCGAAGCGCTGGCTCTCGAACGCTCCTTAATCGGGAGTGATCCGGCGCCGGTCATGATCGTCGATATCGGTGCCGTCGCAACGAACATCGCTATCATGGTCGACGGTATTCCCTTGATCAATCGCAGTATCGATGTGGGCGGAGATACGATTACGAAGTCGATTGCCCAAAGCATGACCGTTGATCACGATCGGGCCGAACAATTCAAACGCGACTTCGGTTTGAGTACCAGCCAACAATCAATTTCCCAGGTCCCAAAAACAATTGAATTCGTCCTGAGCTCGATTGTGAATGAAATCCGCTTCGTCTTGAATCTCTACCGGAACCAGGGGACTGGTCCGATTGAAAAAATTATTCTGGCCGGCGGTTCAGCTTTTCTCCTCAACCTGCCAGCCTATCTAGAAAAAACCTTGTCGATCAAAACATTCATTGGTGATCCTTGGGCACGGGTCGTCTACCCGGTCGAGCTCAAACCCGTGTTGCAAGAAATTGGTCCGCGTTTCGCGGTCTCGATCGGATTAGCCATGCGAGAAATCGTCGCCTAACATCATGCCCGAGATTAATCTTCTTCACGATACGCAGCAGCCGGAGGCTCCGAAGAAACCTGAGGAACCGCGCCGGGAGTTTGCCGTGACCGACCCTTCGGCCGAAGAAAAACCGGGAATCGGGGGAATTTTCCGATCATTATTCCGCCGCCGTCCGAGCCCGAGCGGCCTTCCGCCGACCGTGGCGCCAACCCGGCCGGGGACAGGAAAAATGAGTCTCGGACGAACAACTGCGCCGGAACGTATCCTAAGTGAAACAAAAAAAGCTTCCCGCCCAGCGGTTATCCCACTGCCTGACGAAGAGGGCGGATATAATGTCAACCTCCTGACCGAGGACCTTGTTTCGACATTCAATCCTCGCCAGAAAATGATGCAGCTAGGCTTTATTGCCCTGGGCGCCGCAGCCGTGGTCTTGGCGATGTATGCTGGATTACGGTTCTATGCCAGCCGGTTGACACAGCAAGTATCTTCAGCCAAGCAACAGCTTGAAGCAGTTCAATCCGATGTTCAACGGCTTGCTCCTGACCAAGCAGTTGTGACCTCGACGACCAAAAAGCTCTCCGCCGTCCAGGCACTCGTTGATCGACATGTTCGCTGGACTCGGTTTTTCGCTCAGCTCGAGCGGTACACCCTGCCTTCCGTTACCTACGGGACGTCATTCTCTGGCGATATCACCGGCGCGATGACCTTATCAGCCTCGACCAGTTCATTCGACGAAGTCGCAAAGCAATACCTCGTTTTCCAGCAGGCAGTGACGAATCATGACTTCATCTCATCGTTTGCGATTACCGGTGCGACCCTTCAAAAAAGTAATCAAGGGGATCGCGTGAACTTTACGGTCACGATGACTATTCTGCCCGAACTCTTAGAGAACACGGTCACCGCCGCTGCACCAGTAGCCTCAACGCCTACTCCATGAAGTTCCCTACCTCAATCACATCACTTCTCTCGGACTACTTCCGCTGGTTAGCTGGCGCGGTGGTCGTCATTATCTTAGGTCTCGGGTACTGGCTGATCTTAGGGCAGCAATTGTCAAAAATCCAAACCACAAGTCTGGCTGAACGGACGAAGGCCGAGCAAGACCTGAAAGCCGAGCAAACGTACTTAGCCGCTCTCCGCTTATCGATTGATCGCTTCCACCAAACGATTTCCGCCGAGACCTTGGCCTCGATCGATGACTTCCTTCCCTCCAGCCCTGATTTCCCCGGTCTCCTCCTGACCGTCAAGAATGTTGCCGCCGCGGCCAACGTTAAACTAGAAAGCTTGAAATTGAGCCAGAGTGGCCAGCTCGGAGAAACTGGTTCGGCCGCTGGGAGTTCTCGAACATCTTCCACTCCACAAGCGAACGCCGCCGCGGCCACATCGCTGAACCTTAAAACACAGGATGCGACCATTACGGTCGCTGGAGGAACGAGTTATGATGACTTCAAGCGCTTCCTCTCGGTCACGGAACGTAGTCGACGCCTGCTCGATGTGATCGAGCTGTCGTTCGGGATCTCTTCCGGTCAGACCGCCGCCGCGGCCTACTCCCTGACCGTGCGAACCTATTACTTACCGAACACAAAGTAACGTATGGCACTCGTCAAACGTCAATCGAACTCGACCCGCCTCTTTATTGTTTCCGGCGTTATTTTAGCGATTGGCGTGGTTGGATATTTTCTCTCCCGCTCGTACTTTTCTTCGAGCGGCGCGACCAATACGACGACTGGACCGGCCGGCCGGCAGGTCATCACGAATTATGGCGAAGCGATTCTCAACGATAGCCGTTACACCGATCTCCAAACCTACGGAACCAACCTGAATGTCGACGTCAATACGGAGTCTGGACAACCTCAACCATTCCAGTAGTCCATGGCCGTTCCCCAAGCCAACACGACGAATACACTTGCTGATATCCTCCTCCAGGATCAGGCCCTGACCGCCGCCAAATTAGGCGAGCTGCAAACGAAAGCCCAGCAACAGCACGAGAATCTTGACCGCGTGATTGAAGAATCAGGCGCGGTTCGTGATGAAGATTTACTGAAAGCGAAAGGCGTTCTCTACAATGTTCCAACGGTTGACCTCTTTGGGAAAATTGTCCGAGCCGAAACGCTCAATATCCTACCCCAGGAATTAGCTGGGAACTACCAAATGGTCGCCTTCAACCACAGCGGGGCGGAGGTGTCCGTGGCCATGGTTGACCCAACAAATTTCCAGGCCCTTGATGCGATTGAGTACATTGCTCGGAAGAATAACTTTCGGATTAAATACTTCCTGACCTCGGCGGCCAGTTTAAAGTACGTTCTCCGGCAGTACGAAAGTCTGTCAACGGAAGTGGAGGAAGCGTTGAAAGGAGCCGAAGAAGGCGCAACGAAAGAACTCGAGAAGGTTGATGTCTCGGACAAAGGCTTAGAAGAAGTCGTCAAGACCGCCCCGGTTTCAAAAATTGTCTCGGTTGTTTTACGCCACGCCGTCGAAGGCAAGGCCTCAGACGTGCACATCGAACCGGTTGGGAACGAGACCCGTATTCGGTACCGGATTGACGGTATTCTTCATACCTCCCTCGTTCTGCCAAAGCACGTCCACTCCTCGCTCGTGGCACGTATTAAAGTTTTGTCGAACCTCAAGATTGATGAAACACGGGTGCCACAGGACGGACGTTTCCGCATGAACATTGAGGGTCGCGATATCGACTACCGTGTCTCAACCTTGCCGCTCATCAACAACGAAAAGGTGGTCATGCGGATTCTCGACACCTCATCGAACATGATTACCCTGAACACGCTCGGATTCGATGGCCGGAACCTAGAGGTCATGAAGGACGCGACGACGCGTTCCCACGGCATGTTCCTCATCACTGGTCCGACGGGTTCTGGAAAATCAACGACACTCTACGCCTTGCTTAACATCATGAACGAAGAGGGCGTCAACATTATCACCCTGGAAGATCCGGTCGAGTACTACATGGAGGGGATCAACCAGTCGCAGGTGAACCCCGAAGTCGGCCTGACATTTGCGGCCGGTCTACGTTCGATTCTTCGTCAAGACCCGGACATCATCATGGTCGGAGAAATTCGAGATAATGAAACCGCCGCTTTGGCGGTGCACGCGGCCTTAACCGGGCATATCGTTTTATCGACGCTCCACACCAACGACTCTTTTGGCGCCGTGCCGCGGCTGATTGACATGAAAATTGAGCCCTTCCTCATTGCCTCGTCGCTCAATGTTGTCATGGCCCAACGGTTGGTCCGCCGTGTCTGTCCATACTGTAAAAAAGAAATAACCATGCCGAAGGATCTCGAACAGGAAGTTTTTGCCACCCTCAGCGGTCTCCCGAAAACTGCCTGGCCGAAAGAATATAGCTATGTCTCGCCGTTGAAGTTTTGGCAAGGCCAGGGCTGTGTCCGCTGCGAAAATACAGGCTATAAAGGCCGGATCGCGATTTCTGAAGTGCTTGAAGTAACCGAAGCGATTAAAAAAATCATTGTTTCTGGCGGCGACCTGATCGCTAATATTCAGCATGATTTCGTCAGTCAAGGCATGTTCTTCATGAAACAGGACGGAATTTTTAAAGCCCTCAAAGGTGAAACCACCATTGAGGAAGTCTGGGATGCCACCAGAGCTTAACCCACGACCTATGGCCGATCCACAACGCCCCTCCATTCTCCTCGTCGAAGACGACACCTTCCTGGCCGGAATGTACGTCACAAAATTAACCATGGAAGGGTTTGCCGTGAAGCTGGCGAATGATGGCCAAGAGGGCTTAGCTCAAGCGAAGAAGAGTCCACCCGACCTCATCTTATTGGATATCCTCTTGCCGAAGATGAATGGCTTCGATGTCTTAAAAGCGTTAAAGAAAAATCCGCCAACCGCCTCCGTACCAGTCATTCTCTTAACGAACTTGGGACAGAAGAGTGATGTCGTCCAAGGGCTTGATCTCGGGGCGACCGATTACCTGATCAAGGCCCACTTCATGCCGTCGGAAGTCGTGGCCAAGATTAAAGAGGTCCTCCACCGAGACTGACGCATGGGTTCAACGGACAGTATTACCCTGAATCGGATTCTGACTACGGCCGCCGGTTGGCACGCCTCGGATTTACATTTTGTCGTGGGAACGTCACCGGTCGTGCGGGTCGATGGTAAACTCGTGACCCTCGATGACGAGCCGATGTGCAGCGCTGATTTTCTTGATGCCGTGGCCGCGACCTTACTGACCGATGCCCAGCGTCAACAACTCCAGCAGCAGAAAGAGGTCGTCGTCGCCTTCAGCCTCAACCCCCAGATTCGTTTTAAAGTCAGTGCCGTCTACCAGCGCGGCTCGCTAGCCATCTCGTTGCATTTCATCCCGACGACCGTCAAGCGTTTGAAGGATCTCGGTCTACCTGAGGCCGTCACAAAATTCACCCAGCTAACCAAAGGGCTGGTTCTGATTACCGGTCCTTACGGTTCCGGACGGACAACAACCATGAACGCTATTATTAACGAAATCAACCAGCACCGCACAGTCAATATAGTGACGATCGAGCAGCCAGTTGAATTCCAATTCGTCAATGACAAAAGCATCATCGAACAGCGTGAAGTTGGTCGGGACGCCTTGACCGCCGAGCAAGCGATCATGGCGGCTAGCCGCGAAGACGTTGACGTGATCGTAGTGTCCGAGGCGAGCAACCAGAACGTGATCGCGGCCATGCTCGAAGCCGCCGAGGCGAGCCGGCTCGTGATCTCCACGATGAATACTGACTCCGTTTTGGCTACGGTCGAAAAGATTCTCAATTCTTTTCCCTCCGATGAAGAGGCGAAAATTCGTGGCCAACTGTCGGCCGTCTTAGCTGGCGTTGTCAGCCAACGATTGTTACCGAAAATGGGCGGCGGGGTTGTGGCCGTGGCTGAAGTCATGATGCCGTCGCCACCAACGCGAGCAGTCATTCGGGACGGCGCCCTGACCCAGCTCGGGAATGTTCTTCAGACCTCGCGCGAACCGGGGACGGTCTCGTTCGACCGGAGCCTAGCACAACTGGTCCAGGATGGTATCATTAGTCCCGACGATGCCCTGGAGAACGCCCAAGACCGGTCCGTCATCCAGGCACTCAAATAACCACAACCTCAAAGAAACCTCTGTCCCATGCCCGTCTACGATTATAAAGCCAAAGATGCTGACGGTACGACGATTACCGGCGCGGTTGAAGCGCCGAACGACGTTGTTGCCCAAGACACCCTGAAGGAACGCAGCCTGATCGTTGTTTCGTTGTCCGAACGAAAACGGAATACGCTCTTCCAGTCGAGCTTAGGTTTCTTCAACCGCGTACCCAAGAAAGATGTGGTTCTATTCGCCAGGCAGTTAGCGGTCATGATTTCCGCTACCGTCCCGATCGTCCAAGCCCTTCGTATTCTCGTCAAGCAGACATCGAACATCACGTTTAAAATTATCATCTCCGAAATCGCTGACGAAGTTGATGGTGGCGCGAAACTTTCTGGTTCATTGGCCCGGTACCCCCAAGCTTTTTCCGATTTCTTCATTCACATGGTCCGTTCCGGAGAGACGACCGGCAAACTCGACGAGACCCTGAATTACCTGGCCGACCAGCAAGAAAAAGATTACGATCTCGAAAGCAAAATTAGAGGCGCGATGATCTACCCGGCCTTTATCCTCAGCGCCATGGTTGTGATCGGCGTTCTCATGATGGTTTTCGTCATCCCGAAACTAACTGACGCCCTGAAAGCAGGCGGGGCAAAGTTACCGCTGGCGACAACCATCCTGATCGGTATTAGTAGTTTTCTACAGCACCAATGGTGGCTATTATTGGCCCTGATCATCATTGGTGTAACGGTTGCCCGGCTCTACTTACGTACGCCCGGCGGTCATCGGCAATTTGATACGCTCAAGTTCCACTTGCCGATTTTTGGGGAAATTTTCCAAAAAATTTACCTCGTTCGTTTCTCTCGGAGTTTTTCAACGCTCATCGCCAGCGGTATCCCGGCCACGAAAGCCCTAGAAATTGTAGCTGACGTCATTGGCAACGTCATTTACAAAGATTTAACACTCCAAACAATTCAGGAGGTTGAGGCGGGGAATTCGATTGCCTCGGTCCTCGTCCAAAGCAAGGTCGTCCCGCCGATGTTACCACAAATGATGATCGTCGGGGAACAGACCGGTAAACTTGACCTTATTTTGGATAAGTTAGCGACCTTCTACGCTAAGGAACTTGAAAACGTTGTGGCGAACTTGGTCAGCATTATCGAGCCGTTAATCCTGGTTGTCATGGGTGGGGCGGTCGCGGTTATTGTCATGGCTATTTTGCTCCCGCTCTACAATCTTTCCAGTGCCATTAGTTAGACCAAAAGCATTTTTTGTGCTATACTCAATGTGGATAACTAAAAAACGAACGAATCGAGGCGGGGTCTAGGGTTCAGTTGGATCTATGACCTCTAGTCTCTCACCCTTGACTCGCTCATCCCTGAAGGGAGGTGAACATCATGCAGAAACAGAAAAAAGGTTTTACGCTTATCGAACTGTTGGTGGTCATCGCCATCATCGGTATTTTGTCAGCCATTGGTCTCGTCTCGTTGAACGGTGCTCGTGAAAAAGCCCGCGATGCGCAACGGAAAAGTGACTTGGCCCAGATTCGTTCGGCCCTCGTCCTCTTCTACGACGACAACAACTCCAAATGGCCAGGTATGACAACGGCTTCCGGCACCGTGGTTCAAGCAGTTGCCTCGTGCTTAACAGCTAACCTTGTCACCAACTACCTTCAATTGATGCCAACGTCACCATCCTCGAGCACCGCCTGTAGCAACTCGGGAACGTATTATTACGGCTCGAGCGGTCAGTCAGCGGCGGGTTGTGCTAACTTGTCTACGGACTACATCTTAGCAGCTCAGCTCGAAGGTCAGACGTGCAAACAAGCCTACATCCTCAACTCATTAGGATTCGGCGGAACAGTTGCTGAAACAACCGGCAACAACGTTACGGTCGCCACTTGTGGTGGTGGTTCGAATAACGAATGTGTAGCAGCCCCCCCAGCCCTTCCGTAATTCTGTGAAGGTTTGAAAATGGCATCATACGATGCCATTTTCTTTTTAGGGAGAAAAAATGCTATGATACGCTCATGGCATTTATATTTTCGGCACCATTTTGGTTCACCTGGGGTTTTTCAGGGATGATGTCAATACTTCTCCTGGCGATATGGTTTTTGCATTTTCTCAAACGATGGCCATTGAAAATGTGGGTTTTTCTAGTTGCTCTGAGTATTCAAGCAGTAAGCGTAGGGGCTTATTTTTTCCTCCTGTGGACATCATATGGAGGCCTGCGCGGGGAAAAATATTTTCTACCGCCGCAGAACCAGATTTTATTGACCTCAGCGATGCATATGCTCCAGCCGTACCTGGTTGGGTGGGTAGCCGCTCTCATCATCGCCTTGGTGTTATGGAAGATTTATGCTCGTTCAAAAGACCAGGTCGCCTTTGATCTGACTGACGTGTATTGGATAACCCTTGGCTGCGGCTTGTGTAGCTGGCCAGGATTGTTGCCGTTCTTAGCACTCATTTTTGCCTTCGCCGTCCTGGGGATGATATTCCTGGTCATCATTCGAAAACGATCATTTCATGATCGCCTAGTTATTTCACCGTTTATTGTTCCAGCGGCGGTTATCAGCTTAATGACAAATCCATGGGTTCTCCCGTGGACTCATCTCGATAAGATTCGTTTTTAGAGAGGGGAGCAGGTTAGCCAGATAGGCGGTTTTTTGTTATACTTTTGACATGGTGCGACGCGGCTTTACCCCGCCCCACTTCGTATGTTCTACGTATATATCCTTTACAGCCCAATATTTGGTGAACTGTACATTGGTTCAACAAATAACCTAAAGACCAGACTCCAACAACATCACGATGGCGCCGAATTATCAACAAAACGCTACCGGCCTTGGAAATTGGTGTACTACGAGGCCTACACCGAGGAAAAATTGGCAAGGCGGCGGGAACAACGACTAAAACATCACGGCAGCGCTATGCACGCATTGAAGAAACGATTAGAACTTTTTCCGATGAAATCCAAGAAACGTCACTCTTCGCGAAGTGGGGCGGGGTTTACCCTGACGGAAACGCTGATTACTGGCGCGCTTTTTGGGTTAGCTATTCTCGTCAGTACGCTTCTGCTCAGCAACGAACGAGCCCGGACGCGGGATGCCCTTCGGATTGCTGATATGACCCGTTTGGCGAGCGGATTTGCCCTGTTGTATGCTCAGCAGGCGACCTATGCCCCCGCTGCGGTCGGCTGCGGATCTGTTGGTTCTTTGGCCAGCGTCTGTACGCTCACAGCCGCACTCGGCGATATCAGTACGCTCAAAGATCCAGGACGGTTTCGCTACACGGTCAGCCAGGTTCCTAACCGGGATAACTTTGCTATTTCCTTTCGTTTGGAACGGCGCTACGGACCATGGTTCGCCGGTCCGCATTTCCTGACCAAAGCAGGTATCCAGTAATGGCCGGGTCGTCCCTCAGCTACGTCATTGTCGGGCTGCTCGGAGCGGCGGTCGGCAGCTTTTTGAACGTAGTTATCCTGCGGACCCATCAAGACCGTCCTTGGTGGCGCGGCCGCTCGGCCTGCCCAAAATGTGGTCATGATCTACGCTGGTATGAGCTGATCCCGGTTTTTTCTTTCGTCGCGCTGGGCGGAGAGTGTCGGTACTGTCATCACACACTCACTCGCCAGTATTTTCTTGTCGAGGTGCTGACCGTGATCGCTTTTATTATTACGTTTGCCCACGAGGGGGGATTACTGCCGACGCTTCTTGCTTGGCTGACCGTTAGCGTCATGATCGCCTTGGCGGTTTACGACGCACGCTGGTCCCTCTTACCCGATTCCTTTTCTATTGTTTTTGGCCTCGCGGCCGCCCTGTTCTCAGTCTTATCTCATCGCCCCGTCCTAGATATTTTGGCGGGAGGAATTGGAGGAGCGCTTTTTTTCGGACTCCAGTTCGTGCTGTCACGACGTCAGTGGGTTGGTAGCGGAGATATTCTCCTTGGAGCTGGGCTAGGGTTGTTGCTCGGATGGCGCTGGCTGACGCTCTGTCTTTTTCTAGCCTACCTGAGTGGAGCAATTGTGGCCGCAACGCTTATCATCACCCGTCGCGTTAAGAATTCCGGTAATTTAGCCTTTGGCCCATATTTACTCAGCGCCGGTTTCGTGAGCTGGATGTGGGGCGACCGGATCATTGACTGGTATTTTAACCATGCGATTTTCCGTTAAATCACGGCCCGGATTTACGTTAATTGAACTACTGATCAGTATTGCTATCATTGGCATTCTGACGGGCATCATGATGGTTGGTATCAATCAGCAAAAAAATATTAGCTTGGCCCGGCGAACCGCTGAGCAACTGCAGAATGATATTCAGGCCATGCAAAATAATGCCTTGTCTGGCCAGATTGTGACTGGCACAACGGTCGGCGGGTTTGGAGTATTCATTAATCAGGGGAGCAGTACCTACAAACTATTCGCTGACGCCCTCGGCATTTGCAGTAATGCCGCCTCACAGACATGCACGCTCAACACCGAATGTCCCAGTGGTGGAAGCTGTCAGCCAAGCGGATATACGCGATTGCTTTATGACACAAGCGCTCCGGCCGATCCAGTTAGCCAAACGACGGCCCTGTCAACACCAATGTACATCAGCAGTCTTGTTGGTACCCGGATGAGCAATGGCACAACGAGCAATTATCTTCGCGCTGACCTGGTCTATTCTCGACCAAGCGCCAATCTGACGATTTTCGGCGACGCAGCCGATGCCCTGTCATCGCTGACCGTCAAGCTGAAAAATATAAAACTCAATATATGCTACGCTGTAACCATCACCGCAGCCTCGGGCACGGTCACGAATCGTCAATTCACAACTGCCTCATGCTAGCCCATCGCCGCGGCCAAACGCTCCTCGAAATGATCATCGGTATCGGTGTTATCACCGTGGCGACGTTCGCGACGGCGACGCTGATTGTTTCTACGATTCGAACTGGTCGAGTCAGTCAAGCAAGAATTGAGGCGGCTG
Source organism: uncultured Gammaproteobacteria bacterium (assembly GCA_964518425.1). Lineage (GTDB taxonomy): Bacteria > Patescibacteriota > Patescibacteriia > SBBC01 > CAIJZX01 > CAYLHT01. The sequence goes on from CAZFGG010000001.1 coordinate 128,271, forward strand.
ATCTCGCCCGCGAAGGGGTCGAAATCGTGCGCGGCATTCGCGATAGCAATTGGCTGAAAGCTGATCAGAACGCGGTCGAGAACGATGGGACAACCGTAGTCTGGAACTCGTATCGCGATGGCCTGGGGTATTATCCGATGAATGGCAAGTATACCGCCCTCTTTGTTCCGACAACTGGCCAGTGGACGCTCCAAACGACCGCCGCCGCAAGCTGTGTACTGTCCGACGCGACGACACTGGTCTACCAGAAAACACAAACGGTCAGCGGGTCACCAACGACCTTCTACACGCAGCAAAATCCCTGTAACGGCTGCACGGCGACCAATTACCATCGCATTATCGTTGTTACCCCGCTCCAAGATAATGTTACCTTCCCTGGCGCTGGTTCAGCGACACCGATTGATTATCTGTCGGTCGTGTCCACTGTTTGTGGCAATGCTCTCACTGGACCGAGCAAATCAATCGTTGCTTCGGCCCGCTTATATAATTGGAAATAAGATGCCTCAACGCAAAGGATTCACCCTCATCGAACTGCTCATCGTCACGGCCGTCTTTTCATTAATAGCGCTCGTCGCCACGACGGTGATTACTAGGATCCAGTCGACTCAGCGACAAATTCTCGGCCGCCAGCGAGTTGTCGCCGATGGACGATATGTCCTGGAAGCCATGGGTAGAACCATCCGCCAAAACCTTATCAACTATAAATACTACTGTAAGCCGGATCCGAACACTGGCTATTGCACATCAAGCCCATCTGGTGCCCAAACTATTTTGGCCTTGAAAGACACGACCAACGTCGAGACGTGCTATCTGTTCGATAATGTCAATAAAAAAATCAGGATTATTTCGGGAACGAGCGTGACGAATTGTGCCGGTCCAAGTCCGGTCGACATCACGCCGGCTGACCTGGCGGTTGACGATTTTCATATTTACATCACTCCGAAATCCGATCCATTCAAAACAGTTCCGCGCCAGAATACAGATTGCAAAGTCGCTCCAGTCGGAAACCCCGTCACGAGCGGGTACGATCCGGACCGGAGCGTTTGCGCCTGCGTTGTCCAACCGATTAGCACCATTGATTGTTATCCTGATCAAGTGTGCGGTTCAACAGCCAACGTTGGCCAGGTATGTGACCCATTTGCGAACGGTGGTACTGGGGAAAAGAACTGTATTTGCCAAAACGCTAACCAGCAACCCCAAGTGACGTTGTTTATTTCTACCCGTTCCGTCAACCAGGCATCCGGCGAAAAATCACATTCCACCTTGCAGACCACCGTCACGAGTCACCTCTATCGACGATAACCATGATGCACCCTCGCCACCAACGCCCCGGTGTCGTCCTTCTTCTGGCTTTACTGCTGATGGCGGCAATCGTCGCCTCATCAATCGCTATTGCCACGGCCGTCGCCAACTCATCGCACCAATCGAAGAACCTCGATGATTTCGTTATCGCTTCGCTCGGCGCGGACAGCGGACTTGAACGAGGTTTAGCGATTGTCAAAACCGGTCGCTCAACTGGGGTGACGATTAAGAACGCCACGACCGCCGCGGCCAGTGCGACGCAAGCTGTTGGCGGAAGTGCGGCCACGTTAGCCGTCCAATCCGTCCCAACCGATCAAAAAATTATTATCCCGGCCCTTCGACCGTTGGACAGCGTTACCTTCGATTATTTTGGGTATGAGCAGAACGGATATCTGACGACGCTCTCTGGGTCAACGACGATTAGTGTCGGCGGGGACGTCACCCACTGTGTTACCCCGGATGCCGGTTTGTATCCATGCAACGGAAAATTGGAAGTGGATTGGATCGGCCTGAATACTACTGGCGAACCATTCTACTCGGGTCGGGCCGCCTATGGGGCTCCGCTGCTGACCGGCTCATCAAACAGCTTGAGCTTGGTGACTAACGTTTTCTCGCCCGACTCGGATGCTCCACCGAGTAATATTTCCGCGACCCAAGGATTTCGTATTACTGTCCGAGCTCTCGATGTCTTACCGCATGCTCCGCTGACTGATGCCCAGGCCCTTGATCGCGCCACGATTCAAAACATTACGATTGCGCCGCCGCCGGTGGTGAATTCCTGCAATGGTAGCGCCTGTCCAACCGGGGTTATTGCTCTGACCAGTACCGGCGCCGCCGGTACCAGCCAGTCGGTCAAACAGGCCACGATTCTTTGGCAATTGCCGGCCACGCCACTCTTCAACTTCGTCTTGTTCACCGAAGGCGATATTATTCCGAACGGCTAGCAGTTTCGTCGACCCGGTGGACGACGACGTCAACGTGCGTTCCGCGGACTGTGACGATGAGGTAGTGAAAAAAATTGTGACTCGGCCCGCCGAGGATATCTTGGGCTTGTCCGCCGCCGCCGCCCGATACGACCGCCGGAATGTCGCCGACCGAGTAGGCGAGGTAGGTGTGGAGGTGGGCCGTGAGAATATATCGGACATGATATCGTTCGAGCAATGTTCGAAGGCGGTCATTTGATTTTCGCGAGGCCGTCGTTTCGTCGTCGCCCAAGAGCGCCGACAGGGGTAAGTCAAAAGGACGATGATAAGCGACGATAATGGTTTGGTGTTGGTGATCGGCTAAATCACCTTCCAGCCAGGTTAAGCTCGCGCTGGGGAAACCAACCTGGCGGTCAGCGTTATCGAGAATAACGAGGTGGAGAGGCCCATAGTCAACCGATTGCCAAGCCGGTTGTTTGAAGACTGACGTGAAGAGCTGGCGGGTGTCGTCAGCTTTAATGTCATGGTTTCCGACCGTATGGTACACTGGGAACGGTAGCTCCTGTTCCGCCTGATTGACCGCTTCAAATTCCTCGCGGGTTCCGAAATTTGAAGCATCGGCCAGATTGAGCATGAAGGCAAGATGCTGGGACTGGAGCGCTGAAAGAATATGATGATATATTGGGTTGTCGCCATGGTTGTCGCCAACCACAGCAAAGGTCACCGCCGATGACGGTTTCGCCTGGTCCAGCGCTGCCCGCCCGAGGCGGCCTAATGGTCCGCGCAGGGACCAGGCGGCGGTCACGCCGACGGCGACCATGAGCACGACGATAATCAGGGTAATCCACGAGCGAGTACGCATTGACACGTAGACTAGCATGACCAGCGCTATTTCGAAAAGCCAAGCAAAACTTCGTCTGGCGAAGCTTCGACAGACGATTGATGAATATCGGTATACTGTTCACGTTCTCAACCGTTCGGATATTTCCGAAGCGGCGCTTGATTCGTTGAAACACGAACTCAGTCAGCTCGAGAATCAATATCCGGACCTCATCACGCCCGATTCGCCTTCACAGCGCGTCGCGGGCCAGGCTTTACCAGGGTTCCGAAAGGTGCGTCATGGGACGAGAATGGTTTCATTAGCCGATGTTTTTACCGCCGAAGAGTTAACCCAGTGGGACCAACGCTGGCGAAAATTACGGCCTGGTGTAAAAACTGAATACCTGGCCGATCTGAAGCTCGATGGATTAGCGATCAGCTTGGTCTATCGGGCAGGTGTCCTGGAGCAGGCAGCGACGCGCGGCGATGGCCAGGTCGGGGAAGACGTGACGGCCAACATGAAAACGATTGAAGCCATTCCGTTGCGCTTACGATCTAAGGATCTGACGCCGGCCCAACAGAAGGTTTCCCGTGGCCGGGTCGAAGTTCGCGGTGAGGTCGTCATGCTGAAAAAAGATTTCGAAGCACTGAATCGTCGCCAGGTCGCCGCCAAGCAGCCTGTCTACGCTAACCCCCGGAATGTCTCAGCTGGAACAATTCGTCAACTTGATCCAAGAATGACCGCTAGTCGGAAGCTTCATTTTTATGCCTGGGAATTGGTTACGGATTTCGGTCAAACGAGCTTAGCTGAATCATACGATCTCATTCGCACGCTCGGACTGCCCGTCAATCCCCAGGCCCGTGTTAGTCAGACCTTGGAAGCGGTCACCGCTTGGCGGGATCAGATCATCCAGAAACGGGAAGCTTTGCCATTCTGGGTCGATGGCATCGTTGTTAAACTCAATAATCGTCAGCTCTATGATGAACTTGGACTGATTGGTAAAACCCCTCGGGCGGCTGTCGCCTGGAAATTCTCAGCCGAGCAGGTGACAACTGTGATTGAGGATATCCTGGTTCAGGTTGGACGGACGGGAGCTATAACGCCAGTAGCGCACCTACGTCCAGTCCAGGTCGCCGGTACGACCGTGGCCCGAGCGACTCTCCACAACGCTGATGAAATTGCTCGACTGGATGTTCGGACAGGGGACACGGTCATTATCCAAAAAGCCGGTGATATCATTCCGGAAGTCATTCAGGTCATCACGAAGTTACGGCCGAAAAATTCAACGGCCTGGCATATGCCGAAGCATTGCCCAGTCTGCCACCATCGGCTTGAGCGACAACCGACGGAAGTTATTTGGTACTGCCCGAATCGCGCCTGTCCGGCCCGCCAACGGGAACATCTCTACCATTTTGCTTCGCGCCGGGCTTTTGATATTGAGGGGCTTGGACCAAGCAGTATTGATACCCTCGTCGACGAAAATCTCGTTCATGAACCGGCTGACTTCTTTCGACTTCGAGTCGAACAGTTGGTTGGACTGCCGCTCTTCGCTGAAAAGAAAGCAGCTAACCTCGTCAAAGCCATTGACCATCGTCGGACGATCGGTCTAGACCGATTTATCTTCGCTCTGGGGATCCGGCATGTCGGAGAAGAAACGGCCCGGGTTCTGGCCCAACATTTTGGAACATTAGAAAAACTCATATCCGCATCAGCCGAACAATTAGCCAGCCTCCCAGATATCGGATCAGTCGTGGCCCAAAGCATCGCCGCCTATTTTGCTGACCGTCGCCATAAAGAAGCCGCGCTTCGTCTTCGGAAGTTCGTTACGCCGACGGTCATCCAACAAACGGGCGGCCCGCTTCGCGGTGTCAGCGTCGTTGTGACCGGCACCCTCAAATCGATGAGCCGGGAAGAAGCCGAAGAAGCGATCCGCCGGGCCGGCGGGAAAGCAGCTCAGTCGGTTAGTTCAAAAACTGGGTATGTTATCATTGGCGCCGATCCGGGATCAAAAGCCGAACGTGCCCGGCAACTTGGCGTCCGCATTCTTGATGAGGCGGGCTTCACGAAGATTCTGAAGAAATAAAAAACCGCGCCGACAAGCTCAGTTGAGCTTGCCCGGCGCGGAACTACGTCGAGTGCACATCCCTCCATCACTGGGCGAATTCGCTTCCTGCGAACGCGGGAGACCCAGGTCTCCTGGGAAGGGGTGAGGACAGTAGCCGGGGAACAAAGCCCCCTGCTAACCGAGCTCGGCTCGGCGTCCATCAGTCGTCAATCTAGCGGGGGGCTAGCACCGAACTGAACACTCGACGAAACGAACAACTGAGTGACAGCATTGTGTTCCCGCTCTATCACCTTGTCAAGACCGTTCTCAGATTGCTAGACTACAGGTATGGATGATCGATTACTCTTGCCCCACCTCGCCGAGTTGTCTCGTCTCGACATCGGATCAAACGAACAACAACAGTTTGCTGAACAGGTACCAAAAATTTTATCGTACGTCGGTCAGTTAGGTGACGTTCAAACAGAACTTGTCCCGTCGCCGCGCGATCAGCAGGCACCGCTACGGACGGATGAAGCACAACCAAGCAAAACTGTTGATGCAATCCTTGACCAGGCGCCGGAGCGTCAGGATCGCTGGTGGAAAGTAAGCGGAGTTTTTTCCTGATCCCATGGACCTCCTCAATCTCGATATCTCCCAGGTTCGTGATGGCTTATCCAAGAAAGCCTTTTCAGCGGCTGAACTTATTCGTCACCATTTTGACTCAATCGCTACGCATGACCCGCAGCTCGGGGCTTTTTTACGAACGCGATCAACGGTCGAAGCAGAAGCCCAAGAAACTGACGCGCGGCTAGCACGCGGTGAAGAACTTCGCCCACTCGAAGGCGTGCCAGTAGCCATAAAAGACAACATGTCACTTGGTGGCGAAGTCACGACCGCCGCGGCAAAGATTTTGGAACAGTACCGCGGAGTATATACCGCCACGGCTGTGGCCCGGTTGCAATCGGCAGGCGCCCTCGTCATTGGCAAAACAAACCTCGATGAATTCGCCATGGGCGCGTCAACCGAGAATTCGGCTTTTCAACCAACTCGAAACCCCTGGAATCCGAATCTTGTTCCCGGCGGTTCATCCGGCGGTTCGGCCGTGGCCACGGCGGCCGGCTTCAGCGTGGTCAGCTTAGGATCAGATACTGGCGGTTCGATCCGGCAGCCGGCGTCGTTCTGCAATGTCGTCGGCATGAAGCCGACCTACGGTCGCGTTTCACGCTACGGATTATTTGCGCTCTCCTCGTCGCTCGATCAAATTGGCCCGTTCGCCAGAACTGTGGAAGATGCGGCCGCAGTGTACGAGGTCATGGCCGGCCAGGATGACTGTGACCAGACGACGAGTGCTGCCGACGTGGGCAACGTCACCACCGCCATGCGTGAACCAATCACCGATTTACGGGTCGGCTTACCCAAAGAATTTTTTGGAGATGGCGTTGATCCGCGGGTATCTGCGGTCGTCCAGCAGGCGGCCAGAATATTCGAGCAGCGCGGAGCGACGCTGGTGGACGTTTCCATCCCTCATGCTCCCCAAGCTTTGGCCACCTATTACATCATTCAACCAGCTGAAGCGAGTTCGAACCTGGCCCGATATGATGGAATTCGCTATGGCTTGTCGGTTCGTGATGGTGGAAACCTTGATAACATCTACCGCCGAACGCGCGCTCAAGGATTCGGGGCTGAAACGAAACGGCGAATCATGTTGGGCACATTTGCTTTATCTTCAGGGTACGCCGATGCATACTATGGCCAAGCGACTCGGGTTCGTGCGCTCTTGCGCGAAGAGTTCCATCAAGTCTTCGACCAGGTGGACGTACTTCTCACGCCAACGTCACCGACACTACCATTTGCCCTCGGCGCAAAAACACAGGACCCGCTGACGATGTACTTGGCTGATCTGCTGACGGTTCCCGCTAACCTAGCTAATATTCCGGCCATGTCCTTACCGGGTGGATTCGTTGAAGATCTACCGGTTGGCATTCAACTCATGGCTCGGGAGTGGGACGAGGTGACCATGTTCCGGGCGGCCTTGGCTTTCCAGCAAGCCACGGATTGGCACACCCGGCGTCCACCGGCCTCCGCCTTGCGGCGAACCTAAAAATGTGCTAGAATAATTTTCTATGGCTGAAACCGCAACAAAAAAAGTCAAAGTCTTACTGGTGGAAGATGAGAAAATGCTCGCCGACATGTACACCACGAAGTTCACGATGGAAGGCTTTGACGCCCAGAAAGCCTATGACGGACAAGCGGGGGTTGAGGCTGCCAAACAGTTCATGCCGGACATCGTCCTCCTCGACGTGATCATGCCGAAAGTCGATGGCTTTGCCGCTCTCAAAATGTTGAAAGAAGACCCGACGACCAAAAACATCCCGGTTGTTTTGCTAACGAACCTCGGCCAAGATGAAGACGTTAAGAAGGGGAAACAACTTGGCGCCGTTGATTACTTCGTCAAAGCCAACCACACGCCAGCCGAAGTTGTGGCCAAAGCCCGGCAAGTCTTAGGAATAAAATAATGCCGGCGGTTGAGCAAACCTTAGTTTTACTCAAGCCCGATGCCGTTGATCGCGGGGTGACCGGCGAGATTATTCATCGCTTTGAGCGCGCTGGCTTGAAAATTTCTGGCTTGAAAATGGTCTGGCCGAAGAAAGAAGATGCGGCCAAACATTACACAGCCGACTTAGCGGTCAGGCGCGGGGAACACGTTCGCCAGCTGATGATCGACATGCTCACCTCGGGGCCAATTATGGCCATCGTTTTGGAAGGCGTGGAAGCCGTTGATCAGGTTCGAAAAATGGTTGGGACGACCGAGCCGAAGGCGGCCGCACCCGGCACGATTCGTGGAGATTTTGCCCACGTCTCTTTTCAGCACGCCGATAGTAAAAAAATCGGCGTCTACAATTTAGTCCATGCCTCGGGCAGTCCTGATGAAGCAGTCACCGAAATCGCCGTCTGGTTTGCTCCCAATGAGTTACACAAGCACCAGCCAGGGTATACCAAGCACACCATCAGCTACTAAGATATTATTCGTAGGCGGATAAGGATGTGATGTTCGGGTAATCTCAACCCCACCCCTTCCCCGTCTAAAGACAGCCCCTCCCCCTGAATTCAGGGGGAGGGGCTTTGAGATGGGGTGCTGAAAACTGACCATTGACGCCCTCACCCAAGAGCGTATGCTACTTCTCCTCCCGATTCCCGTACCTTCCTCTAGCCCTCAGCGAGCTCTTTCCGCCCTTTACAACCCAATACTTACCCACTAGTCCAACCAAGGACTTATGATTCACGTTACACTAGATACGGCCCCGTACCTCGCGCCTTTACTGGCGTTCACTCATTCCTATGGGATGATGGTCATCGGCGCCTTCCTGGTGCTGACCGCTTTTTCCGGACGCAAGTTCGGACCATTCGCGCTTCTTCCCTTGGTCATTGGACTGGGGATTGTATTGAGTGGTGCGGCGCACCTCTTCCCCCATTGGGGGTAGGAGAAATGAAGTCCTTGGGAATACCCTGGACTTCTTCTTTTACTTGACTGGTTCGCCCAAGGGGACTAGGGTGAGCCTACGTCATTTCAGTTGCTCATTCCACCTCGGAGGCTAGAGATGCCAAAAGTTATCATGTACGCGCCTCAGTCGAGTCACTTCGTTCAAGAATTTTGCCAGCGCTGGGCACACATGCCCCAGTGGGCCCAACCAGCGATCCAGGCCAAGATGTCCGCCGCCATCGCCGTGGACAAGCTCGACCTGCCGTATGTCCATCGCGAGCGGTTGATCGGCTTACTCGACTACTACACGGAGGCAATGCTGCTGGACATGAAGACATCATTTCAAGCACTCGTGATCGCCGTGATCGGAGCAGTTGTGTTCTGGCCGCTGACTGCTCGGGTTCTTGACCTGGCAATCGAACGATTTCGCCTACCAGCGCCGTTCATCGCCCCGTTCACTGTCGTTGTCGCCCTCGTCGCGATAACGGTGTTGTACCGTATAGCACATGAGTTGCTCAGTCTCTCGCCGAGCTATCAAGCGAAAGAAGAAAAGATCCGTCGGACGCATTGGGCAATGATGATCTCATCGTATCGGGATCATCCGACGCTCCTCGAGAAGGACCTTGGTCATTTGGCCCAGTTCGATGAGTACCTTCGCCGGCAGTATCGTCATATCCGTCGCTTGACCGTCCGAGTTTAAACTCGGACGGTTTTTTATTTGCAAAAAAAGACTGAGGCAGGTAGGCTATCCTTGTCTCCGGCATCATCGTTGTTCTCTACATTTGTCCTTGGGCGGCCGAATCTCCTGGTCCCGTGGGATGAGGATCTGGCTGACCCAGCGGTCAACACACTGCTTCAGGACGCTCAAGTGCTCCTTCGCGAAGTACTGGAGTTGTTCGGCAGCAGCCCCGGGCCATTGTCTGGTCTCGGGAATCAAACCCGCTTACGATCGTAAAGGACGCGATGGGCCGGAGATATATCGGGGTATGGCGCAGTTGGTAGCGCGCTTGCATGGGGTGCAAGAGGCCGTGGGTTCGAGTCCCGCTACCCCGACCAATCTAGAAATCACAGCCTTGCCAAAAATCTGAACTCATGCTTAACTAGCGCGGGTGTTTTTGGCTGGTCGAGCACAAGCGAGATTCGTTCGTGCTACGGGCCACGTACTGGCGCTTAAGCGCTAAGCGCGACACAACCCAACGAGACTGGGTCAAAAGGAGGTGATACCAACATGCGTTTCCTGCCGGTGGTCCTGCCGCTGTTCGTGGATCTGCTGTGGTGGATCCGGCGGTAGCGGAGTAGCCTGACCTATCGGCAGCGCCCTTTACTTGGAATCTCAAGTCCCCCTGTCGTTTGGAAAGGTTACGGCAGTGCTCCCCATGTCGCGACATGGGGAGTTTTTTATGAGAAGTATTTACTACTTTCCTGTTTTCGTTACAAACACCCGTTGACTGACCCAGGTATTCAATCGGGTAAAGAGTATGCCGGCGAGAACAATCGCTCCAAAGTAGAGTACAAACCCCCAGGCTCCCAACAACAGAAACGTTTCTCGGAATGGCCATGAATTCACTGCTAAGCGAACAACTTCATGAATCAAGAAAATCTCTAGTGAATGCCGGCCGATCCATCGTAGCCAAGGCCAGCCCGCCGTTGCTTGGGCTAACGGAAACGTCAGCGTCGTTACCCCAAGTCCAATGAGTGGTGCGGCCAGAGGGAAGAGAGAGTGAACGTCGAAAAAAAGTGTGCCGAGCAGCCAGGCCACCAGACCAACCGGCCAGAACACCCAGGCCCATCGTCGGACCGAGGAGGTGACGATCGGCACGAGGCTTAAACCCAGACAAAATTCGAATAATCGCGACGGGGCTAAAATCTCACTCCATAAACTTTGGAGTTGAGGCGATGGGACTAGGAATAATAGCCATCGCCAAAGAAGCGTGACGAGGAGACTAGCCGTCAGAAAACGTCCACGCCCCCAGCGTTTCATCTGGCCAATCAACCACGGCGCCAAAAGGTAGAATTGCAGGAGAAGGGCGATGAACCACGACGGAGTAGGCGGCGCGGCTTCCCAATCAAGCTTCAGCAGGCGAGGAAATATCAAGAGCGATGAAAAAAATTGACTGACCGTTACTCGATAGGGGCTGGAAAAAATTTGTTGACCAAAAATGAGTTCGTGACCGAGGGTGCTATTATTGTGAACCGCTCGACCGAGCGCTAAGAAGATCAGCCACAAAAAAGTTACCCCAACCGCCAGATAGTAGGGAACGAGAATATGACGGATATGGCGTCGCCACCATCGACGGATGGGCTCATGGTCATAGGCGTAGGCAATACCGAGCCCCGACAAGACGATGAAGAGATCAACGCCTTGTCGTCCACTCATGACCAGCAACGCGGCCCAATATCCATGGTGACCAAGGTGGAGGACGGCGTTGGCGGCCGATACGCGTGCTCGGTCGATGTCTCCCAAATAGTGAAATAAAAGAATCCAAATCATGGCTAAACCCCGCCAAGAATCGAGCCAGGCTAGGTGTGGCCGATCATGCGGCGGGGTAAAGGAAGCCATGATAGTAACTCTTTATCTTTACCAGATCCGGAAAATTTCTCGCTTGCCTTGGGTGTACATATCAAGATGCCAAGGTTTTGAGTTGCTATTCTCCTTTTTGGGTTGATTCATATATTTTTTCATCTCCGCTTCCCAGGCCCCCAAGCTCTCATATTCCGTTTCGATCACGACTTTATTGTACACGCCGCTAAGATCGGTCATAACGCGCGTACCCTCGCCCCATTCCTCTTTGAATTTTTTGGCCATTGTCGAGGCCATGCCTGGCTTGGCGATGAACACTTCGCGAACCATAATCATATTTCCACCTCCCTTCTTCTGTGATCGTACTCTTGTGCATAGAGATGGTCTAGTCTCAGCGGCCATGACAACCCGAAAGCCATTTGCTATACTTCAAATATGTGGAAAAATATGGTTATTCTCAGCGTCATTGCGGCGGTCGCTGTTGCTGGGCTTGCCGCCTGGGCTCTCACGATGAGGGGTTCTTCATCGAATACAAATATTCTTGTTCCGATTGGGAACAATGGGAATACTTCAGCGAATAATGTGAATGCAAACTCGCTCAATACCAATATCGTTGAGAACGCCTCGACAACGAATACGTCAGCCAACAGCAATACATCATCCACGACCAACACGTCAAGCAACACCAACAGTTCCACGACCAACATCGGCGTTGATGCCGCCTTAGCTCAGCCAAGCCTGTACGACGGGAAACGCGTCTGTCTCGCCGGCGACTTCCAAAAATCGTTTGAGACCCAGGTCTTCGGAACGCAAATGACCACTGACGCTTACGGTAATCCGTCCCTTGATGGACCATACGTCTACGCTAGCGGCACCGTGACGACGACCGGTCTAACCTGTGACCAGGCCGAGCGGCAAACGTGCACCGGCACGAAGACTTTGTGTGGAACATTCAAGGTGGCGACATCGACTGATGGGTTCACCTCGCAGCACTACAGGTACGAACTCATCATCAAATAGCTGCGAGCTAGTCGTGCGCCTAACCGTGCTATACTTTTTGCATGCGTGAAATTAGTTTACTCATTCTCGGGGCAGTCCTTGGCTTCGTCGGCCAATGGTTGTTCTACCGTTATCAGCGCCGTGATGAACGAGGCCAAGGCCCGTCCATCGTCGTCTCCAAAATTCAACAAGGCCAGCATGTCTTGGCCGAGCTGCGGAATGTTGGATTCGACACCTTAAGCGAGATGGACGTGAAGCTAAGTTGGTTAACAAACGGACAGCACCATGAGCGCTTAGCCACCGACTTTTTCCGAACTGGCGAAACGTCGCCTAGCCGGCTGGAAGTCCTGGGCGCAAATGAAGTATTGACTGTGTCAGGCCTGCCCGCAATATCCGATGACGGCATCATTGATGTACAAGTCAGCGGCTTGGGCGTGACCAGCCAGCGGCTGTACAGCACGGTCAGTCAACTCGCTATAGCACTACCGCCGCCGCAGACCCAAAACAAAGCTTGACGTGACGCACGCCAGCGCCTAGAGTGAGGCTGACCTAATTTTCGGTTTCGCCAGTACATTGATTGTCAGCTACAGGGAGGTCGTATGCCCTATCCGTACGATGGCTTTCCGCATGTTCTCGAGGCGCAACAGTTTTCTGAGACGTTTCTGCAGTCGCTCTTCCGCGTGGCCGAAGCCATTCGATCGCGGCCGGAGGCGTTTCAGGGCATTCTCCTCGGCCGAACAGTTGGCCTGTTGTTTGCCCAGCCGAGTTCGCGAACGTTCCATTCTTTTGAGCTCGCCGCCAAGCAACTCGGGGCGACAGTCATCGGCAGCCAGCACATGACGCAATTTTCCTCGGTCGCCAAAGGAGAGTCGCTCGAGGACACGGTTCGCACATTTCTCCAGTACGACATCAATTACTTCGTCATTCGCTGGGACACGGAGGGCAGTGTCGCTCGAGCGGCCGCGATCGTCGGACCGGAGCGTCCGGTCATCAACGCCGGGGATGGCATGGGTCAGCATCCAACGCAGGCCCTGCTCGATGTCTACACCATCTGGCGGGAATTCAAGGATCTCGATCGACCGATCGTGGTGGCTATCATCGGCGACCTCAAGCGGGGTCGGACGGCTCACTCGCTGGCCTACCTCCTCGGAAAAGTTTTCCCGCAAGTCAGTTTCTTCTTCATCTCCCCGGAGTCGTGTCGAATGAAGCCAGAGATTATCGACTATCTCTGCCGCCATAACCGTCACTTTGCTGAGATCGTCAAGCCGCAGCTGTATGACCTGGCCCATGCCTTCGACGTGGTCTACGTTACCCGGCCGCAACTCGAATACGAGGACGGTCCCGGGCAAGAACGATTGACCGTCGACTACCAGCCGTTCATTCTGACGGCCGAGATCGCTGACCTCATGAAGCCGGAGGCCATCATTCTCCACCCACTTCCCCGAACGTTCGAGCTGCCAGTTGAGGTTGATGCTAACCCCCGGGCGAGGTACTTCGAACAAATGGGTAATGGCTTTGCTCTCCGACGGGCCCTGTTCGAAAGAATCAATGAAGCGCTGATTGGGGCGATCGCCGCTCATCGACAGCACTGACTCTATCGGTGGCTCTCTCAAGAGGGCCACCTTTTTCTTGTCGGAACAGAAAGCACTTGCTAGCATACGAGCATGCCAAAACGCCGACCTACATTCTATCCGTTGATTCCGGTTGACCTGACCCAAGTCACGACCAGCGATGGCGTGACCTTGGCTGGCGTGGTGGTTGAACCCAAAGGGCGGAAAAAAGCGGCCCTGATTTGGCTTCATGGATTAACTTCAAGTTTCGACGGCGGGCAAGAACTGATGCGGCAGTTGAGCGCGGCGTGCGTCCAGCGGGGGATTGGGTATTTCAAATTCAATACTCGGGGTCACGATATTGCCGCCCACGGTCCAAAACGTATGATTGGCTCAGCCTTTGAAAAGTTTGCTGACAGCCGAAAAGATATTGATGCAATGATAGCTCTTGTTCGCCGACGCGGATACAACAACATTATCCTGGCCGGGCACTCAACGGGGGCAAATAAAATTGTGTATTACCTGTACCGTCGCCAACCGCGAAATGTTCGGGGTCTGATTCTGGTCGGCCCGGTCAGTGATATTGTCGGGCAAATAAAGTTAATCGGTCGCCGCCGCCTTGCAACGTTTGTGAGAAAGTCTACCCGAGTGTCTCAACGTCAGCCGATGTCCCTGGTCAACGCTCACGGACAGCTGATCTCAGCGCAGCGAGCGAAAAGTTTATTCACCCCTGGCGTACCCGAAGACACGTTCCCTTGGTATAACCCGAAAGCTCGTTGGGCGGCGATGAGTTCGATTCGGAAACCGCTGCTGGTGGTCTTCGGGGGCAAAGACAACTACCTCGATCGTCCGGCGAAAGATGTTGTGAACCTTTTTAAGGCCAAAGCAGCTTCCACAAAACATTTCACCGGTCGGGCCGTACCGGGCGCATCTCACGGTTTTCACCGCCACCAACGTCAGCTCGTTCAGATCATCGGTCAGTGGCTCGACAAGACCGTCTGAGATAAAAAACTCCACTCACCGAAGTGAATGGAGGGGATTGGTCAGCGTCGACGAAGGTCATCCGGGGAGGCATACCGCCTCATCAGTGCCGCTCGGGCTTCCGGCGGACCATCACAAATCGACGGATCGAAGATGGGTGGTGGGAGACTCGATCGCCGCCGCCGACTGGTCGCTCCTTTGACGCGACGAACGCTCTTCTTCTTGACCGCACGCATCTGCTTGGCCATGAACCCTCCTGTAGAGCAGCCGCTCGTGATGGAACCTGGACAATGCTATCATGTTTTGGAAAGCTTTGCCTCTATCTTTTTCCACATGCCCGCAAAAAAGGCCCCGAAGGTGGTGACAATTAAGCAAGGGTGCATGCTCAAAGCAACGCCCCAAGAGGTTTACGGCGCTTGGATAACCAGCGCTCAGCATGCCAAGTTCACCGGCCAGGAAGCGCTGGTCAGCCAAAAGGTCGGTGGTTCGTTCACGACGTTTGACGGCTGGGCCACTGGAAAAAACGTTGAGCTCGTGCCTGGCCAAAAGATCGTTCAGACCTGGCGCGGTGATGACTGGCCGGCCGGACACTACTCAACGCTGACGCTGCGCCTCATCAAAGCCCCAAAGGGGACAAAGGTTCTCTTCATGCAAACTGATGTCCCGGCCTCAAAAGCGAAATCAATTGCTCAGGGCTGGCAGGACTATTACTGGTCGGCCATGAAGTCGACGTTTGGGTGGTAAAAAAGACCGCAGCCGAAGCCACGGTCACAAGTAGAAGTTGTTTTTGACGAATGCCAGCCGATCAGTACATCCACGACACGCACGGGCGCATTTGAGAAGATCTGGTTCACGATGTGACAGGATTTCGTTAGCCAGGGCGCTGCGCAACTCTGAGAATGATGCCCGACAGCAGTCTCTCTGAGCTGGTCGCGCAGGCAATGAACGAGTGGATGAAGAGCGCCGAGCTCGGACCATGATGGACCTCCTATCTAGGTGGGAAGACCAACGCGAGATTGATCAGGTATAGCGAGGAGTTATCACTTTGTCAAGGTTGTGACGATGAGAAGTCTATGCCATGATGGACGTCATGCCTGAATTTACTCTTACCCACGCGACTGAGCCGCACGGAGCCCGCGTTGGTATTCTCCATACTACCCACGGCGATATTCCCACGCCGAACTTCATGCCGGTTGCTACCCGAGGAGTTTTTCATGGTCTAGAATTTTCCGACGCGAAAACCGCCGGAGTTGATGTCATCATGTGCAACACCTACCATCTCTCGCGGGAAATCGGAGCGGAAAAGATTGCAGCGGCTGGCGGCTTACACAAGTGGACGGGTTGGGACAAGCCAATCGCGACCGACTCCGGCGGCTTCCAAGTCTTCAGTTATGGTTGGTCACGGACCCACGGCGTGATGAAAAAATCCGGCGGAATTAATGCGCCCAATGTCCAGCCAACTGGCCAAAGCCAGGTGGCGATTGATGATGATGGCGTGACATTCCGCGACGGTGAGAAAACTATCCGCCTGACGCCGGCAGAATCAATGCGCCTCCAGCAATTACTGGGCGCGGACATCGCTTTTGCTTTTGATGAACCGACGTCGCCACTCCACGACGAAGGCTACACTCGCCAATCGCTTGAACGGACACACCGTTGGGCGAAGCTCTGTCTTGACCATCACCACCGTTCCGATCAAATGCTACTCGGTATTGTCCAAGGCGGCCCATTTCAATCGCTCCGGGAAATCAGTGCCAAAGCTATTGGAAGTTTACCTTTTGGTGGGTTTGCCATCGGCGGATCCTACGAAGCTGGCGGCATGGCCAAGGCTCTGCGCTGGGCCGTTCCATTTTTGCCATCTGACCGCGTCCGTCACGTCCTCGGTATCGGTTGGGTCCGTGATATTATCGAAGCGGTCGATGCCGGTGCTGACCTCTTTGACTGCGTTGAGCCGATCCGCCGAGCGCGCCACCAGAGCCTACTCGTCGGCGATCGTTACGAAGATGTGACGATCGTGGCTCGTCGTCAAGGAAATGGCCCGCTCGTCAATGACTGTGACTGTGTGGCCTGTGAACAATGGTCAGCACAGCAAATCAAGGCCTGGTGCAAAGCCCGCGATTTCCAAGGCAGCCGCGCGCTAGCCATCCACAATGTCCGGACGATGGTCAGATTGATGGCGGACATACGGCACGCCATTACTGAAGGACGATGGCCAGACTATACCTCACGACTACGGAATCCTCAGTAATATTTCTCTTCCCATTGACACCCCGTGGCCTATCGTTTAGGGTAATGCCAGTATTTTGAGTTGAACATTCTCCTGGAGGGAGTCATGAGTGTTCGGCATTTCTTGCTCTTCATTCTTGGTTTCGGCAACATGCTCTTTTCCTTCAAGGTATTCTTACCTCGTCATGGAGAAGACCAGCCTACCATGGCTGCCCTGCCAGCGTTTCTCCTGGCCACGGTCGGAACCTTGCTGATCGTGGGTGGGGAAACCAAGGCCTCAGCGACGCTGATCATTTCCGCGACGGTCGCGAACATCATCATCGGCATTGTGGAGCGGTCGAAGTTGCGCAAGCGACAGGTTGGGTGAAACAGGAATGGCCGGTAGCCTCACGACTACCGGTTTTTTTGAAGTCATAAATAGGCAGATTGCTTTTCCGACTGACCCGGTATATACTAGGGGCGAACACATGAAACCCTGGCTTGAGCGGTTTCGGTGACAGGAGGAAAAGGAGACCAAGCACGTGTCATTCATCGAGTCGTTCCAGAGTCCGACGTACGGACAACTCAATCAAGCGCAGCTCGTCAATCGCATTCGTGATTTCGTGGTTGCCAGTCATGATCATGAATACCGCCTCATCGTCGGTACCGATTCCTTACCGAATGCTGATGGCCGGGTCTATCTCGTGACTGCTATTGTCCTCCACCGCATCGGTAACGGCGGCGTGTATTTTTGGCAGCGTCAACTCACGAAAAAACTCGTGACCTTACGCGACCGGATGTACGCCGAAGCCCTGACATCCATCGCTACCGCTCAGAAACTCGAAGCCATGCCTGATTTGAAACCGCTCCTGCGTCAGAACATTGAAATTCATGTTGATGTTGGCGAATTCGGCCCGACCCGCGAAATGATTCAGGAACTCGTCGGGATGATCGTCGCTCATGGCTACGCCGCCAAAACGAAACCTGAATCGTTTGCCGCCTCCAAAGTCGCCGACCGACACACGATTCCTGGTCCGCGCCTGGCATACGAACTTATTCATCGCTAACAATCACTATGCCAACCGACGGTCCATTCAGTAAAGACGAGGCAGTCCCAAAAGAAGGGGATTACGTCTGCGTGCCCTGCGGATACCATAAACATTTCAAAACTGGTGATCACTTCACGGAGTGTATTTCCTGTTTCAGCGGCACCCCAGACGGTCAACACGAAGAATTCGTGGAGGGCCAAGAAATGTGGGAACCGGCCCAAGCGCCGGTAACGACCTAGGGCATGGCCGGAGGGGCCAAATCTAAACCAACCCCGGGCACGATCATCGCTTTTGTCATTGGTCAAAGCCGCTCCGACGTTTCAGCCCGGGGATCATTGCCGCTGAAAACTATCCGCAGTTTTCCAACCTACTCAAGTCACCTCCCTCAGTATAAAGTCCTGCAGAAAAAAACAAAGACCGTCGCCGGCCGGAGTGTGACCTTGACCGTCAAGGCCGTTCCGCCCGAGAACATCTTGGTCGAAGCGATGACTGTTGTTCCCGACGTCTTCAGTCCATCGACCCTGGCCTTCAAAGATCAGCTGGTTGAGGCTGCCTCGCAGATTCTCATGCAGCAGGATGTTCAACCAGAGTTTCGTGAAGAATTTACGCTGTATTGTTTACGTGACTACCAGGGTGATCCCCGCCAGTTTTTGTCACGAGCCGACCGAATCGCTTCATTAATAAAAAGTGAAAACGTCTCGCTCAGTCAGGTAGAAATTGAGAAGACTATTCACGAAGCCAGTCTCCAGTACGCCAAGGATGACCTGACCATTGTCGACTGGGACGGCGCGTTTATTTTCGATATCAATGGTGACTGGCAAGATACGATTGATGTCCTCGAAGTCGCTAACGTCAACCTGCTTCGACTTCGGCACCTCGACCAAGATCTTGATGATCGACTGGATGCCATGAGCGGACTGCTTCAGCGGGTCCCGAATATTAGCCGAAAAGAAGTCCGTCAAATGATGTCCGAGTTGATGCGACTCCGTGCCCAATCGGTCATTGAGTTCGAACACGCTGAACGAGATATCCAGTTGATTGGGGATTGGTACGCTGGCCGGTTATACACTCTCGTCAGTAAAAAACTCCACCTGGATCGCTGGCGTCAGAGTATTCGCCAGGTTTTGGACAGCCTGGACAGCATGTCGACGATGGCCGCTGATCATTTCAGCGTCACCACCGAACGACGAGCCGAACAAATTCAACAAATCCTGTGGTACATCCAACTCGTCGGATGGTTCGTCCTGCTGTTCCTGGAGTGGAAACTGGTCAATCGGTAGAAAGCAAAAAAGCCCAGCGAAGGACAACCCGGTAGGTTAGGCCGCCGCGAGTGCTAATTTTTTGCTGGCCGAACGGATACAATTTGCGCAGGCCTTGACCCGCTGGCCGTTGACGAGCAACGTCTGCAGATTGACATGCTGCTTTTTCTTGGTAGCGATGTTGGAGTGGCTACGGGTGAAGCTATTCATTGCGCCTCGACCGCAGACCGAACATTGACGGGCCATAACAATTGGAGAGTGACGACAAAATTCTTGAGCTGTGCTACTCTAGCACAGACTTCAACCAAGATCAAGTCCGTGACCGATACCTCCCAACTCCTCCCCATCCTGGCCGCCTACCTGGCCCTGTTCTTGTCGATCGGATTCCACGAATTTTCGCACGTCCTATCGGCTTATTTGCAAGGTGACATGACTGGAAAATTGCTGGGCCGGTTAACGCTGAACCCGCTCAAACATCTTGATCCGTTCGGGACGCTCATGATTTTGGTGGCCCGGATCGGCTGGGGTAAACCAGCGCCATTCAATCCCTACAATCTGCGCTACCGACGATGGGGCCCGACTCTCGTGGCCTTAGCCGGGCCAGCCTCAAACATCGTGCTGGTCATGATTTCCGGCTACGCTCTTCTCCTGATTGGCCCGCACCTGCCTTCGACGAATCTACTCATCATTTTCCTTCAGGCCGCGGTAGTGGTGAATGCGACCCTGGCTATCTTCAACCTCTTACCGGTCGCACCCCTCGACGGCTCACACGTAGTCGCAGCCATAGCCGGTCCCCAGCATCCGCTGACGATTTTTCTCCAGCGCTACGGACCCTTTCTGCTTTTGGCCCTCGTGGCCGCCAGCTTTTTCGGGGGCGGGATCCTCAACTCGTACATCTTTGGCGGATCAAGCCTCCTGCTTCGGGCCCTCGGCTTAGGGCGGCTGTTCTAGTGTTGACAAGGGTGAGACGACTTGGTACACTAGCCCACGGTTCTTGCTGGCTCGTCGCTTCTGATAGCGACGTTTATTGACTCTACTACCCGACCCCCCTCGGGCCCCCATTTACTTTCATGCCCACCATTAATCAACTCGTCCGAAGTGGTCGCCAACTCCAGAAACGGAAATCCAAAACTCCGGCCCTGGAATCGATCATGAACGCCGTCAAACGCCAACGCACCTACCTCTCGAAAGGCAGTCCGTTCAAGCGTGGCGTTTGCGTCAAAGTCACGACGACGACCCCCAAGAAACCGAACTCCGCTTTGCGAAAAATCGCCCGGGTTCGCTTATCTAATGGGCAAGAAGTGACGGCCTACATCCCCGGTATTGGCCATAATCTCCAAGAGCACTCGATTGTCCTCATCCGTGGCGGCCGGGTCAAAGACTTGCCTGGCGTTCGGTATCACATTGTCCGCGGTGTCTACGACACTCAGGGTGTGGCCGATCGAAAACAAGGTCGCTCCATCTACGGCGCCAAACGACCTTCATAATACTATGCGCGGTAAACCAGCCCCCCAACGAAATATTCCTCCTGATCCACGATTCGACTCGGTCGTCCTCGGCAAATTTATCAATGTCGTCATGGAGCGCGGTAAGAAAACCGTGGCTCGTGGTGTCGTCTACGGTAGCTTTGATGTCATCAAAGCCGAAACGAAGCAGGAACCATTAGCCGTTTTTGAAGCGGCCCTGAAAAACGTCAGTCCGATCGTCGAAGTGAAATCGCGCCGCGTCGGCGGTTCAAACTACCAAGTCCCGATTGAAGTTAATCCCCGCCGACGCCAAGCCCTAGCCTTCCGCTGGATTATTGATGCCGCCCGGGCCAAGAAAGGCCGACCAATGGCCAAGAAGTTGGCTGAAGAGCTCATTCAAGCTAGTCAGAACCAAGGCGACGCGGTCAAAAAGAAACAAGACATCCACCGGATGGCGGAAGCCAATCGCGCCTTCGCCCACTTTGCCTAGGTCATGGGCGATCCCGATGGCCGTCCCGGCCGCCTGACTATTGTTACCCACCGCAAGCCCCACCTCGACGAGGTGGTGGCGAGTTGGCTGCTCCGAACATTTGATCCGGCTTTCCAGGATTGTCAGTTCCAATTCATTGCCAATTCTCCAACTGGTGGCCAGATTCCTCCCGGCGACCACATTGTTCCGCTGGGCATTGGCCGAGGGAAATACGATGAGCATGGTTTGAAAGCCGGGCAGTCGGCGACCAAATTAGTGTATGAAGATCTTCTGAAGCGGGGACTCATTCCGAATGATCGGTATGAAGATAAAGCCTTAGCATGGCTCGTTGAGTACACTCATAAAGAAGACACGGCTCAGTGGCAGATTCACGAATTGGAAAATCGTAGTTTCTCTTTGCCGGCAATTCTTCGCGGGATTTGGGTCAACCACAAGGGTGGCGATCCCGACCAAGACGAGATGCGCCTAGGACTAGAAATGATTGATGGTCTGGTAACGCAATTGAACGAACGGGCCAAGTTCTTGAGTGATTGGGACCAGCGGATTGAGTTTGTGTCGCCGTGGGGTAAGGCCGTTGGCCTGAGGAGCACCTATCGTGGCAGCGATGCTTTTGCTTATCAGCACGGGTTCATCTTGCGGGTCCAAACTGATCCATCGAAGCCGTATGGGGATTTTCGTGGAGAAGCGTCGAGCACTGTCGACCTGACCTCAATCTATGATCAACTTCAGAAGCTTGAGCCGAACGCCTGGTTTCTTCACCAGACCAAAAAAATCCTTGTCTCAAACAGTGATTCGTCAGCGGGCAACAAACGTCCGGCGACCACATTCTCACTCCAACAACTCATTGATTTCGTAAAGCAGTAAATTTATGCCCCGCGAGTATTCTCTCGAACAAACCCGAAACATCGGAATCATCGCCCACATTGATGCCGGTAAAACGACCGTCTCTGAGCGCATCCTTTTTTACACTGGGAAAAAGCATAAAATCGGCGAAGTCCATGAAGGCGCGGCCGAAATGGACTGGATGGAACAAGAGAAAGAGCGGGGGATTACCATCACCGCCGCCGCCACGACCTGCTTCTGGAAAAACCATCGCATTAACCTGATCGATACCCCGGGGCACATTGATTTCACGGTTGAGGTTCAGCGTTCGTTGCGCGTACTCGATGGCGGCGTGGTTGTCTTTGATGGCGTGGCTGGCGTTGAACCGCAGTCCGAAACGGTCTGGCACCAAGCCGAAAAATACAATGTCCCACGCATTTGTTTCATCAACAAGATGGACCGGATGGGCGCCGATTTCTATTTTGACATTAAATCAATTCACGAACGTTTGACCACCCGAGCCTACCCGATTCAATTGCCGATTGGCGCGGCTGAAACGTTTCAAGGCATTATTGATTTGTTCGAACGGAAGGCTGAAATCTACAAAGACGAAATGGGTAAGGAATTCGAGCAAACCGATGTGCCGGCCGACATGAAGGATAAGGTTGAAGAATACCGGCATACACTTATCGAAGCGATTTGCGAAACGGATGATAAGTTGCTCGAGCAATACCTCGCTGGGACCGAGCCGTCCGTTCCGGAGCTGAAAGCGGCACTTCGTAAAGCGGTTATTTCGAATACGCTCGTGCCAGTCCTCTGCGGATCAGCCCTCAAGAACAAGGGCGTACAATTCTTACTTGACGGCGTCAACGATTACCTGCCGTCGCCGCTCGACATCCCACCAGTCAAAGCGACTGACCCAAAAACCGGAGCCGAAGTTGTCCGTCCGACGAGCGACGACCAACCGTTTACCGCTTTAGCCTTTAAAATTGCCACTGATCCCTTCGTCGGCAAACTGGCGTTCTTCCGTGTCTACGCTGGGCATCTGTCCGCTGGCAGCTATGTCTTGAATACCACCACCGGTGACAAAGAACGGATTGGCCGGATTGTCCGTCTGCACGCGAATTCACGTGAAGATGTTGGTGAGGTCTTTGCCGGAGAAATTGCGGCCGCCGTCGGTTTAAAAGGTACCGTCACGGGTGATACGCTCTGCGACCCTGATCATCCGATCCAACTCGAAAATATTGTCTTTCCCGAACCAGTTATTGACATCGCCGTTGAACCGAAGACAAAACAAGATCAGGAAAAAATGGGTATTGCTTTGGCTCGCTTAGCTGAAGAAGACCCGACCTTCCGCGTTCGCTCCGACGAAGAAACGGCCCAGACGATTATCTCCGGCATGGGTGAACTCCACCTCGACATCATTGTCGACCGGATGAAACGTGAATTCAAAGTTGAGGCCAACGGCGGCAAACCACGCGTCGCCTACCGCGAAACAATCACGGCCACGGCTGAAGGCGAAGGCAAGTACATCAAGCAGTCTGGCGGTCGCGGTCAATATGGCCACTGTTGGATCCGCGTTGAACCGAACGAAACTGGCAAAGGCTATGAGTTCATTGACGAGGTCAAAGGCGGCGCTATTCCCCGCGAGTTCATCACGCCAATCAACAAGGGGATCAAAGAAGCCTTGGATACGGGCGTTATCGCGGGCTACCCCATGGTCGACATCAAAGCCACGGTCTTCGACGGTTCCTCCCACGACGTTGACTCGTCCGAAGCCGCCTTCAAAATCGCTGGGTCGATGGGCTTTAAGGAAGCGGCCCGGAAAGCCAAGCCGGTGATCCTTGAGCCGATCATGAAAGTTGAAGTCATTACACCGGAAACGAATATGGGTGATGTCATTGGTGATCTGAACTCGAAGCGAGCGGTGATCAACGCCATGAATGACCGCGGCCAAGCCAAAGTCGTTGATGCCCATGTTCCCTTAGGTGAAATGTTCGGCTACGCGACGTCCCTGCGATCGATGACCCAAGGTCGGGCCTCATACTCGATGGAATTCTCGCACTACCAATCTGTCCCGAAAAACGTGGCGGATACGATTGTGGGGGAGAGGGCAAAAGCATAAATAATTCTGCAGCGGTGGTACACAGCGCCGGTTTCGAAACCGGCGCTGTGTTTTTTCAATAAGCCAATGCTTATCCGGACAACCTGTGAATAAATCTGCGGAAAACCCTGGGGGTAGGCTGGTGAAAACACCGCTTGTGCCGATACTGGCCATGCTTTATTCTTTTTTCACGAAGCAGCGACCGTCCGTTTGTAACCGATGAGGCCAGAGGCCAGTGACCACGCAAGTGGAAACAAACCGATGACCAGGAGAGTCGAAGCGATCGTAAGATCGAAAAGACAATCCGACAGAGGATACGAACAAAACTGGTGCGACCGGAGAAACGGAAGCGATTGCGGCCCACAAAGCCACGAACGAGACCGAATCATCGGAACATCAGTTGATCGAAAGATCAGAACCTCTATGCCAAGGTCTGGGGCAACCTGGATCACAACATGAGTTCTCGACGAACACGCTGCCTCAAGGGGCCCCGAAACTTCAGCAATGAAGCGTAAGGGCCCTCTTTTTTTGCTAAGATTAGCTTAGAATGTGGTTTTGAGAACCTGACTGCTAGCCCATTTTAGGCCAAGACTTGCGTTATTTCAGCCATCTTGATATACTCCGACCTGCGTTTCACGTGCTTTCTTAAGCAATTTTTTAACTTCGTAGGCATATACGACCATGGCAGATACGACAAAATTTGATCGCAGCAAGCCCCACGTTAACGTCGGCACAATCGGCCACGTTGACCACGGCAAGACGACCTTAACGGCCGCCATTTTAAAGACGCTCTCGGATAAGGGCTTCATCGCCCAGCATAAAGGCGTCGACGATATTGATAACGCGCCGGAAGAAAAGGCTCGTGGTATTACGATTGCCACAGCTCACGTTGAGTACGAAACCGACAAGCGTCACTACGCCCACGTCGACTGCCCGGGCCACGCCGACTACGTCAAGAACATGATTACCGGCGCTGCCCAGATGGATGGCGCTATCCTCGTTGTCTCGGCCGCTGACGGTCCGATGCCTCAGACCCGTGAACACATTTTGCTGGCCAAACAAGTTGGCGTGCCCTACATCGTCGTCTTCTTGAACAAGTGCGACACGGTTGATGATCCGGAACTGATCGACTTAGTTGAAGTTGAAATCCGCGACCTCTTGAAGAAGTACGAATTCCCTGGTGACACCACTCCGATCATTCGCGGTAGCGCTTTGAAAGCCCTCGAAGGCGACGCGGCCTACCAGGATAAGATCATGGAATTGATGAAGACCTTGGATGAGTATATTCCTGAACCAAAGCGCGAAACAGACAAGCCGTTCCTCATGCCGGTTGAAGACATCTTCTCGATTGAAGGCCGCGGCACCGTCGTGACCGGGCGTATCGAGCGAGGGATCATTAAACTGAACGATGAAGTGGAAATTGTCGGTCTGCGTCCGACCGCCAAGACAATCGTGACCGGAATCGAAATGTTCAACAAGCAACTGGATGAGGGTCGCGCTGGCGATAACGCCGGGTTACTCCTCCGCGGTACCAAGAAAGAAGATGTTGAGCGTGGTCAGGTCCTGGCCAAGACCGGCACCGTCACGCCGCATACTGAATTCGAAGCCGAAGTCTACATCCTCAGCAAAGAGGAAGGCGGTCGCCATACCCCATTCTTCAAAGGCTATAAACCACAGTTCTATATCCGGACGACCGATGTTACTGGTGAGATCGAGTTGCCGAGTGGAACGGAAATGATCATGCCGGGTGACAACATCAAGTTGAACATCAAGCTAATTGCGCCGGTGGCCCTCGAAGAGAAGCAACGTTTCGCCATTCGTGAAGGTGGTCACACGGTCGGTGCTGGTGTCGTGATCAAGATCACGAAGTAAGACTCGTCTACAACTGACCGCACCTTCGATGCCCGACGATCACCAAGTTCCGGCCGCTCCGGCTCCTGACGAGGAAGTCCATCAACGACTTCGCATCAAGATCCGCGCCTACGACCACAAGATCATCGATCAATCGACCAAAACGATTATCGACACGGCCTTACGGACCGGCGCGAAGATTAAAGGTCCGGTTCCACTGCCCACCGAACGAAGCAAGTATACGGTTATCCGTTCCTCCTTCGTCCACAAGAACTCCCGGGAGCAGTACGAAATGCGGACCCACAAGCGACTGGTCGATATCATTGATCCAACCGCGAAAACGGTCGACGCTCTGACCTCACTGAACTTGCCGGCCGGCGTGGACATCGAAATTAAGTCCTAACCTAACTTCATACAATTTATTTCAGCGGCACCTAGTTCCGGGGATGACAAGACTTGTCACCGATGCCCTAATCCCCGGACAACAGCTGCCAACGATTCTACCGCCGCGGTGGACGTTGGTCCGCCGCGGCGGAACTGTATTCTCTCAACTCTCTCATGAAATTCATTCTCGGCCAGAAAAAGCAGATGACCCAAATCTTCCGTGACGACGGCACAGTGGTTCCTGTGACCGTGGTCAAAGCCGAGCCGAACGGCGTGACCGCCGTCCGAACCAAGGAGAAGGATGGCTACACGGCCGTTCAACTCGGTACCGGGAACCGGAAAGCCAAGCGGGTCCATAAACCGCAGCGGGAAGATTGGAAAGATCTTGGCAGTTTTGCTTTTGTTCGTGAAGTCCGCGTCGCTGATGTTGGTGACATGGCCAAAGGCAAGAAGGTTGACCTGACGCAGTTCCAACCTGGCGACATAGTTCAGGTCACGGGCACCTCAAAAGGCCGCGGCTTCGCCGGCGTGGTTAAACGTCATCATTTTCGCGGCGGTCCGGCCTCACACGGTCACAAAGATAACCTCCGCGCGCCTGGTTCGATCGGCGCGACCTTCCCGCAGCACGTCATGAAAGGTACACGCATGGCTGGCCGGCTGGGCAACGCCAAAATCACGGTTAAGAATTTGGAAGTCGTTGGCGTCAAACCGGAAGTCAACGAACTCTGGCTGAGAGGCGCTGTCCCCGGTCCCCGGAACAGTTTCGTTATCATTTCCTCGGTCGTCTAATATGCCCAAGGCAAAACTCTACAATCAAACTGGTCAGGCGTTAGGAGACGTTGACCTCGACGCCAAAGTTTTTGATCTCGCGCCGAACCGGGGTTTGATCGAGCAAGCTGTCGTGACGACGCTCGCTAACCGGCGCCTGGTTCTAGCCCACACCAAGACGAAAGGCGAGGTTCGTGGCGGTGGCCGAAAGCCTTGGCGACAAAAAGGTACTGGCCGCGCGCGACATGGCTCCATCCGCTCACCGCAGTGGAAAGGCGGCGGGGTTATCTTCGGCCCGCGAAAAAATCGCAACTACACGTTGAAAATGAATGTCTCGGCGAAACGGAAAGCATTGCTCATGACGTTGTCGGATAAAGCCCAGAACAATCGATTAGCGGTCGTTGATAAAATTGACTTAGCCGGACCGAAGACCAAAGAATTTTCTAAAATTGTCACGTCTTTGCCACATCAGAAAACGAACTTGTTTATTGTTCCGGCCACCAACATGACGCTCATCAAGTCCGGCCGCAATATTCCCGGCGTGACCTTCATCCGAGCCGACAGCTTGAACGTCTATGATATTGTCCGTCACCAACAGCTGGTCGTGATGCAAGATGCCTTGCCGGTTATTTCTAAAACCTACCTCAAGTAACCATGGGCATCTTCGATCGATTCACCAGTCGCAAAGGCAAGCAGGACACGGTCAAACCAAAGGCCGGCAAGGTTCAAGCTGACGACGCTAAGCAAAAAGCCTTTGCGAACGTTCCGTCTGGCGACGAAAAAACGGCCACGCCGGAAAAAAATTCCGACCAAAAATCTACGCCCAAAGCTCTGACCGCCAAAGATTCGACGCAACGCGCTCACCGGGTCTTGCTCCGACCAGTCGTGACTGAAAAATCGACCATGGGCCAGGCGAAATCTCAGTATTCCTTCGTCATCGCCGCCCAGGCCACGAAAGTTGATGTCCGCCATGCCGTCTACCACGTCTACGGAGTCACGCCGGTCAGCGTCAACATTGTTAGTTTGCCTGGCAAATGGGTCCGCTATGGGCGTTCGACTGGCCGGACCGTCGATCGGAAGAAGGCTATTGTCACCTTGCCCGCCGGCAAGACCATTGATACCGCCTCCTAATATGCCCGTCCGCATTTACCAACCCACCAGTCCCGGTCGCCGACATTCGTCGGTCAATGACTACGCTGAATTGCAGGGCCAGCAACAGCCCCACAAGCCCCTGTTACAATCGGTTAAGAAAACGGCCGGCCGGAACGTCCAAGGGAAAATCACGGTTCGTCATCGGGGCGGCGGCAACAAGCGGTTCTACCGAATGGTTGATTTCCGTCAGGACCGGCTCAACCAGCCAGCCACGATTATTGGTATTCAGTATGATCCGACGCGGAGCGCCCATGTCGCTTTGGTCGAATTCGCTGATCACGCCAAGCAGTACATCCTCGCGCCGCAGGGTATTCAAATCGGTCAAACCGTGATATCCTCGGCCGGCAAAGTTGAAGTCAAAACCGGCAACCGGACCCAGCTCCAGTTCATTCCGACCGGCGTCGCCATTCACAACATTGAGCTCGTTCCAGCCAAAGGCGGCGCGATCGTTCGTTCAGCCGGAAACGCCGCGACCATCCTCTCGATTGAAGGCGACCACGCCCTCATTAAGCTGCCCTCCGGTGAAATACGACAAATCCCGAAAGAAGCTCGAGCGTCAATTGGTCAACTCGGCAATATCGACCATAGCAATATTCGCTGGGGCAAAGCCGGTCGCATGCGTTGGCGCGGCCGCCGGCCATCAGTTCGTGGTAAAGCCATGAACCCGGTTGATCACCCTCATGGCGGCGGTGAAGGGAACCAGCCAATTGGTATGAAGTACCCGAAGACCCCGTGGGGTAAACATGCCTTAGGCGTCAAAACCCGCCGCAAAAAGAAATATTCGAACCGATCAATTATTTCGCGTCGCCCTCGATAATTTATGAGCCGCTCACTCAAAAAAGGACCATTCACCGACCCGAAACTCCTGACCAAGGTGTCAAAGTTGAAGGTGGGCGACAAGACCATCATCAAAACCTGGTCACGCGATTCGGTCATCACGCCGGGCATGGTTGGCTTCACCTTCGGCGTCCACAATGGGAAAAACCATATCTCGGTCTTCGTCGTTGAGAACATGGTTGGCCATCGCTTAGGCGAATTCTCGCCGACCAAGAAATTCGTCCGGCACGGCGGTAAGATGCAAAAGGAATTGGAAACCAAGCAAACGGAAACTCCCGCCGCGGCAGCCCCCGCTGCCAAAGCCGAAGGATCAAAGAAATAATCTATGGAAGTTCGCGCCCATCTTCGTCATCTCCGTCTGGCTCCCCGAAAAGTTCGGTTGGTGGTTGACCTTGTTCGCGGTATGCCCGTTGATCAAGCCGTCGACCAATTGACGATTTTGCCGAAAGCCAGTTCTTTGCCTGTCTTAAAACTCTTGAATTCAGCTATCGCCAACGCCGAACATAATTTTAAACTCGATCGAAAAACGCTCCACATCAAATCGATTGTCGCCAACGAAGGCCCGCGGTTGAAACGGTATCGACCCCGTGCCTTCGGCCGAGCGGCTGAAATTTTGAAGCGATCAAGTCACATTACTATTGTCCTTGAAGACTCGGGCCATTCCGCCCCGCCGGCGAAAACGAAGCAGCGGGTGACCACCGTTGATGTACCGGTGACAGATATCAAAAAGGCGACGCCTGAACCGAAAATGCCGGCCAGTATGAAAAGCAACACCGGCGCCTCACGGACGGCCGCCCACCAAGCACAAGACAAGACCATTCATCGTCAAGGGAAAGACTAGACTATGGGACAGAAAGTTCATCCAAAGAGTTTCCGACTCGGCGTCACCTCAAAGTGGAACGCCAAGTGGTTCGCGACGCGAACATTTGCTAAGCTTCTCCGCCAAGACGTGATGATCCGGAAATTCTTGAAAGTGAAATTACCGAGCGCTGGCTTGGCCGGGATTGAAATTGAGCGCTCGCTCCAGAATTTGACGGTTACGATTCATACGTCCAAACCCGGTGTCGTTATTGGCCGCGGTGGGCAGGGGATTGAACTGCTTCGCCAAGGCATCCGCCGACTCCTCATGGGCCAGGGGAAATACAACGTCAAGTTGAACGTTCAAGAAGTCCAAAAGCCGGAGCTCTCAGCTCAAGTCATGGTTGGGAACATCGCCGAACAACTGGAAAAACGTATCCCTTTCCGCCGTATCCTCAAGCAAACCATTGAGCAAGTCAGCCAAGCGGGCGCCAAGGGGGTCAAGGTCATGGTCGGCGGTCGGCTCAACGGCGCGGATATTGCCCGAACCGAAATGTTATCCAGCGGTAGCCTTCCTCTGCAAACCCTTCGCGCCGACATTGATTATGCCCGCGGCGAAGCCCAAACCACCTACGGAAAAATCGGCATCAAGGTCTGGATTTACAAAGGTGAGATTTTTAAGGACGAGAAAGCCTAAGTATGTTGTTACCGAAGAAGGTTAAACATCGCAAATGGCACCGTGGCCGAGTCCGCGGCAAAGCGACCGATAAAATCGCGGTAGCCTTCGGGACCTTCGGATTGAAATCAACCGAACGGAGTTGGGTGACCGCTCGCCAGATTGAAGCTGCTCGACGGGCCATGACCCGTTTCGTCCAGCGCGGCGGAAAAATCTGGATCCGTATTTTTCCCGATAAACCGGTGACCGTCAAAGGGAATGAGATCCGGATGGGTGGTGGGAAAGGCGCGGTTGACCACTTCGTCGCCGTCGTCAAACCAGGAACCGTTTTGTTCGAAATGGATGGCGTCAAAGAAGATGTCGCGCGGCAAGCCATGAAACTGGCCGCCTATAAGCTCCCCGTCAAAACGAAATTTATTACCCGTGAGCATCACATTGCCTAACGATATGGACTGGACGGAGATCACTCGCAAAGGTCAACCTGAATTGGAACGACTCTTAGCGTCCAATCGGGAACGGCTTCGCTCCCTCCGGTTCGCCGTCAGCCAGGGTCAACACAAAGATGTCCGTGACCTGCGCGAACTGAAGCATGATATTGCTCGCTTGATGACAAAACTGCGTCAACTCAAGACTGTCAAACCGACCGCTTAACTTTATGCCGAACTCTACTGCCCGCCGCCGCCAACTGATCGGAACCGTCGTCTCTGACAAAATGACGAAGACGGTTGTCGTTAAAATTCAGCGGACCGTCAGTCATCCCAAGTATGGTAAACAGTACGCTGTCTCGAAGCGTTTTGCCGCTCATGATGAACAGGGGCAGTACCATGTTGGTGACGAAGTCGTGATTGAAGAAACGCGACCGCTATCGGCCACCAAGCGCTGGCGAGTCATTCGGAAAGTATCACGTCCATGATCCAACTCCGAAGCATTCTCAAGCCAGCTGATAACACCGGCGCCAAACGCGTGGCCGTCTTCCGTGTTTGGGGCGGCTACAAGAAACGCTATGGCCAACTCGGCGATATCGTGACCGGCTCGGTCAAGGAAGCGACGCCCCATGGGATGGTCAAGAAAGGGGACGTCGTGCACCTCGTCATCGTCCGTCAACGCAAAGAATACCGCCGCTCGGATGGGACCTACATTCGCTTTAGTGAAAACGCCGGAGTGATTATCGACCCTAAATCGAAGGAACCAAAAGGTACGCGCATCTTCGGTCCGATCGCTCGCGAACTCAAGGCCAAAGGTTTTTCAAAAATTGTGTCACTGGCTCCCGAAGTTCTCTAATATGCCGCACCCCAAGATAAAATCTGGCGATATGGTCCTCGTCATCTCCGGCCGCGATAAAGGCAAAAAGGGGAAGGTCCTTCAGGTCCTACCAGCGGAATGGAAAGTCGTTGTCGAAGGCGTCAACTCCATGACCAAGAATGTCCGGGCCCGTCAACAGAAGGAATCCGGCCAGCGGGTCCAGTTCAATGCACCGATTCATCTCTCCAATGTCATGCTGGTCGATCCGAAATCTGGTCATCCAACCCGGATTGGTAGCACCATGGTCAATGACAAAAAAGTCCGTCGTGTCGTCCGGACCAAGGAACAACTGACCTAATATGACGCCTCGTCTCCTCGAACGCTATCGCCAACAGGCTGTCCCGGCCCTGCTCAAAGAACTGCAGCTGTCGAGCCCGCTGGCTGTCCCGACGATCAGCAAAGTCGTTCTCAACGTTGGCTTTGGTAAACACCTCAAAGACCCCAAGCACCAAGAAACTGTCGTGGCGACCCTAACGCGGATTACCGGCCAGAAACCGGTCATGACTGCGGCCAAGAAATCCGTGGCGGCCTTCAAAATCCGAACAGGCATGGTTATTGGGGCGAAGGTTACCTTGCGCGGGCCACAAATGTGGGAATTCCTCGATAAGTTCATCAACATTACCTTACCCCGAGTCCGAGATTTTCACGGCATTGATCCGAAAGGTTTCGGTCGGGCCGGGACCCTGACTGTCGGCCTCCGCGAAAACGTCGTCTTTCCAGAAATTCGGAGCGATGAAATTGAACATGTTCATGGTCTGGAAGTAGCCATCGTCACAACCGCTCGCTCAGCCGCGGCCGGCCAAGCCCTCCTCAAACACCTCGGTTTTCCGTTTACTCAATCACCCAATCGCTAACCTATGGCTACCGCTGCCCAGATGGCTAAGTCCAATAAGCGCCCGAAATATTCGAGCCGAATTGTCCGTCGTTGTTGGCGCTGCGGGCGGTCGCGCGGGTACATTCGCGATTTTAATCTCTGCCGTATTTGCTTCCGTGAACTCGCCAATAAGGGAGATATCCCCGGCATCGTCAAAGCCTCTTGGTAAATTTCTATGACTGATCCCATCGCCGACTTCCTGACTCGCATTCGCAACGCCCAACTGGCTCGCCAGACAGAGGTTGTCCTGCCATACTCAAAATTGAAATACGCCATGGCCCAGGTCCTGGAGCGGGAAGGCTGGATTGTCGGTTTAGCCTCGCTTGACCAGAATACGAAACTGAAATTATTGTTGAAGTTTGACCACGGCCAACCAGTCATCACCCACCTCAAGCGTGTTTCTACCCCTGGTCGCCGGGTGTACGTGAAACGGGATCAGCTGCCGCATGTGATGGGCGGGTTTGGGATGGCTATTATTTCTACGCCCAAGGGTTTGATGACGAACCGTGAAGCGCGCCAAGCGAAGCTCGGCGGCGAAGTCTTATGTGAAATTTCCTAATTCTATGTCCCGCGTTGGAAAACTCCCCATTACCGTTCCTCCTGGCGTCACCATGACGACGACTGGCCAGCAGGTTGAGATCAAAGGTCCGAAAGGCGCCCTGAGTTTGACGGTGCACCCACAAGTGACCATGACCCAGGCTGAACAACAGCTGACGGTTTCGGTCAAGCATCCCGATCACCAAGACGAGCGAGCCTTATGGGGCTTGTGGCGTATGCTGATCGCGAACGCAGTCACCGGCGTGACGGAAGGTTTCAAGAAACAGCTGGAAATCAACGGTGTTGGTTTCAAGGCCGCCGTCAGCGGGCAAACGCTCAATCTCAATTTAGGTTTTTCCCATCCGATCGCCTTTCCTATCCCTGACGGCGTTTTGATCACGGTCGAGAAGAACGTGGTCACCATCAGCGGTATTGATAAGCAACTCGTCGGCGAAACAGCGGCCACCATCCGACGCCTGAAGAAACCCGAACCATATAAAGGCAAGGGCATCAAATACGTTGATGAAGTCATCCGTCGCAAAGCCGGTAAAGTCGTTAAAGCGGCCGGCGCCAAGTAATCTATGACGACCTCCTCTCTTTCCAAACATCAGGCTCGTCATCGACGGCACCGCCGCATTCGCGCCAGCGTTCGCGGTACGGCCGCTCGTCCGCGTTTAGCTGTTTTCCGAAGTCTGAAACACATCAGCGCCCAACTCATTGACGATCAACACGGATTGACACTCGTCAGCGCCGCGGATCGAGAAATAACCGCCCCAGGAAAAAAATCGGAACGAGCCGCCGCGGTTGGTGAATTGATTGCCACCAAAGCGAAAGCTAAAAAAATTACCGCCGTTGTCTTCGACCGGGGTGGCTATCTTTATCATGGTCGGGTGAAGGCCTTAGCCGAAGCTGCCCGCCAAGCTGGATTAACTTTTTAACCTATGCCTCTCCCTTCTGTCCAAAAACGCGGTGGCGGCCAACGTCGGGGACGACGCAGTGGTCCTCGTGAAGCGCGAGAATTTGAGCAAAAGACGATTGACCTGGCTCGCGTTACCCGTGTCGTCGCTGGTGGAAAGCGGATGCGTTTCCGCGCCACCGTCGCTATTGGCGATCAAAAAGGTAAACTCGGCATTGGTATCGCCAAAGGCAATGACGTTTCGACGGCCATTCAAAAAGCCGTGACCGCCGCCAAGAAACATATGATTGTTGTGCCGATCGTGAACGATTCGATTCCCCACCCGATCATGACCAAATATGGCGCAGCCAAAGTCCTCCTGAAGCCGGCGCCGAAAGGAAGTGGTGTCATTGCCGGTGGATCCGTGCGGCTGTTGATGGAACTAGCCGGCGTCAAAAATGTGGTCGGAAAAATTCTCGGCTCGCCGAACAAAATTAATAATGTTTACGCTGTGATGCAAGCCTTGGCCAAATTAAAAACACGTGAACAGGCGGCCGCCCAACGAGGGAAAACACTATGATCCCGTTAGAAGCTATTATGCCCACATCTCCAAAACATCCTACTACTCAACGCTCGATGAAAGGAGCTTCTAACGGGATGATCAGCCTGCACACGCTTTCGCCATCTCAAACGCGCCAGAAGTACAAACGTGTCGGTCGAGGAAACTCGTCCGGTAAGGGTACGACGGCTGGTCGCGGAACGAAAGGCCAACGCGCCCGGACTGGTGGACGAAATAAACTGACCCGTCGCGGCTTGAAGCATCTGATTGAACGGACGCCGAAAACACGAGGCTTTCTCAGCCGACGAACAGCTATGTCCGTTGTGACCTTAAGCCAGCTTCAACAATCATTCTCCGATGGTCAGACGATTTCGCCAAACGCCTTGGTCAAGGCCGGCCTGCTCGCGCCGTCTCATCGCGGGGTTAAAATTATTGGTAACACGATCAGCAAGAAATTGATTATCAAGGCCAGCAAGTTTTCCTCGGCCGCCGCCGCGGCCATCACGAAAGCCGGCGGTCAAGCGGTCATGCCTGAAGCACAACCATCGTCTAACCCCACATAATCCATGTGGCAGAAACTCGCCCTGGTCTGGAAAATTCGTGAGGTTCGGAACAAAATCCTCTACGTCTTAGCGCTCCTGTTTATTTTCCGGCTCGCGGCGCACGTACCGATCCCGGGGGTCAACATCACGGCGCTCCAAAACTTTTTCCGGACGAATCAATTCCTGGGATTGCTGAACGTCTTCTCGGGCGGAAGTTATGACACTTTCTCGGTGGTCATGTTAGCGGTCGGTCCGTACATTACCGCCTCGATCATTTTCCAATTGCTGACCATGATTGTGCCAGCGCTGGAAAAACTTCAGAAAGAAGGAGAACGCGGCCAGGAGCGGATCAATCAATGGACCCGTTATCTGACCGTACCGCTGGCTGCTCTCCAAGGCTATGCCACCATTACCCTCATCCGCCGGGCGAGTTCGGCTATTTTACCGAACGTCAGTACCTTCCAGTTTGTCACGGCGATTATCACCATTACCGCTGGCACGATGTTTCTGATGTGGTTAGGTGAACTTATTTCCGAGAAAAAAATTGGTAACGGTATTTCCCTGATGATTTTCGCCGGTATTGTTTCCCGCTTGCCATCACAGGTCCAACGGACGGTGGCCGTCTTTGACTCGTCGCAAATTCTCCAAGCCTTGGTATTTATCGGCATTGCCATTATTACCATCGCCGGCGTCGTCTATGTCACCGAAGCCATTCGGAAAATCCCGGTCAATTACGCCCGGCGTATTCGGGGCAACCAAATTGTCGGCGGAGCTGATACCTTCCTGCCACTACGGGTCAACCAAGCCGGCGTTATCCCGATCATCTTCGCGATCTCGCTTGTCCTCATGCCGTCACTCGTCTCGCAGTTCTTCGTTGGGTCAAAAATCACTTGGCTACAGCACTTGGCCTCATCGACGCTGAAATTATTCCAGCAAGGCGGAACACTCTACGATTCACTCTACTTCATCTTGGTCGTCGCCTTCACCTTTTTCTATACCGCTATTGTCTTTCAGCCGAACCAAGTCGCGGAAAATTTACAAAAACAAGGCGGCTTCATTCCTGGCATCCGACCTGGCCGGCAAACGTCTGAATATTTGTCCTACGTCACGAACCGGATCATCTTGGCCGGTGCACTGTTCCTCGGCGTGATTGCGATTTTGCCGAACATCATCCAGCGGTTCACCAACGTCACAACACTCATTGTTGGGGGTACGTCCCTCTTGATCGTTGTTAGCGTGGTCATTGAAACGGTCAAGCAAATTGAATCCCAATTAATTGTTCGCGACTACGAAGGGTTCTAGCGATTTCGGCTTTGCCAACTCCTTGTGTATACTAAGGGACGCATGACTACGCCCCGGATTGTTATTCTCGGCCCACAAGGAGCTGGTAAAGGCACTCAAGCTGGTCGCTTGAAACATCGCCTTCATATCCCGCACATCTCAGCTGGAGACGTTTTGCGTGATGAAATTGCCAGCGGATCAGCGCTTGGAAAAAAGATCGCCGCGATTATCAACGTCGGCAATATGTTGCCCGACACGCTGACGAATTCGTTCATGCATAAGCGTTTAGCTCGACCGGACTGCCGTCGGGGCTGGATTGTTGACGGCTATCCGCGTTCATTCGAGCAAGCCCGCCCGTTTCAACAGTACGGTCGGCCGAATCTCGTCATCTATCTCCATTTCCGAGATAAAGACGCTATCCGCCGTCTGAGCGGCCGCCGGGTCTGCCCGAAAGGCCATATTTACCATGTCCGGCATGACCCACCAAAGAAGCGACGCGGGTATTGTGATCACGATGGGCTGAAATTGAAACAGCGCGACGACGATACCCCGGCGGCTATCCGTAAACGCCTCCACATTTATCATACCCGGACCGAACCAGTGATTGAGTGGTATCGTCACCAGCGTTTGGTCGTTGAGATCGATGCTACCAAGCCCATTCCCGCGGTCTACCGAAGCATTCTGCGAAAACTTCGCCGTTTCCCATGGCTATCATCACGGCTCCAGCAGAAGTAGACAAACTCCGGAAGAGTGGTCGTATCGCGGCGGCTGCACTGCAGGCGGTCACCGTTGCCGTCCAACCGGGCGTCACGACCAAAGAACTCGATGACATTGCCGAGCGGAACATTCGGCAGGCCGGAGGGACGCCATCATTTCTTGGCTTTGAAGGGTATCCGGCAAGTTTGTGTACCTCAGTGAACAACGAGGTCGTTCACGGTATTCCTTCCGCCCAGCGAATTCTTCGCGAAGGTGATATCGTTGGCTTGGACATCGGCGTAAACTATCAAGGTTTTTTCACTGATCACGCGGTCACCGTACCCGTTGGGAAGATTGATCAGTCGACTGCAGCATTGCTCGCGGCCACAAAAAAATCGCTGAGTCTAGCCCTGAAAGCCGTCCGTCCGGGTGGACACATTGGCGATATTGGCGCGGCCATCCAGAAATTTCTTGAACCGAAAGGGTATGGGATTGTTACCCAACTGACTGGCCACGGTGTCGGTCGGGCGGTCCACGAACCGCCGAGTATTTTCAACGCCGCGAAGAAGGGAAGTGGACCACTCATTGAACTCGGTATGGTCTTAGCAGTTGAACCAATGGTTACCGCCGGCCGGCCAGACGTTGACACCGAGCCGGATGGTTGGACGATCGTAACCCGCGACGGCAGCCTGGCGGCTCATGAAGAACATACCGTCCTCGTGACGGAGCGCGGAGTGGAAATTATTACTGCCTCATGAGCACTATCCTCGGACTTGATGTTGGGGAACACAAAATCGGGGTGGCGATTGGTCAAACCGAAACCCGCTTTGCTTTTGCCCGACCGCCGATCCTGGTCAAGGACTGGAGAGAAGCCTGGCCGAAGATTACTGATGTGATTATGGCTGAGCAACCAGTCACCATTGTCGTTGGCTGGCCAATCAATAGCGACGGTAGCGTCGGGCCGCAAGCGAAAATCATCGAAGACTTTGTACGGGAGTTGAAAGGAAAAACGAAAATCCCGATTGTCCTGGCCGACGAGCGCTTGACGACCCAAGCCGTTCAACATGAGCAGGCTGGGCGATCATTAGGTCGAGGTCAAGAAGATAGCCTGGCCGCTCAACTGATGCTCGAAACGTACGTCTCGATGCCCCATGACGCAGACTGAAATTTTAGTTGTCGTAGCCAGTTTCGGGCTGGCCGCCACCCTCACGCCGGTCATGGGATGGCTGGCGCGCCGCGCTGGAGCGATAGACGATCCGTCATCAGCACCTGATCGAAAACGTCACACTCGCCCGATTCCGCTGTTCGGTGGATTGGCCATCATTCTGTCCTCAAATATTGTTTGGTGGTGGGTCTTCCGTGATGTCCATTTGACTGCGGGTTTACCTGAGCATTTTTTATGGGGGCTCCTCGGCGCCAGCTTGTTGATCATGATTGGCGGAATTTGGGATGACCGCTTTGGCCTGAAACCGAGCGCCCAACTAGCTTGGTCAGCTGCTGCCGTCCTGGCAGCGATCATGGCGGGCATTGGTATTACCTTTATCACCAATCCGTTCGGCGGCGTGATTTTCCTTGATCAGGTCCGCTGGACCATCTGGCATTGGCGCGGCGCGGCCTACCACCTGACGCTCTGGGCCAGCCTCTTTACCTTTGCCTGGTTGATGATCACGATGTACACGACCAAGATTCTTGACGGCTTGGATGGTCTGGTCAGCGGGTTCGGCGTCATCGGTTCAGTCATCGTGTTCCTCCTGACCTTACGGCCGGAGGTCAGCCAACCGGGCGTCGCCATTATGGCCCTGACCTTAGCCGGCGCCTCTGCCGGATTCCTCGTTTGGAATTGGCACCCCGCCAAGATTTTCCTGGGCGAAAGTGGATCGCTCTTTATTGGCTTCACCCTGGGCGTGTTAGCGATTATCTCGGGAGGAAAAATTGCCACGGCCCTACTGATCCTCGGGCTACCAATTCTCGACTTGCTGTGGGTCATCATCCAACGCTTCCGTCGCCGGGCCTCACCGCTCCGAACGGCCGACCGATCCCATCTGCACTTCCGCTTGCTTGATGCTGGCTTATCAACCCGCCAGACCGTCAGTATGCTCTATGCGGTCACGGCCACCTTCGGCTTAGCGACGCTGATCGTCAGCGGAAAAATGAAAGTGCTGGTCCTGGGTCTTCTCTTTTTCGTCATGGTGACGCTTGTTGGTTGGGTGTCCTCTCGACTCCATCGTTCACCACAGCCTTCGAAATAACGTCATACGCTTCCCATGAAAGTAAACTGGTTCGCTGTCATCATCGTCGCCCTGGTGTTGATTGCCGGCCTGAGTGCCTGGCCGGATGCCCGCACCTTTTTGCATCAGCAGCTCGGTCAAGCGTCACCGACTAGCGGTTATGGTCAAGCCAAAATAAAATTTTCTGAGGTCACCGTCCAGGCGGACGTTCCGTTATCGTCGGAACTGCAAGCCAAGGGCTTAGGTGGCCGAACTGGGCTTGGTGACAATGAAGGCATGGCCTGGATATATGATCAAGCCGGGGAGTACCAGTTTTGGATGAAAGACATGCTCATTCCGCTCGACTTCGTTTGGATTGACCAGGGCCAGATCGTTGACCTAACGGCGAACGTCGCCCCGCCGGCCCCGGGACAAGGAACACTCGGTTTGAATATTTACCAGCCGAAACAACCGGTTAGCGTTGTCCTCGAAGTGAAGGCTGGTTTCATCGCTCAGCATCACCTATCCATTGGCGATCCGGTTGAGGTTGACAGGCTGTAGCCTCAAAGGTATACTGTTCGAGCTCAATTCTCCATATTTCTTATGTTCGCCATTATCCGCACCGGCGGTAAACAATACCGCGTCTCACCAGGGGACTCCCTGAAAATCGAGAAACTGAAAACTCCGGCCGGGAAATCCGTGGAATTTTCCGATGTCTTGCTCGTGTCCGACAAAGACACGACGATTGGCACGCCGCTTGTCACTAAGGCCAAAGTCAGTGGTACCGTCGTGAAACACGCCCAGGGTGATAAAGTCACCGGCTACAAGTTCCACAACAAAGTCCGCTATACTCGGAAGCTCGGTCATCGCCAAGAATATACGGAAGTCAAAATCGAGAAGATTTCGGTTTAAGAGATCCATTCACAACGCACAGCGCGGGCTTAAAGCCCGCGCTGTGTTTGCGTAATCTTTGCATTGGCCCTTGACAGTATGACATATCTATGCTAACGTCCTGCTTGCTTCATGGTTCACCTAGGGGCTAGGTGGCCTTGGAGGAGGAACACCTCCTTGGACAGGAGTGGCCGTACCATTCCTGGAGACCACCTTCTCATCGGTCGACCGTCCCGAGCCCCTCACCAGACGGTCACCCAGTAGTACTGGCTCACTCGCCGTTGTGGGTACGGCAGGCAGTTGTTTGAACCCTCCTTCCCTGGCCATGATGGTGGCCTAGCAGGGGTACGGCCTCTGCAAAAAGGATGACACCATTCCTGGGCGTGTGGGGACCATCCCCCCGAGCGAGGTGCGCTGATAGCCTCGTGAAGTGGCCTGATCAAAAGGCCAGCACTAAACTCTGCCAAGCCCTGGCAAAGCGTGCGCGACGTTCCCCTCGCGTGTTGTACCTGCTTCCTTACTTGGATCCCTGGCGCATGAGAGCGTCTAGTCGAAGATCAGCCTTCGATGAAAAGGATCCTTCCTCTTCCAGAGCCCCGCTTGAAACTAAGCCGGGCTCTTTTTTACACCTTCTGTCGGTGGTTCATCGCCTCGCCCAATGTGGCTTCGTCCATGTAGGTCACATCCCCGCCAGTCGGAATACCCCGAGCAAGTTGGGTAATGTTGACATTAAGTGGTTGGATCGCTTTTTTGAGGTAGAGGGCCGTGGTCTCGCCTTCAATGTCCGGGTTCATGGCTAGGATGATTTCGGTAATTTCTTCCTTGGGAATGCGCTGAAGTAAGTCAGCCATGAAGAGTTGCTCCGGTCCGCGGCCCTCCATGGCGCTGACCGTGCCGCCGAGGACATGGTACAAGCCGTGGTAGGCGCCAGAGTGTTCAATAGCTAGGAGATCCGGGGTGTCTGTCACGACACAAATTGTTTTTTGATCTCGCTGGGAATCACGGCAATACCGGCAAGGGGATTGCTGGTCGAAATTATGGCAGCGCTGGCAGGTGACAATTTCATCACGAAGATGTTCAACCGATTGCGCTAACTCATGGAGACGGCCGGGCGATTGACGGAGTAGCGAAAAAACATAACGCTCCGCTGTTTTCGGCCCGACGCCAGGCAAGCCCGTTAGGGCCTGGAGAAGGCGGTCAATCGCCGGCGGGTACTGCGGCATGCGAACGCTTACGACAACCCGGGCAGATTGAGATTGCCCATCTCCTTGGCCTTCTTGGCCATGGCCATTTGGGATTTCTTGACGCCACTATTGAAGGCCTCTTGGAGATGTTTTTCCAGATCAGCCTTCTTTTCGATCCGTAAGTACTCCGGGTCAACCTGTACACCGTTGACCTGCTGGTTACCATCCATAACAATCTGCACCTTGCCGTGGTTGGCGTCGGCGTAGACGGTTTCCCCGGCCAAGGCGTTCTGCATGGTCTTGGCTTGACCGCGGAGGTCTTTGTACTGTTTGAGCTTGGAAAACATGGCCATAGGAACCAATTCTACCAGGTTTCGGTCGTAGCAACAACCCTTTTGACATTATTCGTCCCAAGCGATAGGGTATGACCACTTGTATCACTGAACCTTGTTCATACGCGACTAATGGGGGAAAGAATGTCCGAGACAACCGGTGTCCGAATCGAAACAAGCGCGGGTCATCGATCGAAGGCTACGCCACTTCCAGAGCGACTCGAGATCACGCGCCGACTGACGGTCGTGAGTGGCCAACTGGTCCGAGCCCAGAGCGAGGTGGTTGAGCTGACCCGGAAGTTGCAACGCCAGCGACGATGGTTATGGAGACTGGCGATCGCCCTAGTGGCCATGATTGTTCTGTACTTCCTGAAACACTAAGCCTCCGTCGATACGACGGTGCACATCCTCGTCACTTCCCGTGGCGAGGTTTTTTATTCGGCACTCACTCTCGTCCTGCTTTCATCCCATAACCCTTGACGATGTGACCAATCTGTGTTACGTTATGGCGTTAGAAAAAAATGCTATTTCCAATCACCCAGTCCGATCGAACAGAGAGGAGGAGGGGACATGTCCGAGGAATACATCACCCATTTGCGTGGATTGACGGCCCTGATTGCCGGAGGACAAGACTACTACCACTGGTTTAACGATCTGGACAAAGGTAAAAGCTGGGGAACGCCGGTTCCGCTGCCGAAACATCCATTTGACCTCGCCATGCCTGCCCTGCAGCAAGGCCGCCCTCCGGTCGAGCTCGAGTTTTGCGGGAATCCTGGAGGAACAGATTCAAGCGTCTCGGATCTCATACGGCAGCTGAGCGGCTACATCAGCCAGGGTGGTTCCACGACTCCCCAGCTGCGCGTCATCAGCGTTCAGTGCGATCCCGCGAACCTCTCTCACCACGCAATCTACTTCGAAGCGGGTTTCGGTTCGAACCGATGGATGTGCGGTGGGTGCACGGACTTCAGTGGCACAGGCGGCAATGGTCGACGTAAACTCGAATCGGTCTTCCGACTACTTGCTCTGGTGTACGGCGTGGAGATCGAGCGCGTCGAGATTCCGTACCATCAGGGCAAGGGAGTGGCCCAGCAGATCGATCGATTGGTCTACGAGTACAACAAATAACTTCAGCTGCACGTTCAAGGTCGGCGATTACCAAATCCCGGCCTTTCTTTTTTATTCAGGTTGGCCTAAATGTTCCGAAAAATCCTATGCTGCGAACTGACTCTCGTCTAGTCTTTCTTCACGATTATCGAACGAGGCGCGGCGTTCCACGAAGGATAACTTGATCCGACCGGTGGGGCCGTTGCGGTGCTTGGCGATAATGATTTCGGCCAAGTTTTTCTTGTCCGATTCGAGATCGGGATCATAGACCGCCGGTCGGTAGATGAAGAGCACGACGTCGGAGTCTTGTTCAATCGAACCGGATTCTCGAAGGTGAGCCAGCTTTGGAATCGGCGGACGTTCTTGTTCAACAGCGCGGGACAACTGTGAGAGCGCTAAGACCGGCACATTAAGTTCACGAGCAATCGACTTCAGGCCGCGGGTGATTTCCGAAATTTCCTGGGTCCGGTTCTCGCCGGTCCGGCTTTCCATCAGTTGCA
The DNA here is from genome assembly GCA_964518425.1 of uncultured Gammaproteobacteria bacterium. Lineage (GTDB taxonomy): Bacteria > Patescibacteriota > Patescibacteriia > SBBC01 > CAIJZX01 > CAYLHT01. Next base: position 171,657 of record CAZFGG010000001.1, read on the forward strand.
AGTAGTCGACCACGATCAATCCTAAGGCTTTATGCTCGGATTGCAAACGCCGGGCCTTGGTCCGGATTTCCATGATATTCGCGGTCGCGCTGTCATCAATGTAAATTGGCGCCTCGGCTAAGAGACCCATGGCGTGGCCAATACGCTGGAAATCTTCGTCGTCTTTGAGCCGCCCGGTACGCATTTTCCAAAGGTCAATATCCGCTTGAGCGACGAGCAAACGGTCAACAACTTGTTCTTTCGACATTTCGAGCGAGAAAACACCAACCGGCAATTTCGTTTTGAGCGCGACGTTGCGGGCGATGTCGAGCGCGAGCGATGTTTTTCCGACCGACGGTCGAGCCGCCAAGATGATCAAGTCGGATTTCTGTAACCCGCCGAGCATGTTATCCAAAGCGGTGAAGCCAGTTGAAACGCCGCGCAAAGCCCCGGCCTCGTGATGGAGCTGGTCAATCCGGTCAAAAGCTTCATCAAGGACATCGCGGATATTAATGAAATTTTGCTTGAGGTAGCGTTGGGAAACACTGAACAGCGACTGCTCGGCTTGGTCGAGCAAAGCGGTGACGTCTTCGTTTTCCTGATAGCCTAAACCGACGATGTCCGTGGCCGCGCTCAGCAACCGGCGGAGCGTCGACTTCTTTTGGATAATTTGGGCATAGTGTACGACATTGGCCGCGGTCGGGACGGCGTTCGAGAGCGACACCAAGAAACTCCGCCCACCGAGCACATCAAGCTGGCTACGTTCTTGGAGGACCGTCGAGAGGGAAACAATATCGATCGGATCGTGACGCTGGTACAACGTCAACATGGCGTCGTAAACCATGCGATGCTTGTCGCTGTAGAAATCCTCTGGACTCAAAATATCGGCCACGCGGATGATCGCGTCTTTGTCGATCAGGAGTGAACCGAGGGCGGCCTGTTCGGCATCGAGCGCCTGCGGCGGAGTCTTCAGATTGGGAGTCGCGTCAGCCATAGCGCCCATAGTGTACTGGAAAGGCTAGCCCAAGACAACGCCTCTTCTACCCATGTTTTCCCCTCAATCCATCCACATTTCGGGGATCAGCGACCTTGAAGGGTAGCGGAAACTTCCGTATACTCATGTCCTATGTCTGTCACCGCCGCGCCAAATGAATTCGTTGTCCTCGACGTCGAAACAACCGGTCTTGAGCCGGCCCGCGGTCATGAAGTGATCGAAATCGGCGCCCAAAAAATCGTCGGCCGGGATGTCGTCGATGAATTTGTCCAGTTGGTCAAGCCGACGCGTCCCTTGCCGAGCGATGTGGTCGCTTTTCATGCCAAGAATGGCATTACCCAAGAACTTCTCGACAACGAAGGCCGTCCAGCCAGTGAAGTCGTGCCGGAGTTGGTCAAGTTTCTCGGCTCGTCAATTATCATCGCGCACAACGCGCCCTTTGATATTGGTTTCATCAACGCTCACCTCGAACGTCTCGGCCAGCCGAAGCTCCAGAACCAAACGCTCGATACAATCGACATCGCTAAGCGATACCTGCTCTTAGCCAGTTACCGCCTCGGTAACGTGGCGGCCTATTTCAAAATCCCCCAAACGCAAGCTCATCGGGCCCTGGTTGATGTCATTACCACCAGGGAAATATTTTTTAAACTTATTGAACGCGCCAAACAAAAAACGCGGTAACGGAAAATTTCATCATCACCGGGCTTGAAAAATCCCCCGTTTTCTGCTATACTACAGGAAATGAAAAAAAACAACGTGGCTAGGCACCGTTTTGCGGGCCAGTCGCTCAGTCCACTCTTACCACATGGCGCAGGTCTTCTCCTGCTGGTTTTGCTCGTGGTCGCCATTGTCAGTTTAAGGCAGTCGACACCCGTGTCGAACGCGGCTACGGTATCCGCTACCTCGCCGCACTATTCGCATATTAACATTTTAGATTTCGGTCGGGCTGTTCGCTGGCTACCGTATGGGTCCATCAGAACGGAAGGGTATCGCTGGTACGCGCAACACGTCGATGTTATGGAAACGCAAATGGACAACGCGACCTTTTCGGGCGGCGATACGACCTCAACGTACATCAAGTCGCTCAACCCGTCGATCAAGACCTTCGGCTACGACTATGATTTAACGATGTGCCAGCACGAGCACTGCGACCACACCCAGCCGCCTCACTCACTCTTCACGAATTTACCCGAAGAGTACTACCTCCATTTCTCTCAGGACACCCAGGTGCAATTTACTGATCACCTCGGGAACAGCATGGGAAGCGCCACGATTACTGGCTGTCCGGCGCCCCAACCGATCACCTCGGCCTGCCGCGTCAGTATCTTTATCTGGAACGACAATCGCTGGATCGTCAATCTGAAGAGCGTCGCTTGGCAGCAGTGGTTCGCCGATCACTTGGTTAACGAGCTGACGGTCAATAGTCTCGGCCAGACGAATCCGGTCGATGGTTTGTTCCTCGATGAGCACGGAAATGGCATTTCCTTAACCATGTCGATTGGATACAACACAGTCATTACCTCAGGCGGCGGCATTCGTGAGTATGGGGGAGTCGTGCCGCGGGATTACAATATTTCCGGCTACGGCAACTACGATAACCTCGATTCATTGTACAACGCCGATGTGGTGACCTGGCTGACCTATCTTCATTCTCGATTGGCCGCGGTTGGCAAATACGCTGATATTAATGTTGGCGAAGGTTTAACCGAACCGTTTTCCCTCAATCAAGCGCTGGCCCTCAAAGGCGTCCAAACCGAAATCAACCATCGGGCGACCGAATGGCGGAACGGGGCAGTCGACTACCAGAAATATATTGACACCGTGCACCAGGTTATCCAAGCCGGTGGATTCGTTGATTTGGCTGGTACGTGGTGCGACAACGGCCCACCGCAATATACGGCCGGTAGCTATCCAAGCGCCCCCCAGCGTTTCTTCATGTGGAACCTCGCCAGCTATTACATTGCCAAGGAATTACCGAGTGAGACGGGAACCGCTTACTTTGATCCGAACCTGTGTATCCAACAAGATTCGGCCACGCCGCTAAGCTTCGAAGATGAATGGCTGAAGGCCTATGAAACGAACGTTGGCCTGCCCCAAGGCGCCTACACCGTTGCCAAGCAGGGGACGACCAGCTGTTCGCCGATCGGGTACAAGATCTTTTCGCGTCAATACGATAACGCCCTCGTACTCGTCCGGCCAAAGGATTACTTGAACTGTAATGACTACAGCGACGCCACGGCCGTTTCGGTCCCACTGGCTTCGCCCATGTCCAAACTCAATCCTGATGGTACATTGTCGGCGGCTATGAGCTCCGTTTCTATCCGCAACGCTGAGGCAGTCATCATGATGACTCCGCCGGACACGACCCCACCGGCGGGGGTGACAGATCTGCAGGCGCGAGCCGGATCAACCACTATTTCCGTCGGCGCAAAGAATCTGGCCTTACGACCTTTTGGCGCGGCCTACCGGGGAAAACTGTGGGCGAAGAAAATACGGTTTAGATCTCCAGACGCGACCTGGTATCTCCTAGCCAACCGAGATCGCTCCCGCACCGGAGCGATCGTTGTATATTCCAGCCACGGCAAGCTGGTCAAGACCTTGCGACTGCCGGGCCGGTACGCTACCCAGGGCTGGCATATCGATATTGTCGTTCAGCCAAAAACCTTCCGGGTCTTCCTGGCCGCCGTGCCAGTCAACGGCGGGCGGCGAGTCCTCCTGTACGAAGTGACAGCCAAAGGGGTGACCAGCCGTGGGAGCGTCGTCATCGGGAAAAGTGGTCAAGACGTAACGTTGCGTTTTCTCAAGCGGACGTCCACCGACTATGGCTTAGCGGCCATGGTGACCGGTCGGCTGTCGACGCGGGTGATGTATCGGTTCGTGTCGGTGACGAAGGGGTTCGTCCGTGACGCGGTATTTAATACAAAGCACATAGTTATTAAAAACAGCTCGCTAGTGTTGCACTAAGCGGTCATACTCCAACTGGTGGACCACGTGCCACCTTGTTCTAAATTGGCTACTCGAATCCGAGGATTTCGAGGTGCCGGACATAAATCAGCAAACAACTGTTACTCGTGAGCCACGTCTGCCTCGCGATTTGGATCAGTCTGCTGCCGTCCATCCATCCTAAGTTGTGCAACCTCTTCTGCGGTCGGAAAAATATTTGGGATCACATCGTGCTCATTTACTGCCTTTTCTAAAATGGCGATTGAGAGTCCATCGTGGGCAGGATGTTGGACATACTTTGGAGTCACCATAATCACCGTAGCACCAGATCCAGGTTTGTCCTTGTGGTAGTGCCACGCGAAGTTCGTAAAGAACATCGCCGTGCACACGTCAGGGTTTTCTACAGTGTTCCTGCCATATGGTCCGAGGATTCCTCGGGCAGTTTCCATAAATGCATTCTGGTCGGCGACCGCTTTGTGGTTAGGGGGAAGGTTTAGGTCAACAAATACAACAAACGGCATTCCACCCGGGGAATTGCGCTTTGCTTTCGCCAGTAAGTGTCTTATCCCAGAATAGAGCCCTTTTTTCGTTCGGAAGTATATTTCGTGTATTACGCCCGGCCGTCGTCGGCTCTTAGCCTCAACCGCAATTGAATGTTCACCTTTTTTTGACGTTGCGACAAACTCACATCCATGTCCTTCATGTCTCGTCGTCCACTTGATCGTGTAACCTGCTCGGACGCACGCAGAGGCCACAGCAATTTCATAGCGCGCTCCTTGGAATTCTGATCTATCCTTGAGTCGAGCGAGCAGTTCGTCTGGCAATTGGTGCGTCGTTTGTAAGTCAAACAGATCGCGCCCAAGTGTAAGTAGTTCCGTAATATCACCCGTCCGTGTCGCAGAGAGGACTGGGTTCACTCCATTTAATGTTTGGGCTCTTAGTCGGTCGTTTTCTTTGAACCATCGCAAAATAATATGCTGCTCTTGATCTGGTAATGACGCTTGCACATTTAACCAATCCTCAGTAAGTGTCTCCCGTGCAAGAAATATATAAAAGTCATGATCCGTTTCAACTAGGGGCCGTAGCCATACTCGATTCCACACCGCGCGGGCTCGTTGTCCTTTATATGCGGCTTGTATCGGAAGTTTGGCAACAAGAACACCATCCGGCAGTGAAGCACGATGTTTTAATATATCGTCAGTTGGGTTTGCAAAAGGAGACGGGTCGTTCGTCATGTCACGTTATTCTAACTCGGATTCTTCCTTACCATTAGCCGAGATTCGATGTTTTCTGAAAAACTGTCCCAAGTGGTGGGTCCCCTGGGACTCGAACCCAGAACCCACGGCTTAAAAGGCCGTTGCTC
>CAZFGG010000002.1:0-99900 GCA_964518425.1 uncultured Gammaproteobacteria bacterium
TCTTTTTTGTACTCAACCTGCGGATCCTTTTGAGCATAGCCACGCAAGCCAATCCCCTCGCGCAAGCTTTCCATCAATTCCAAATGCTCGACCCAGAGTTGGTCAATTGACCGAAGCATGACGCTCCGGGCCACTTCGGGAAAGACGGCTGGGTCAGTAACGTTCTTGGCCAATTCATCCAACCGACGGTCGGCCTGGGTCATCAGATAGTCATGAATGGCCGTCCGCGCCGCCGCGTCGTTCAACGGATCCTTGGCTTGGTCACGGAAGTCTTCAAGCTTCAGGCGTTGCGGGATGCCGGCTAAGCCAATCGCTTCAACCGCATTGTAGATCGCATCAAGGTCCCAATCGGTCGAACGATCGGCGGCGGTATGAAAGGAAATAATCTGCGCAAATTCGCGATCAACAACATCGACCACGCGTTCCATAATACCTTGAGCATCGGCTTGGAGGATTTCACGGCGGCGTTTGTAGATCACTTCGCGATGCTTGTTGATGACGTCATCGTATTCAACGAGGTGTTTACGGATATCGAAGTTATGACCTTCGACTTTCTTTTGCGCCTGTTCAATAGCACGAGAAACCATGCCGCTCTCCAGGGGCATATCATCGGGTACGCCGAGACGGTCCATCAGCCCTTTCATCCGATCCGAACCGAAAATGCGCATCAGGTCATCTTCCATAGACACGTAGAACTGTGTTGACCCTGGGTCGCCCTGCCGGCCGGACCGGCCGCGCAACTGGTTATCAATACGGCGTGACTCGTGGCGTTCAGTGCCGATGACGTGCAGGCCACCGAGTTCTCGGACTTTATCGGCCTGGGTTTGGTCTTGGGGTGTACCACCGAGGAGAATGTCCACGCCGCGACCGGCAATGTTCGTGGCCATGGTAACCGCGCCGAGACGGCCAGCTTGGGCAATGATCTGGGCTTCGCGCTCATGGTTCTTGGCATTCAAGAGTTCGTGCGGGACACCTTCGCGTTTCAGAAGTTCCGACAAAATTTCGTTCTTCTCGATAGAGATTGTGCCGACCAGCAGAGGTTGTCCGGCTTCATGACGACGTTTGATTTCGCGGACTAAGGCCGTGAACTTGCCTTGTTCGTTTTTGTAGACGCTGTCGGTCAGGTCATCCCGGACCATCGGCCGGTGCGTTGGAATAACCGTCACGTCGAGATTGTAGATTTTGTGGAACTCTTCAGCTTCGGTCGCGGCCGTGCCAGTCATGCCGGCCAATTTCGGATACAACCGGAACAGGTTTTGGAGCGTGACCGTGGCCATGGTCTGGTTCTCCTGTTTGATGTCCAATCCTTCCTTTGATTCGATCGCTTGGTGTAGGCCTTCGGAATAACGGCGGCCGAACATCAACCGGCCGGTGAATTCATCAACGATAATAACTTCACCGTCTTTGACGACGTAGTCTTTGTCGCGCTGGAAGAGCGTCCGCGCTTTGAGGGCTTGCTCGAGGTGGTGGACCATCTCAATTCCGCCATCAGCATAGAGGTTTTTCAACCCGAGGATTTTTTCGACTTTGGTAATGCCGCCCTCCGTTAAGGTGGCGGCGCGCATTTTTTCATCAACGGCGTAGTCTGTATCAGCTTCGAGTTGGCTAACGACTTGGGAAAAGGTTCGGTAACGTTCGCTTGATTCTTCAGCCGGCGCGGAAATAATCAGCGGCGTTCGTGCTTCATCAATTAAAATCGAGTCGACTTCGTCGACAATGGCGTAGTAATACTCCCGCTGGACCATGTACTGCTTGGCCGGAACCATGTTGTCCCGCAAATAATCGAAACCGAACTCGTTGTTCGTGCCGTAGGTAATGTCGCAGGCATAGGCGGCTGTCCGTTCAACGGGTCGCAAGTGTTTTGTCCGGTCTTCCAGCGCCTGAGGATCTTCGTACGACGGATCGTATTGGTAGGCTTGTTCGTGGACGATAATCCCGACCGACAAACCAAGGTAATCATAAATCGCGCCCATCCAACCGGCATCACGACGGGCCAAATAGTCGTTGACGGTGACGACATGGACACCTTTGCTGGCGAGCGCGTTGAGCGCGACGGCTAAGGTCGCCACCAGCGTTTTTCCTTCACCAGTTTTCATTTCGGAAATCTGGCCCCGGTGAAGCACGATCCCGCCGAGCAGTTGAACATCGAAATGTTCCAAGGCGATTGTCCGCTTTCCCGCCTCACGGGTCATAGCAAAAACTTCGGCTAGGTGCTCGTCAAGCTTGGCCGGATCACCGGCCACCGCTTGCCGTATCTCCTGGCTGCGCTGACGAAAACGTTCCGGAGTCCACGATTGGACCTCAGATTTCTTGGCGTTAATCTGGTCAACGAGTGGTTGGAGTTGTTTGACGACCTTCTGGTTCGCGTCGCCGAAAAGTTTACCGAGAATGGCCATAGGAGAGCCGAACTGTAGCAAATCAGTACATAAAAATCAAGGTGAAAAAAATCCGCTCGGGCAGGAGCGGGTAACTCGATTACAGGCTTATGATTCGGCGGAGTTCGTCGTTTTTGCGGGCAATGAACGTTCCTACCCGAAAGTGCAGATCAAGGAAGAGTCGATCATAACCCATGATTGACTTTCTCGATTCCAACCCCAGACCTGACTCAAACCTAGCTTTCAGTGCCATCTGGAAACGGTTCAGGGTCTGAAGGACCATAAGGTCAGTTGGGGGGATTATTTTCCGACTTCCAGAAGATGTCTGGCGGTATCCAACGTAGGCTCCCGCATCTGCCCAGTTATATGTTCGAGCGTGCCACTCAGCGATAAATGACTGAAGCATTTCCCGTCGCCCTTGGCTACCGAGGTTATGTACCTCGATATTGAGTTGTGGCTGAAAGACCCACGACTCCTCGTCCCACCCGTCGGGGAATCTGTCTTGGTAGATCAGTCGCGAGACATACGGGGAGTTAGACGCGACGACCTGGATACAGATTTCTCTGTGATTCCCTTCTTCAACATCACAGTAGCGTAGAATGAACTGCTCACGACTGAAACGATCCATCGCTTCGGTAGTGATATGGCCAAGTGCATCTACCAAAATTCTTTCTTGACGTGACACACGCCCCTCCAATCGCCTAGACCTGTGGCCATCGGCTATGGTTATTGTAAAGGAGCTACCACCAATCGCCTAGGAAAATTCCATTGGCTATGGCTAGTGGACTTATTCCTCTGCCCAGGAACATGCGGCGACTGTACAGCTGAGTCGCGGCCATGTCAATAACACAGCGCAGGTTTCGAAACCTGCGCTGTGGCTTGGGGTAATTCGAGACTACACCGACCCGTATTTCAGCCCGCGCTTGATGACGTTCTCTTCGAACGTCTTTATCCCGAAATGCTTGCCGAAGTAGGCCCGACAGGTTTTGACATCAAGCTCTCCCTGACAAGTGTAGACATCGATCGTCACAAACCCTTTGTCGGGAAAGGTGTGGATTGAAATATGGCTCTCGGCGATCATAACGAACCCAGAGTACCCGCCGGCATCCTTCTTATCATTGCCGTCGAAGCGGATGACGTACGGCGTGATAATCTTGTGCATGTCCAGAATTTCCGGCAGATCGTTCAGGGCCGAAAAAACTAAGTCCATATTATTCAGCGAACGCGCGTCCGCGCCGTACCCATCGAGGGTCCAGTGCGTGCCGAAGAGCGGCTCCTGTTTGTTATATGTCTGTTTTGTTTTCAGCGCTGTTCGTCGCGCTTTTGTACGAGTGGTGGCTACGAGGGCCATCGCCTAACCTTTTGCTGCGTCGCAGGCTCACGGAGTCCCTCCCCTCTTGCGAGACTTGGAACTTCGGATTCGGGGCCACTCCGCGCGAGCGGAGCTTAGCACTTACCGATGAAAGCCGAATCCTCGGCGCAGTTATGAAATAAGACTGTGAATAAGTATAAAGGAATCTCGCTGTGGCGCAAGAGTTTTATTTTGGCTAAGATTGGCTTAAGAATTTTCCGTTGGAATCAGCGGATCGATTTTTGACTCTATCGGGACCGTTTTCGTCGATCTATGTTCCGTTCTTTCAGGTTCGTCAGCTGTCGTTCAAGCTTCGGATACACCAGATCAACCGCTTCCTGGAAATGTTCGGCCTTCAAACCGGCTTTAATGTCCTTATTGACGAGATAGACCCAGACTTCAATCCGGAATTTCTTACCATGGGTAACGTTATGGTCAACGTCGAGCTCAACTCCAATACTTTCGATCTTCGGATAAAACTTTTCCAGTTTGGCGAGTTTGGCCGTGACGTATTCGCGGTCAGCGGCGGTTGGTTTGAAATCTTTGCCGGAGATGGTGATGCGCATGGGATAGGGTTTAGAATCCAAGATACTGAACTTCTTCTCGCAACTGGACACCTAGTTTATCACGGACCTGCTGCTTAACCAAGCTCAGGAGCTGGACCACCTGGTCAGCCGTGCCGCCGCCAAGATTAAGCATGAAGTTGGCGTGGAGGGGCGATATTTGAACTTGGCCGAGTTGTTTGCTTTGCAAGCCGACGCGCACAATGAGCCGCCAAGCAGAAATAGTACTGTCTTCAGCGATAAATTCTTTCAGGTCATCAGGTAGAGTCGCTCGTTCAACCTTCGGGTTCATGAACATACAACCAGAGGACTTGGCCGTGGTTGGTTGGTTTTTGTTTTTTAGAGCGGTCGTCATGGCCATCATTTTCCGTTCAGCGGTTGGATCAACCGAGATGAGATTGAATTTGGCCCGGAGAATAATCCATGGATGAGACTTACACGCGCTCATGCGGTATGAAAAGTCGCATTGTTCATGGGAAATCTGTTTGACTTCTCCGGTTTCATCAATGATATCCACCCACTCAACCATATCGCCAATCCCCCACCCATGTCCGCCCGCATTTCCATAGATTGATCCGCCGACCGTCCCGGGCACGCCAATCAACCATTGTAGGCCACCGAGATTATTCCGCAGTCCTTTGGCAATAAGTTGACCGTTGGTCACTCCGGCGCTGGCTACGACCGAGGCATTATCCCAGACCATGTCGTCGTTCCGCATGACGATGACTAATCCGTCGAATCCGTGGTCAGCGACCAAGGTATTCGCGCCAGCGCCAAGGACGCGAACAGGAATCTTGCTTGAGGAGGCCCATTGCCAAGCATATCGTATATCGTCATCGGACGTGGCCAGCAGGAAATACTTTGCTGGACCGCCAATCTTCATCGTCGTATACGGTGCCAGCAACACGTTGTCCTGAATGTTGGCCGGTCGATCAGGCATAGTGATCGGCTACGGGTTGAGCAATCCGCCAGATGTCACCAGCTCCCATAATGATCGCGACATCACCGGGCCGGAGAACTTTTTCGAGCTGTACCTGGGCGATATTGGGATTTTCGGCGTAGATGACATCTTTGCCTTGCGCTCGGAGCGCAGCAACGACATCCTTACCAGTTTTTGTATCGCTCGTTTGCGGTTCACGGCCAGGGACGGTATAGGTCTCCACAATCATCACCACATCGGCGACGGAAAAACTTTCCGTAAAACCTGTAAAGAGATGGGTAATACGGTTGTGATGATGCGGTTGAAAGATCGCTACCAAACGTCGCCCCGGATAAAATGCCTTGGCGCCGGCGAGTGTGCCGCTGACAGCCGAGGGATGATGTGCGTAGTCACTAACGATGGTGATCTTCGACGCTGAATTAAGAATTTCAAACCGTCGCCAGACACCGTGAAAATTATTGATCACCTCGGGAAATGAACTTGGATCAGCCCCAACCGACAGAGCAGCGGCCATGGCGGCCAAGGCATTCATGACATTAAAAGTTCCTGGCAACGGCAAGTTAAACTTTCCCAGGTTTTGACCACGAAAAAAAATTGAGAATTCTTGACCACCCGCCACCGCCCGATAGTCGGTCGCGCGAAGATCAGCTGGTCGGTTCATCCCAAAGGTGAGAATATTTGCTCGACCGGCGGCGGTGCGAACGCTCATCTCGTCATCGGCATTCACAATCAGGCGACCGTCGGCCGGAAGCGTATCAAAAAACTTCTGGAAACTCATCTGCAAACGGTCAATGTTGTGAAAATAATCAACATGATCCAGTTCGATATTGGAGACAACGACCACCGTTGGCGCCAAATTGAGAAAATGATCGCGATATTCATCGGCTTCAGCGACAAAGACTGTGCCGCTGCCAAGTCGGAGGTTGCCGTCAAATTGGCTGACCCGACTGCCAACGAAGACCGTGGGATGAAGACCGGCTTTTTCTAACAGTAATCCGGTTAAGGCCGTGGTCGTACTCTTGCCGTTCGTCCCAGCAACACAAACTCGCTGTTGGTACGATGACATAATCATCCCTAGCATCACCGAAAAGTTTTGACTGACAATCCCTAAGTGCTCAGCGGCGCGGCGCTCTGGGTGATCGGGATGAGCATCATCAGTAAAAATGAGCAGGTCGAGATCTTTCGTCATGCGCCCAGGATCAGCCGTATCGTACCAGATCCCGCCAAAACGAATGACATCGTCAATGAGTGGCGTGCGGACCGGATCAGAACCACTGACCTGCACGCCGTGCGCCAGAAGGTATTTGGCCACTGCCGACACACCAACTCCTCCCAGGCCAACGCAGTAGACGCGTTTGAGTGAAGATAAATTCATCGCTGTGCTAATCGAAGAATGAGGTCGGCCATATCCTGCGCAGCATTAGGACGGAACAGCTCATGCAGCCGCTGCCCGAGTGACGAGCGCTGGTCAGCGTCGTGACCAAGGTCGTCGATGATACCGGTCAGAACTTGAGCCGTCGTATGCTCTTCATCTAGAACGATGGCGGCCTGGTGATCTGATAAGTAGCGCGCATTAGCGACCTGATGAGTTCGAGGCATGGGGACGATCACACAGGGCTTCCCGAGCGCCATGAGTTCAGTCATCATACCTAAGCCGGCCCTGGAGATAACGACCTGAGCGGCCGCAAGAACATCGGCCATCTGATCGGTCAAAAAGGTGTGCGGATGATAGTGTGGCTGTGAAGTAATGGATGGTCCACGATGATGGCCGGTCACGTGAACAATTTCCCAGTCCGCTAGCCAGGCTGGCAACGCTTCCGCCACCAGGCGATTCAGCGCGCTCGAGCCGGTGCCACCACCAATAACCAGGAGAACCGGGCGCTTCGAATCGAGACCAAGCTCCTGTTGAGCACGCTCAGCCGAACCATTGAGTATAGACGAGCGAACCGGGTTACCAATGACCTGCGTTTTTTTGACCGGGAATAAGCTACGCGATATTTCGAAATTAACTGTGATGATGTTGGCCGCCGGAGCCATCAGGCGATTTGCTAGACCTGGCTGGATATCTTGCTGGTGGATGAGAATCGGAACACCTTGTCGTTTGGCTGCCCAGACAACTGGCACCGAAACATAGCTTCCCGCTGAAACGACAACATTCGGCCGCCAGTCAGACAAAATATTCTTGGCTTGGCGATACCCCGACCACACGTTTCCCAGGTCACGTAAATTTTGCCAGCTCGCATACCGGCGAAGTTTTCCAGCCGTAATTTCTTGCCAAGGAATATTGGCTGCTTCAACCAAGGCCCGCTCCGGTCCGCCAACGGAACCGATGAATAAAAGGGCAGCCTGGTCACGGAGGATATCGGCCACCGCTAAGAGCGGCGTGACGGATCCGCCAGTTCCACCTCCGGTGAACATAATACGCGGTTTCATGTTCGTCGAAGTTGGTGTGTGGTTTGTCGCGAGATATTGAGAAGGACACCGAGGGCAGCCAATGACATGATCAGTGCTGACCCGCCGTAGCTCATGAACGGTAACGGCACGCCAGTCAGGGGTAACACGCCCGACAGCGCACCAATATTTAGAAAGGCTTGGAATCCGAGCCAGACCGTAATACCTGTTGCGACTAACCGACCGAATTGATCTGGGGCGCGACGAGCAATGTTCAGCCCGCGGACAATGAACAGAATCCAGGCCAGAATAAAAATGGTGACGAACAGAAATCCGAGTTCTTCAGCCGTCACGGCGAAAATCGAATCACCGGCGGGCTCCGGCAAGTAATTAAACTTTTGCCGAGAATGACCGAGGCCTAAACCAAACCAACCGCCCGAGCCAATCGCTAAGAGAGCTTGGTTAATATGATACCCGATCCCTTGTGGATCTAGGGCTGGGTTCAGAAAGACCGTCAGACGTTGGGCCCGATATGGAGCAATCTTAATAAAGACTGCCAGCAAAGCCACACCAATCGCCCCTAAGCCTACCAAATGTCTGGGCGAGCCACCAGCGACGTAAAACATCGTTACGGACATTAAGATTAAAACGATCGTCGTCCCCAAATCTGGTTCAAGGAGCAGGAGCCCGGCCATTAAGCCGAGGATCAACAGATATGGGACGACGCCCTCTTGCCAGCGTCCGACAATATGTTCCCGGCGTTCAAACCAGGCCGCTAAGTAAAAGATGAACGTCAGTTTGGCTAATTCGCTGGGCTGAAAGAGGACTGGGCCGATATGAATCCAACGCCGCGCACCCAGGAGCGCAGTTCCCAAGCCGGGCATGAAGACGAGAATCAAGGCCGCGATCGTACCAATGAGGAGTGGGACCGACCACTTCCGCCAGTATTCATAGTCAATCCGGAAGGTTATCGCCAAGGCGACAATACCTACAGCCAGGCCGAGGAGTTGTTTTTTTAAGAAATAGTTGCTGTCGCCAAAACGCTGGAACCCTAAGACCGATCCCGCGCTCGATAACATGACCAGCCCAAGCATAATTAAGACCAGGACTGTGGCCGCTAAAACGTAGTCAGGTTGGTGGTATGTTCTTTTCATCGGAGTTCCCGAACTGCCCGGGTGAATTCGTCTCCCCGGTGAAACTCATGGACGAAGAGTCCAAAGCTTGCCGCCCCCGGCGAGAGAACGATGGTTTGTTTCGGTCGGCTGAGCCTGATCGCTTGCTGAACTGCGTCCTTCATTGACAGAGCGATATGATGCTGGCGTCGATCACCCTGACGACGGAGAGCCGCGAGGAGTTTCGTTGTCCCGGTACCTGGGAGAAAAACAATTCGAATCCGGGAAACGAGAAGTTTTTTTGCCAGCGTTGAAAATTTTAGGCGTTTATCTGTCCCTCCGACAATGAATATGGCTTGTGGGAAAACATCAAGCGCGGCGATCGTGCCGTCAGGAGTTGTGGCAGTTGTATCATTGACGAAGTCATGTCCCCGCCAAGTGCGAATGGTTTCTTGTCGACTCGGAACGCCAGTAAATGTTTTTATCGCCCGATGAATCTGGGCGGCCGTAACGTTGAGTGAGCGGGCGACAGCGACAGCGGCCAAGATATTCTCCAAGTTATGTCGCCCGCGAAGTTGGACATCGGCGACGGGGAAAAGACGGCGGGTTGTTCCTCGATGGTATTCGATGACCCAGTCGGCCCGTACGGTCAGACCATCTTGACCCCGCTGACCCGACGTCTGAAACCACCAGATGGTCGCCGGGGTTGACGCGACAGCTTGCCGAGTCCATCGATTTTGAGCGTTGACGATGGCTATGTCATCCGATCGCTGATACCGAAAGATGTTTTTTTTCGCCTGGCTGTACTCGTTCATTCCGTTATAGCGGTTGAGGTGATCAACCATGAGATTCGTCATGACCGCGACATGGGGGCTCCGTCGAACGAGGGGAAGATATTCGAGTTGAAACGAAGATAATTCCAAAACAGCCGTCATGTTCGGACGAAGCCGGTCAAGAACGTCAAGCATCATCGCTTGCCGAACATTGCCCGAGACAACGCTACGGCGGCGCGCGGCGGATAATATATGGCCGAGTAGAAGGGTGGTCGTCGATTTACCTCGTGTGCCGGTAATACCGATAATTGGACACGGGCACCGCTCAAAAAAAATCGTGGTTTCGTTCAAGAGCGGCCGGCCGAGTTGCCGGGCCCGACGCACAACCGGATTCGTATCGGGAACGCCCTGATTGATGTACACAAACTCGGCCCATTTGACATCATCGAGGGAGTGCCCACCAAGATGCCACGTCACCCGCAGCCGTTTGAGTTTCTGGAGGGTTGGTTTGAGTTCGTTAGCCGTTTTCATGTCTTGCACTCGGACCTTCGCTCCTTGACGATACAACCAGCGAACCGCGCTGGCGGCGCCGCCATGAAGGCCAAGACCGACAACCAGGACACGACGATGGCGGAAAAAATCGCGGGCGGCAATGGTCTGCATGATACAACAATTATGCCACAAAAAAGCGGATTGATCAACCCGCGAGGACGATGTGTTTAGCGACCTTTATCGACGAAAAAGAGGACTAGGCCAACAACTGAAGACAGGGCCGAAATAATCCAAAATCGCATAACAATTTTTGATTCTGGCCAGCCTTGCGCTTCAAGATGATGGTGCAGTGGCGCGGATAAGAAAATTTTCCGACCACGAATTTTTTTCGACAAGACCTGAAGGATAACCGAGAACGCCTCGATGACGAACGGCAAGCAAATGATTGGTAGGAGTAAGGCCGAATTGGTCAACATGGCGATGACTCCGAGCGTCACCCCCAGGCCCATCGCACCAGTATCACCCATAAAGAAACGGGCGGGCGGGATATTGAACCACAGGAAAGCGGTCAGGGCGCCAACAATGACCGCAATAAAACTGGCTAATTCTATTTTGCCCTGACTCATGGCAATGACTCCAAACGTGGCAAAACTTGCTAAGAGCAAGCCTCCGGCCAGACCGTCAAGACCGTCGGTAATATCAACTGAGAAACCGGTGGCGACGATGACCAAGATGAATAGTGGAGCATACCAGCCACCGACGTAGTGCAGGTGAAAAGGCAAACTGACAAAGCTACCAATATCGACATTCCCGACAAAGGGAATATGCAACGTTGTCCAATCCAATTTGGAGGTGAACCACCAGGCTCCGATCACAGCGATGAGGGTGAAGAGAAGTAAACGTTGGCGAACTCGCAGACCGCCGCCGTGTGCACCCTGCTGACGGATATTGTAAATATCGTCCACTAAACCGATGACTGCTGCCAGAACCATCAGGCCCATCGGCAAGTATGTTTCTGAACGCGACCAAAAATTCAGATCGTGCCACAATCCATGCGGCACTACCCGACTGAGGAACCAGGCGGCGATCGCTAAGACCAAGGTCGTCCCCCAGACCAAGACGCCAGCCATCGTAGGCGTCCCCGCTTTACGAGCGTGGAGGGCGCTGAAAATTGGCGTCTCTTTCTCATCACGAATCTGCTTCCCTAAACGGTGACGGTAAAGAAAGTTCGTCAGGGCCGGCGTCACGATGGCCGTGACGAGGCTGGAGGTAATCACTAACGTGAAGAGAACAACGATCGGGGCGGTCATACCGATTGAATAACTGCTAGGAGTGTTAAGCTCGTTGCCAAGAGCAAGACGTTGAGTGTCAGTGTAATAATGGACATCATCCGGCGCCATAACTCATGGTCGTCGAAGACGTTCAACATGAGATTACTGAGAATGATGACAAGTCCCATCGCCGGCAAGAGAAAAACCCGCAGGCGAGGAACCGTTAGATCGGGTCCGAAGTATATGGTATAGTGCAGCGGTAAGAGTGATGATTGTCGATCAGCGAGGCGGGTGATCGATAACCAAGTTAATCCATTCCCCAGTGCGGCCAGCCCAACAGACCACCGAACCAAACGGTCGCTGCGCCATCCTCGCCAGAGTTGTTGTCTCCATTCGTGAAATCGTATCATCCACCACGTCTCATCATCCTAGCTCTGTTGATCATCGGCTTAGCCGGTGTGATGCAGTGTATCGGCGCCTGGCAAGATAGTCAAACGACTGATGAAGCAGTCCATTTGTCGGCCGGACGAAGTTACTGGCAGACTGGAGATTTTCGGCTGAACCCAGAGCATCCGCCACTGATAAAATTGTTGGCGGCTGCTCCCCTCTTGCTGATTCCTTCAACGCGGATTGATACGCATTCCGGCTGGTGGCAAGAGCGGCAGGAATGGATGGTCGGGATCACCATGCTCTACGGGGCCGATCCAGCACATTCCGCAGCCCAGAAGATTATGTTCCTGGGCCGCCTGCCGATGATCCTCGTCTGGGCAGCGCTCGGGTGGCTGATCTTTACGTGGGCGCGAAAACGATGGGGGGCGTTGGCCGGACTGCTCAGCCTGACCGCCTACAGTTTCGATCCAAACTTTTTAGGACATGGCCACTTGGTCACTACTGATCTTGGTTTGACCTTGGGCTTTTTGGCCACGATCTGGCTACTGGAAAAATTTCTCCTCCGTCCATCATGGTCCAGTCTGGGGTGGTTAAGTTTTGTTTTCGCCCTGACTCAGGTGACAAAATTCTCGGCAATTATTCTCTGGGTTATTGTTCCGTTGGTCGCGCTCATTCGATTCCTCTACCGGCCAGCGACCTTCTCTGGTCAGTGGTGGTGGCGCATGCTAGCTGGATTGGTCATCGTGACGAGCCTAGTCACTTGGGCCGTCTATGGATTCGAAGTCAAGCGGATCAATACTGATCCGCGCATTGGACAACTCTGGCAAGAACGCCAGACTGTGATCACTTCAGGGACTCTCTCGCAACAACCGCCGATTGTCCAAAAGGTTATTGCTTGGTCTGATCCTTCAACCTCGACCGGACGTTTCCTGATGCATGCGAGTCACTGGCCCGTCCCGGCCTACAGTTACTGGCGTGGTTTATTTTCAACCCTGAGCCACGATGTCTTCGGGCACCCGGCCTACCTCCTCGGGCAAACGTCGATGAATGGTTGGTGGTACTACTTCCCGATAGCCCTGCTGGTCAAAACGCCGTCACCAACGTTGATCTTGATTCTCGTGGCCGGAGCCCTTGGCCTTTGGCGGCTACTCTCATGGCCGAAGAGAACACCCTGGTCCCAGCGAATTCCTTTCAGCGCTTGGATCCTCGGTTTCCCGCCCGTGGTCTTTTTCGCGTGGAGCATGACCAGTCACATTAATATCGGCTTACGGCATATTTTCCCCGTTGAACCTTTTTTGTTCCTGGCCATTGGCAGCATGGCCTCTGCGCCGATCCTCACCAATCACGTTGCCAGGAAAAAAATGCTGGTCGGGGCGCTCGGTACGCTCCCGCTCTTGGCTGTCCTGAGCTGGCCAAATACCATCGGCTATTTTTCGGAAATCATTGGTGGCCCGCGGCAAGGATATCAGTATCTCCTCGACTCAAACCTTGATTGGAATCAAGATATCTGGCGCTTGAGAAATTTTCTGCAGCTGCAGCACTTCCCTGAGGTCCACCTTGTCCTGTTCGGTTCGATCCCCTATCGGAATATCTTCCCAACAACACTGCCTGTCCTCGAGGACCAAGCCATCGCCTCCGGGCAACGTCCCAGCGGCATCGTCATTATTTCGGCTGGGCAACTCTATAATCAAGATGGTCCTTTCGCCTGGCTTCGGTCATACCGTCCGCAGTGGCGGATCGGCTCATCAATTTCTGTTTACGACTTCCGTTGACTTCTGAGCTTGGATATGCTATAATCTCTGCATTCGATTGTGTACGTTGTAACAAAAACTCATTGACCACTTGGCGCCGACATGGCCCATGAACAAACACTCCGGCGGATTCTTGAACAAACGAAGGTTTTAACGCCGGATCAGTTGAATCAAGCAAGTACTGAAGCTAAACAGCGACATGTTTCTTTAGCTGATGTTTTGATTGGTCAAAACCTGGTCAGCGAACCAGTTTTGTACGAAACATTGGCCAGTGGTTTAAAACTTCCGTTCGTTGACCTGACCACACAGAACCTGCGACGCGATGTCCTGACCCTCCTGCCCGAACCAATCATCCAGGCCCATAATATCGTCATCTTCGATAAAACTGACCGTGAGCTGAAGCTCGCCATGGTCGATCAAGATGACCTCGAAATGATCGACTTCGTTGAAAAGAAGATTGGCTTACGGCCGGTCGTCTACCTGACAACGCCCTCGAGCATTAAGGCGGCCCTCCAGCAATATCGGAAAACCCTTCGAACCGAATTCGAATCTTCAGAAATCCGCGATGAACAACCGTCGACTGCTGAAGATCTCAAGGAATTAGCCCGGGATATCCCGGTCGTCAAGCTGGTCGATAATATTCTCGAGTACGCTATTTTCGAGAGCGCTTCAGACATCCACATTGAACCATCAGAGCAAGAAACCACCGTCCGATACCGAATTGACGGCGTCTTAAAGCAGGTCATGAAACTCCCGAAGAAGGTCCAGGCCGGCGTGGTGGCTCGGATAAAAATCTTGTCTAACCTCAAAATTGATGAACATCGCTTGCCCCAAGACGGCCGGTTCAAGATGAAAACAGATGAGTACCATGTCGCCTTCCGGGTCAGTATTCTCCCTGTTTTCGATGGCGAAAAAATTGTCCTCCGTTTGCTCAACGAATCGGCCCAGGTTCTGACGCTGGAACAGCTGGGTTTCCAGCCCCAAGTCCTCGAAATGGTCAAGCGGAACATCAGCAAGCCTCACGGCCAAATTTTCGTCAGCGGTCCGACCGGATCAGGAAAAACAACCACGCTCTATACTATTCTTTCAATCCTCGACACGCCGGAAGTGAACGTGGCCACCATTGAAGACCCGATTGAGTATCGGATGCCTGGAGTTAATCAAACACAGGTCAACCCGAAAATTGGAATGACCTTCGCGGCCGGCTTGCGATCATTACTCCGACAAGACCCGAATATCATCATGGTCGGAGAAATTCGTGACGAGGAAACCGCCGAAATTTCCGCTCACGCGGCTTTAACCGGACACTTGGTCTTATCAACGATCCACACCAACGACGCGGTCACGGTTTTACCTCGCCTGACTGAAATGAAAGTTCCAGCCTTCCTGATTGCCAGTACCACCAACCTGATTATTGCTCAACGTTTGGTCAGAAAAATTTGCCATAACTGTATTGAAAGTTACACGCTGAGCGAAAAGGCCCTGGAAGAATTGAGCAAACAAATTAACGTCGATTATCTCCTCAAGACGCTCGTCGGCGGCGGAGCTATTCTGCCAAACCAAAATGTTCGCGAATTACTTTTTTATCGTGGCCGTGGTTGTACCCAATGCGGCCGGACCGGGTACAAGGGCCGGGTTGGTATTTATGAAGCCCTGGAGATGGATTCCGAACTTTCCCAAGTTATGCTCGAAAATGGAACGGCCGAAGATTTACGGAAAGTCGCGAGTAAGAAAGGGATGCTGACAATGATTCAAGATGGGTTCCTCAAAGCCAAGTCCGGCGTGACAGCGATTGAAGAAATTCTGCGCGTGACCAAGGAATAATCTATGGCTGTCTACGATTACATCGCTAAGGACGCACGGGGTAAAACAAGTAAAGGCCAGATCGTGGCTGAGAATGAGCGCAGCTTGGCGGCTCAGCTTCAGACCCAGAACTTAACGCTGACCTCAGCCACGCCGGAAGGGGCAAAAAAACCGGACGTGGTGAGTTCGTTCCTGGAAAAACTCCAAGGTGTACCGGTCGTTCAGAAGATTTTCTTCACGCAAAACTTGGGAGTTATGTTGCGTGGCGGCTTTTCCATCGGTCGCGCCATGGGCACCTTGGCTATGCAGACGTCGCATAAGTATTTCAAAAAAGTTATTTTGAACCTGCAAAATGATCTTGAAAGTGGCATGACCTTTGCTCAAGCCCTGCGGAAATACCCTCGTGTTTTCTCTGAGCTCTTCATTAACATGGTCGCGGCCGGTGAAGCCAGCGGGAAACTTGATGATGTTCTGAAGAGTTTGACGACCCAAATGAAAAAAGATTTTGCCTTGGTCAGCAAAGTCAAAGGAGCTATGACCTATCCGATCGTCGTCATTATCGCTATGCTTGGAGCTGGGGTAGCCATGATCACCTTAGTCATCCCTAAACTCCAAGATGTTTTTAGCCAGAACGGAGCGACCTTACCCCTTCCGACAAGAGTCCTCATCGCAACGTCAGACGCGTTGATCCATCATGGCTTCGTTATTGCCTTGGTGGCGATCGTGGTTGTTGTTATTTTTGTTGTCCTCGGTCGAACAGAGCGAGGCCGTTGGATTGTTGACAGCGTTTTGTTGAACATACCGATTACTGGCCCGATCATCAAAAAGATTAACGTCGCTCGATTCACTCGCAGTTTAAGTTCCATGTTGGCGACCGATATCCCGATCATCCAAACCTTTCAGATCATCGGCCGGACCTTAACCAGCCCCCACTTCCGCCGGTCAATTGATGACGCTGGTCAAGAACTCCGGAGTGGCGTAACGATTGGTAAGGTCTTAGCCCGATATCCCCGCTTGTACCCACCGCTCGTCCAGCAAATGATCGCCGTTGGCGAAGAGAGCGGTACACTTGATGAGGTGGCCGGAGACCTAGCGACATTCTTCGAAGAAGAAGTTGATCAGACAATGTCCAATCTCTCAACCATCATCGAGCCGGTCCTCCTCCTGGTCCTGGGCGGAGCCGTGGCGGGAATGGCCTTGGCCATTATGTTGCCCATCTATAACCTTAGCCAGCAAATTTCTTAACATGCGTAGCCAGGGTCTCGACATCAGTGATTCCTTCATCCGCTTGGTCATCCTCGAGCGGCGAGGGCATACCTATACGTTGCCGGTCCGGGCAGAAATTCCCGTTCCTGGTGGAGCGATTGTTAATGGAGAAATCCGTCAAAGTAGCCAGGTGGCGACTGCCCTACGTGAGCTCTTTTCGGCCGCCGGCATTAAGTCGGCCCAACCAATCGTTGGACTACCAGAACGGCATACCTTTATTAAATTGATCCCGCTCGACGTGACCGATGTCAGCGACGAAGCGATTGCCAAAGCGATTGATAACGTGGCCGAACAACACGTCCCCTACCCACTCCGAGAAACGACGTATGATTGGCAGCGTCTCCCGCAGCGGAATTCACTGGGACAAGTCCAGGTTGTTCTCGGAGCTGCCCCGAAGGAAATCGTCACCAGCTACTTGGATGTCCTACAGCAAGCGGGTATTACCCCCAGAAGTTTAGATATTGAATCGTTGGCTATGGCCCGAGCAACATTTCGGCCAGGACAAGCCCCAGGCAGCCATATTCTGCTCGACCTAGGCCGATCGCGTTCAACACTGACGCTCGTCCAAGACGAGATCGTCCAATTCAGCACGACGGTTCGGTACGCCGGGAAAGAGCTCAACCAGTATATCGCTGATGCCCTCAATATTTCTGATCAACAAGCCGAGCGAGCAAAGAATTTATTCGGATTAGACCCGAAGCGAGGAAAAGGAGTGCTCCGAAAAGTTCTGGCTCCGCAAGTTGATGCACTGGCCGAAAAAATACGTGAATTAGAAGATTTCTATAGCGAGCATTTTGTGGATCATCAACCTATCCACGACGTCGCCTTAACCGGCAGCGGCGCGATGCTCAGGTCAATTGACACGGAGTTGGGTCAGCGACTTTCCTTACCGGTCCATCGACAACCGGCTTGGGTCTACGAAGACTTACACCACGAAGACGCTCAGACTCCGGAAGAAATTGGATTATCATATAGCACGGCCATCGGCTTAGCCCTTCAACCTTTTCTCTCATGATGAGCTTTAATCTCTTGCCGCCCGATCGGAAATTGGCCATGGCTCGATCCGCCGAATTTGGCCGTTGGCAACCGGCCATGATTGGCATAGCTGCGTTCAGCCTCGGCCTCTTGGGATTAACTTTTTTTGCTAACGCTATGCTGGTACAACACGAACGGACGGTTCAAGCTAGCCTAGCAAGTTCCCAAACGAGTGGGCGGCGCGAGATCGGTGACATCACCGCTCAAACTTCTCAGCTCAATCAAACTATTTCCGACCTCACCATCGGTTTACCACAAGCGCGATCATGGAGCGCTGATCTGACAAAAATTATTACCCTGCTGCCTGACGATATTAGTATTACCAACATCAAGATGACCAATGATGGCCACCTCACGCTCGAGGGCCTTGCAAAGACCCGTTTGGCCTTTCTTTCGCTTCAGACTATCCTGACGTCGACCCCGATCTTAAAAAATGTGAACACATCATCCACGGCCTCCCGGCGGGATAATGTTCCGTTTTCATATACCGCCACTCTCGCTTTATGACACCACTGAGCTCACGTCAGCGAATGATAGCCATGGCTGCGATTTGTGGTTTTGTGACCGTGGGATCACTGGCGGCCACATTTATCTTTGAGTTGCCGGCGGCAGCTAAGCACCGACTGGCTATTGATAACGCGCGCGCTACTATATTACTCGAGACGCAGCGATTACAGAACGTCCAGGCCGCCGCAAAACAACTGGCTGCGCTGCATGATCAGCAGACTGTCTTGGACGCTCAGATTTGGAAATTTAGCAATGAAGAAAGTTTTTTCTCCCTATGGACAGATTTGGCTCATCAAACTGGCACAAAAATTGATGATCCTGTCGTCGCTGACGCCACCCCGGGAACCGCGCCAGTCAAGCGATCAGTCGATCTAACCGTCACGGGGCCGGCAAATAATGTTATGGCTGCGCTGGTGGCTATTCAACGCCTTACCCCGCTCGTGGCCATGCGCACCGTCGTCCTCGCTCCGGGTACAGCGAGCGGCCAAGTCGCGGCCACCATAACTGCTTCAACCATATGGAATTAGCTCCGCCCCCTCAACTCGTCGGCTCTCTACGACGTTGGTTACGACCGTGGCTGGTCGCTACCTTGATTGTTGGTGGTTTAGCATTCTGGGTTGGGCCGCAGCTGAACCGTGCCTGGTTTGACCGCCCATTGCCCGATACCGCCATTCAGGCTCACCAGCTCCGGGTCAACAGCGGTCAACTCCAACGCCTGACCAAGAGTCTTGATGCCTATCAGCACCCCACGGCTCCTACCTCGCTCACATCGACGACGATTTTTTCTCCCGTCCCGAAGACTTGACGTGACTCGAGAGTTGACAGATCTCTGAACCGTCGTTATACTGCCGAGGCTATTTTCCTGATCTATGGCCCACACTAAATCAGCCGGTTCTACAAGTCTTGGTCGAGATTCCCGAAGCCAGCGGCTCGGCGTCAAGCTTTTCGCTGGTCAAAAAGCCCGAGCCGGGTCAATTCTCGTCCGTCAGCGCGGTTCATCGTACCTGCCTGGTGACAATGTTCGCCGAGGTGGGGACGATACGCTATTTGCTCTGGCCCCGGGTCAAGTGCATTTTGAGACCAAGGCCAAAATCCGCTACGACGGTCGTCGCGTCAAGCGCCGATATATTCACGTTCGCTAGCGTCGTCGGCGAGTCGTTTCAGGCCCACCTGAAACTTTTTTGTGTTGGGCTACGGCTGCCTTGAGGAACGAAACGAAGAGTGGGTGAGGGTTGAGCGGACGGGACGTCAATTCAGGATGAAATTGGGTGTCAACGAACCACGGATGATGACGGAGTTCGAGTATTTCCACCAGGTCACGTTTCGGCTCTCGTCCCACGACAGTCAAGCCAGCCCGTGAAAAAGCGGAGCGGTAACGATTATTGAATTCATACCGATGGCGGTGGCGTTCAGCGATCTGGGACCGGCCATACGCTTGTCCGACGCGGCTGTGACGGTCAAGCCGACAGGTATACTGGCCGAGGCGCATTGATCCACCCAGTCGACGTTCATGAAGTAAGCGCTGTTGTTCGGGCATCAAGGTAATAATAGGATGACTCGTGTCTGGGTCGACCTCAGTCGTATTGGCCTTCCGCCAGTGTAAAACATGCCGGGCAAATTCGACGGCCGCCAGTTGCATGCCATAACACAAACCAAAGAAGGGAATATTTTGCTGCCGAAGTTCGCGAATAGCTAAAATTTTTCCTTCGATCCCGCGGGACCCAAAACCACCAGGAACAATAATCCCGTCGTACTTTCGTAATGAACGAACCAGCCGTGGGGACCGCTCAAATGCTTCAGCGTCAATCCACTCAATGTCCGGTTGACGTCCGATGGCCCAAGCGGCATGCCGGATGGCCTCAATAACGGAAACGTACGAATCGGCTAAGGTGAATGAACCGGTGGTAAAATACTTGCCAACAATACCGATGCGGACCGTGGGCCAGGCCCGCTGAGCCCGCCGGACCATGGTCGCCCATGCCCGACCATTCCGACCACGCGGACGAAGATCAAATTTCTTGAGGATCTTTTCGGCGAGGTGTTCACGATCAAAATTTTTGGGAATAGTATAAATATTGGAAACATCGGGGGCCGAAATGATGTCATCCGGGTGCATATTACAGTTAATCGATAGCCGCTCTTTTCGCGGACGATCAAGTGGTACCGGTCCGCGTCCAAGAATGAAATCTGGTTGAATACCAGCGGAGTTCAACGTTCGTACGGCGTACTGGGTCGGCTTCGTTTTCATTTCCCCGAGCTGCGAGGGTACCGGAAGGTAACTGACGAGAATGAACTGAACTCGTCCCGGCCGGCGGAGATGCATCATCCGGGCCGCTTCTAAGAAGAGCATGTTTTGATACTCCCCGACCGTACCTCCGATTTCTATCAATTGGATATCCGCTCGGTTCACGCGCGCCGCTCGTTCGATCCGATGGATCACTTCTTCGGGCACATGAGGAACGACCTCAACGCATTTTCCACCGTATCCTAGGCTCCGTTCGCGATCAATGACCGACAAATAGACTTGGCCAGTCGTCATATAACTGTCGCGCGAGAGGCTGAGGTCAAGAAATCGCTCATAGTTGCCGATATCTTGGTCCGTTTCTAAACCATCGGCCGTGACAAAAACTTCTCCATGTTCCGTCGGATTCATTGTTCCGGCGTCAACGTTAATGTAGGGATCAATTTTCATGGCCGATACCCGGTAGCCCCGGTCGTGCAGCAGCCGACCAATCGATGACACGGCAATTCCCTTCCCTAGCCCGGAGAGAACGCCACCCATGACGAAAATGTAGCGGGTGGGTGACTTAGCCATGACGGAGGTGAACAGTGACCTCTATGCTTTGGTGGTCCGGCCAGATCAGCTTTGCGGCGAATGAACCGAGTTGTTTGAAATGGTCTGGCTGACAATGAACTCCGCCAATGCGGAGATGATACTGTTTCCCAATTTCTTCAATAACCCTTTCTCCCTTCACCGCCGCAAAGAGTTTACCGGCTGAACTGGCTGATTCGCTGATCTCAATAACTGCTCCGGCTAAACGCTGACGGGCGGCCTGCCATTCTTCTCGTTCAGCCGCTCGACGGGCGGCCGTCGTGGCTTGCTGGCGTTTGACCTGACTGACCATGGCCGTCGTTGCGACCACGGCCATCCGGCGCGGGAGTAAAAAATTCCTGGCGTAGGCGTCGGCCACGTCACAAATATCCCCTGCTTGGCCGACTCCCGGGATGGGTTGTCGGAGCTGAATTTTCATATCTTCCCTTGAATGGCTTTTTCGGCGGCCTCCAGCTGTGGATCGCGGTTATGGTCAAGATCGTCTGGCGTTAGATCAACTTTCTGGTCAGGCGTAATGCCGTGATCGGAAATGGAACGACCGCTCGGGGTAAACCACTTGGCCACGGTTATTTTCAAGCTTGAACCGTCATCAAGTTGCTGGTAATCCTGGACTGATCCCTTACCAAACGTCTGGACCCCAATAACTTTAGCCCGGTGGTTGTCTTGAAGAGCACCAGCGACGATTTCAGCCGCCGACGCCGTTCCTCCGTTGACCAGGATAACCAGAGGTTGGGTTGGCCAGAGGGGATGCCCGGAGACTTGTTCATCACGTTTTTTTCCATCACGCCCAACTTCACTCACGACTGTACCGTGATCCAAAAATGCACTGGCTACGACAATCGATTGATCAAGATAGCCGCCCGGATTATCCCGCATATCAAGAATCAGCCCTGTGACTGGCTTGGTCAGAAATGATTGTACTGCCGCTTGCACACGTGAACCGGTATCTTTGGTGAAACTGGTCATCTTGATATAACCGATCGTGGACGTCCCGACGGTCAGTATTTTCGTTTGGACTGGGTCAACTTTAATATCGGCTCGGGTAATACGGACTGTTTGCGTATCCGTGGACGGTGGGCGGCGGTAGATCAGCTCAACTTGACTGCCTTTCGGGCCGCGGATTTTTTTGACTGTGTCGTCAAGGCTCATGGTCGCCGTCTCTTGGCCATCGACCGCAAGAATAACATCGCCGCTTTGTAGTCCAGCTTTGGCCGCTGGGGAGTTTGGCAACGGAGCGATAATCGTCACGAGCTTATCCTTGTAGCCGATTTCCGTCCCGATCCCTTGAAAAATTCCTTCCACCTCTTGCTGGAAACTCTGTGTTTCAGATGGAGAAAAATAGACCGAGTAAGGGTCGCCCAGGCCTTGGACCATTCCGCTAACGGCGCCCTGTAATAACGCCTGGTCATCAATATTCTGATTGACGTAGGTCTTATGGACCGTTGACCAGACATCCTCAAGTAAACTGAAATTGGCGTTGTGTGGGCGGGGCTGCAGACCGAGGATAGCGCCGACTAAACTGTGACTAACATCTTCTGGACGACTCGTGCTTGAACTTACTCCTAAGCTAAAACCGGCGCTAAGGAGGGCCAGGGCGAGAAGAATGATAAGAAATGGTCGACGCATACGAAGAGTATACACGACTCCGGCTAAGGGGTCGACGGAATCTCATCACGGCGATGAATCTCGGCACCGCAAGACCGTAATCGCTCATCGAGACGCTCGTATCCCCGGTCCAGGTGTTCAATTCCCGTCAGGGTTGACTGGCCGGTAGCCGTGACCGCCGCCACAAGGTGGGCCATACCGGCTCGAATATCCGGGACCGTTATGACGGCGGCGTGAAGCGGGGTGGGCCCATCAACGCGGCAGCTATGGGTGTACCCATGAGCCCACCAGCGGCATGGCAGTTCACCCCAGCAGTCCGTACTCGTGCTAATCCGAGCTCCCATCGACTGCAAGACGGACGTATATCCGAAGCGGTCTTCATAGACCGTTTCGTGAACTGTCGATTGGCCTTCGGCTTGGGTCATCACCGTCACCAACGGTTGTTGCCAATCCGTCATGAATCCGGGATGAGTATCAGTTTCGATCGAAACGCCGCGCAGCGGGCCAGCCCGAAAAAAACGAATGCCGTCGGGATGGACCTCAAACTCTCCACCCATCCGCCGGACGGTCGTGAGAAAGGTGATGAGGTCAGCCTGACGCGCGCCTTCAACAAAGAGATCACCATCGGTGGCCAAAGCGAGGGAAGCGAATGAAGCGGCCTCTATCCGATCCGGAAGAACGCTGTAGGTTGTCCCGTGCAGGCGTGGAACCCCGTCAATCATGAGAGTCCGATTCGGGCCCAGATCGATCATCGCTCCCATCGTTTGAAGCATTTGTAAAAGATCAATGACTTCTGGTTCAACGGCAGCATTCCGGATGATGGTCCGGCCCTCGGCTAAAACGGCGGCCAGAGCGATCGTTTCGGTCGCGCCAACGCTCGGATAGGGAAGAGAAATCGTGGCTCCATGAAGACGCGTGGCTCTGGCTTGAAAACTGGTCGGCGTTACGGTGACCTCTGCCCCCATGGCCTTGAGGGCGGCCAGGTGATAATCAACCGGCCGCGGGCCAATCGCGTCGCCACCAACAACAGGAACTTCCGCTTGGCCCGTCCGATTGACTAAAATACCCAGGGTCAGAATGGGCAGGCGGTTCTTTCGGCTGAGCTGTGGGACAATATTGCGAGACAGGTTCGGCGTATGGACCTGCCAGCGATGGCCATCTCGTTTGACCTGACCACCGACTGACGTCAGTATTTCCGCGGCGATATCTGTCTCGCCCAGGAGCGGAATGTTCTCAATGATAGATGGTTCATCACTCAGCAACGTCGCTAAGAGAACTTTTGAGGCAGCATTTTTCGCGCCACTGACCTTGAGTCGACCGCGAAGAGGGTGCCCGCCGGTAACCTGGAACAGTGACATGCAGTCGAAGCGTTGACGTGGTAAACTGAGTCTTGAGCTTATCATATCAGGTAGCGACCCTCAACTATGTCTCCTCGCTGGCGTCAAATTTTCGCAGCTACGACGGTCACGGTATTTGTTGTCGTGGCGGCGATTGTCGGTGTCCGGGCTGGGGGCTGGCAGTGGGCCGGTTGGCGCCAGGGTTTCGTGCCCAGCGGTGTGATTGTTGTCTCGAGCTCCCCACATGCCACCATTCTCCTCAATGGCCGTGCGGTCGGTATGACTCCCCGACGCTTGGCCAGCTTAGTCCCCGGAGTCTACACCCTCGAACTCCAGGGCCCCGGCACTAGCCCATGGAAACAAACCATCCAAGTCAATCCGCGAGTGGCCGAAGTTATTGGTCCGGTTATCCTCCTCCCTAGCCATATCAAAAGAAAAGATCTTGCTCCCGGCGCAGCCGCCTCATTTATCACCGACACATCTCGCCGGATAGTCTTCTCAACTGAAGATACGGCGACCGGGGTAGTTTTGACTGAAGCTTGGCCAGAACAGGAAGCGCTGACCCTGACCGCCTCGAGCCGGCCGGCCGAGGTAAGCGTTAGCCCACACCAACAGCTAGCTGCCCTATCGAATCAGACAGAGACTATAGTTCTGCCTTCCCGTGGTCTCGATGAGACGTGGACTATCCCACGACTTGAGGGAATTTTTTGGCTACCCGGTTCGGATCAAGTAGCCTATGGCCGTCGGAACGGCCGGTTACTCCGACTCGATGAAGTCACAAAAAGCGAAACCGACTTGGCCCCAGCGCTCGCAGCTGGCGCGCTTGAACAAGATGTGTGGTGGACGACCAAGGAAGCAGATCAAACGGTTATCTGGGAACAGGCGCCATTTAGTTCTTCTCCGGCTAAAGAGATCTTTCGAACTTCCGGGGAATTTTCGGTGCAGTCGGGACCCGGTCGATCGCTTATCCTTCATGGACAGACGGAGACGCGGTTGATCACTTTTCTATTGAATGGACTGACGACTATCACGAATCTTGGTCCGGCGGACACTGTCTTCTGGCCGACCGCGAACCAACCCCCGCTGTGGATTCGCGGCGTAGAGCTATGGACCCTTGACCACACTGGTCAGCCACAGTTACTTGATCGTCGCTCCGTCCCGCCTCAATTGGCCGCCTGGATGGAAGCTCCGGACATCGTCACGCTTGTTGAAAACCAAACGTTGACCATCATGAGTGTCAGTAGTCGTCAGGGACGAGGCGTCATCTTGTCTGTCCCACTGGCGACGGCCGAGCTGCTGACGCTCACTGCTGACCACCGTCAAGCCGTGGTCACGACTGCGACCGGCCTTCAGTTGTGGACGTGGTAGGTTGTTCAGGAGCCGCGGCCCACAGAAGGAAAAGAAAGGCGATCAGCCAAAGAACGCCCAAGTGAACTGGGCCAGAAATAAATCCCGGTTCAAGAGATTCGCCCAGTTGAAGCATGGCTAGGCCGATGATAATGACTGCCGCCAGGTTTTTTCGCCGAAGCATGGTTACGGTCCGATCAAAAGTGAAATATCGCGGATCGTGATGGGCTGATCACTCATTGATTTCAAGGTCAGAATGTGATGCCGCTCATGTGACCAGTTGAGAACTGTTTGAAATTGGCTGCCCTGGCCAGCTGCATCAAGAAGACTCATTGGTCGGTCGTTGACCAGGAGAGATGTTGCTTTTTCTTGACTGCGAATAGTGATTTGAGCGCGGGCGCCGGAGCGGAGTGTATCAACTGAGAAAACGTAGACTTGACTGGGCTGAAGAACAACTTCTTTGACCAGGCCTCGCCGAACAACTTCTGGTCGATGACGCCAAGAAAAATAGACTGTTGACTGACCGGGATGCGGCCAATGCAAGGCCATATTCGGGGCGACATAAAACCAAACTATCCAGGCAGTGAGACTTGCTGCTGAAAGGACGATCGCGCCAGTCATGATGGATGTCTTGGTCATGAAGCCGGAATGAGTGGTCCTATTCGCCAGAGTGTGTCGTGACTGACCGCAATTTTTTGGCCGAGGCTAAGATGGTGAGCGCCGAGCGTTGTTTGGAGAGCAGCTGGGGAAAGACTTGTGGCTGAGTCCAGAAGGTAGGTAGGCCGCTGGCTGGACAAACTCATCAGTACTAACCATTGCCTGGCGGTTGTTGGTAACCCATAGGCGGTCAGGCGCTCTCCCACAAAATACTTATCCGCTTGACCAGCAATAATAACTGATGGCGTTTGAGTGGCTGCGGCTACGGCACGGGTCAGCTGACGGGCTTCTCGCTGACGTTCCCAGCGGACGAGAAGGCCGCTTCCGGGGTGCCAGACAATCATGGCTATATGGCTAGAGAGCAAGAGTATCGTTGCTACCGCGGCCAGCCAGGGACGGATTGACCACAAACGTTTGAGCATAATGACAACTCCAGGAATCACCGCGACGAACATGATCATCCAGTAACGATCATAGGAAGAGAGGGTGCCAACTCGGCTCGAAGACAAGAGTGGGTAGAGATTCCAACTTCCGTAGTAGATAAATGGAAAAAATGCCAGTGCCGTGACGACAGTTAACTTGAGAACTTTTTTCCAGGTCACAAACTTTCGTCGAAAGTACACTCCCAGGGACGCCGCAGCAAGAACCGAAGAGGCCGGAAGCATCAGAACGAAGTACCACCAAAAGGATGAGAGGAAATGGAGTGACCACTGGCCTCCGGCTGGCAAGAACAAATGCCAGAGCGTCGTCACAACCGAGGTAGCATTGGGCTCTCCGCTCACGACGCCATCAGGAGTATACCCGGTAGAGAGTGCTGAGCCGTAGACATGTTGATCAGCGACTAGCCAAGGGGTTTGGACAAGTAGAGTCAGGCCAACTACCAGCGAAAACCATTTCCATCGGCCCGGCATAGTCAGAAGAACAATGGCCATTAACGGGCCGGTCCAGATAACCTCAATGGGACGAAAATAGAGGGCGGCTCCGTAGGCTAAGCCAACGGCCGTGGCCCATCTCCAAGAAGGTTGTTCGAATTGCCGCCGGAGGAAATAACCGGTGACCACCAGCAGGGAGGCAAAGGCGCCATTGTGGAACATTGGTAGGGTCTGAAACTGGAACCAGACTGGGTTAACGGCTAAGAGTGTTGTCCCCAGAAGAGCCCAACTATGTGACCAGAAGCGTCGGAGTAGGCCGTAAAATGCTGCCAGAGCTATGAGACTAAGGATAGGAACGACAGCCCGACTCGTGCCGGGACCAAACAAATGTTCAACGAATCCGTCCACTTGGATTAAGCCCAAAAAACTTCCGGATTTTAGCAGACTGCCCTGAATAACCATGCTCCGCGGATGAATATAGGACAGCTCGGTCGAATTCAACCCTGTCGCGGCAACTGGCTGCCCAGTAGTGGCTAGTTGATGGATAAAAAAAGCATTGGCGGCTTCGTCAGGAGAGCCGTAGGAAGTTGCTCGTACAGCAACCGCCACGATGACAGCTGAGCACAAAAAGAGGGATACCCAGATCGACCACGAGCCCCAAGGGGGCGCTGACTCAATCTTCCGATTGCGCATCGTGGTCAGTGTAGACGAGCAAGCCTAAGCTGAAGATGGTCAATCCGCTCAAAACAGCAATTGGGCCACTCAGTCGGCCAAGAGGTTGAGTCTTGTACCAGACCAATGCTGCCCCCACTGCCGCGATAACGCTCGTCCAGAAAAGCTGATCCCAGCGAAGAGAGGTTTTCTGCCCTTTTGTCATGGACACAGCCGCCGGCCAGACTGTTGTGAGGATTCCAATGACGATCGTCGAATAGAGGAGGATGTTTAAGTTAAAATAATAGGTTACAAATCCGGGTCGCAGAGATTCAATGAGATAGAATCCCAGATATGAGAGTAAGGCAACTTGGAACAGCCAGGTCAGTAGCTCCCCAGTTTCTAACGAATCAAACGGCCAAGGAAATGAAAATGAAACCCGAATACGGTGCATATTAGTCAATCAATTGATTCAACTTTTTCTTGATCTTTGCCCAGGGAAACTGCCCGCGGTACAATGTCGCTTTGATCGAGGTGAGACCGACTTCATAACCGTTCATTTGTAGACCAGGCGTATCAATACGGAAGGTCAAGAGTTTACCCTCAACACCTGAGAGTTTTAAGTTGTCCACCGGGAAGCTGCCAGTAACGACGACTGGGTCTTTTGAATTTCTGGGAATATACTTGGCCAAGAGGTAGTCAAAGGGGTCAAGATTTGGGGACGGATACAAACTCACTGGCGTCCCTCCGACCGGAAGTAAGGTGAATGGCGTCAGGGTTAAGAATCGGTCGCTCGTCAGGACAATATCAGGCTTAGCAATGGTCACTGAGGTTATCCCCTGCAGCCCGTCAACCCTGACTGGTTGGCGGACGTCATGAAGATTTATTTTTTTCCCCCCTATGCTCAACGATTGTTTCCCGGGGTCATGGTCAGCACTCGCACTGAGTAGGGTACCATTGGTCAGAACCGTGGCCGGACGAAAAGTCGCATCAGAAATATAAGACGGCCCTTCGGCAAGATAGATTTCACCACTGAATGAGAGATTCTGCTGCCAGCTCGTTAGATTAGAAAGTAAGAGATCATTATGGGCGGTAATGGTAACGTGGTAAACACCGGCGGTTACGCCGGGAACGAGCACGTCTATTAACCGCGGGGAACTAGGCCGGCCTAGACCATTAACAATACCATCGTCGTCGACGACCTGGCGGTGAATTACGACTGGATCATTATCCACCCCATCGATTTTCTGTATAATGATTCCCATCGTAGCTTTCTTCTTGGTCCGATTGAGATCAACCACGTTGAATTGGAAATGGAGATCTTCATTTGCAGCATAGATGTAGAGTTGCTGGCTGCCACGGAAGGTATGGGGGGTGGTGAGAGGTTGAGTTAAGGGCTGATAATGGGCTAGCCGGACCAAGCTCATTGGGTCAGCCCCGATGACCGCAGTTCTACTCGCCGCCGCTGGATCAGATAGAACCTGATCAAATGTCGCATATTGTCGAACCGGCAATATTTTCTTTTTGTCTTTCCCATTAACCCGGTTTGGGCGTTGCCAAAGAGTTACTTCATTGACTGTCGCCCTATTCCATTTCAGGGTATTTAATAAGGATGAGTCGGCCAGGACCGGCATATCTCCGAGAGTTCCTCGACCAACAGCCGTGAGGTATACGACCGGGGCATTAGTATTTTGGAGTTT
Organism: uncultured Gammaproteobacteria bacterium; assembly: GCA_964518425.1. Classification (GTDB taxonomy): domain Bacteria; phylum Patescibacteriota; class Patescibacteriia; order SBBC01; family CAIJZX01; genus CAYLHT01. The sequence goes on from CAZFGG010000002.1 coordinate 29,023, forward strand.
CGCTATGATGGAAATGCTCTGAATCAAGCGAGGAATATGGACGCTAAACGGAGTGGTGTCGGTAGTGATTTGCCACGGAATCAAGGGATTTGCCGTCCGGACAAGTTGTGTCCCCGGAGTAATTACTCTTGGCAACTGACCGGCAGAATAATGATACGTCTGACGCGAAGTTAAGGCATAATTCTTATTGACGAGAGACAAAAAAATCATGGTCGGAAGAGCCAGAATTACAATCTTAATTATTGTTGACCAGGTTCGAGATCTTCTTGGGAGAAAAGAAAGTCGCATATGGAGTAGACCAACAGTATACCAGGAAAGTTGATTCGAGAAAAAGTGACCTCATCCGAGGTCACTTTGGTTGAATGGTGCGAACTTGAGGGTCCTCGACAAAGAGGTTTTGTCCATACTGCTGGCGCAGGTCGCTGATGACCTTGGCCAGTGCCGTTTCTGGGGTCCGGGCCTGATCCAAGTGAACCTCTCGCTGGCCCGGTCCAGCGATACGATGACCAACGCCGCAGCGGGTCAACTTCGCCCATGATACTAAGAACATTTTCTCCTCCAATATTTCTCTCCAAAAACCGTGCCTCGATTTAGCAAGAGTACTCCCGAGGTTGATAAAGTCAAGAATTCTGTTTTTCGAAACCTTGACAGAGATTCTCTTTCCTGGTAGTCATGATGAGATATCATGCACCTTGAAATTTTTGAAGTTTCTCTGAGGCTCTTCGTGTTGGAGCCTTTTCACTATGGAGGGTGCCGTGGAAACTCCTCGCCCAAAGCGATTCGCTATGACTGGCATCGCCGGCTACATCGCACCGCGACATCTCCAGGCCATTCAAGCCGTGGGAGGTGAGCTCATCTGCGTTCTTGATCCGCATAGCTCAGTCGGGATCCTCGATCGGTACGGATTCGACCAGACCGAGTACTACAGTGAACCAGAGCGATTTGCTCGCAAGCTGAGCAAGCTGCAGAATCGCGACGAAGGCATCGATTACCTGTCCGTTTGCAGCCCGAACTACCTGCACGACGCACATTGTCGAATGGGCCTTGACAATGGAGCTGACGTGATCTGTGAAAAACCGGTGGTTATCAAGCCCGGCAACCTGTCGGAGTTAACCGCCCACGAGGCCAGAACTGGGCATAGGATTTGGACTGTCCTACAGATGCGACACCACGCTGAGACCGATCGAATGCGCCAAGCAGTCGCTCAAGGTCATCACCAGGTCAAGCTGGACTACAGTACACCCCGCGGCAAATGGTATCAGTACACCTGGAAGGGTGACCCAGAACGTTCCGGCGGTCTGATCACCAATATCGGTATCCATTTTCTGGATCTCCTGATGTGGGTCTTTGGTCCGTGCACCGAGTTCACGGTCAATGAACGTTGGCCCGACCGAGTCTCTGGCCGTCTCAAGATAGAACGAGCCAACGTTGAATGGCGCCTGTCCATTGGTCAGGGCGAACGCCAGCGCTCGTTTGAGGTGAACAACGCGGGTTACAACTACACCACCGGGTTCGATGACCTCCATACGGCCGTCTACCAAGAGATCTTGGCGGGTCGCGGGTTCGGTGTCATCGATGCTCGACCGTCGGTCGAACTGGCCTGGGCTATCCAACATGCTCCTCTCAATCAGCCAACCAGGCCGGATTCGGCAATCCCTAGCGTGACTCGCATCTAGAGTCACGCTTTTTCTTTTCGACAGTTTATTGTGCAAGGTTTCGGTCAAGGTATGATTCGACGCTAACCCTAGGTCGAATGTAATCAATCTGTACCGCTCTGATTTCAGGATTGTTTTCCAAGGCGAAATATGATATATTTTTCAACCGTTACTACCCTTTACCTCTCCATGGTTGAATCAACATCTGCTGACCAACATTATCCTACGGCCTCAACTGCGGCGTTGAATACCGTCCGCAGTTTTGCCAATTCAGCCCTGACGCTCGTTGGTGGAATAACGACGTCGCTCATCATCGCCCGAAGTCTTGGACCAGACCGCTTGGGTCAGTTTTCTTATCTTTCTTTTATCACTAATTTGGTCGTGACGATCCTGACCCTTGGCTTAAGCGGTACTATAACTAAATTCGTCTCCGAATTTAGTGGAAAATTCGGTCAGTCCGTCGTCAGTGGTTTGTATCGCTGGTTGCGTCGAATTGCTCCGATTGCCGCAGTGGCCGTGGCTACTGCCATCTCGCTAACGCTGTTAGCAGTGAATCCTCGTTGGCATTTTTCATCACTGACTATTGCGTCGGCTGCCCTCTTGGGCGTATTTATCTATCTTGCGACGATGTGGCGGAGCGTAGCTCAGGGACAGCAATCTTTTTCTACTCTCCTGCGGGTGAACATTTGGAGCTCGTGGTTAGGGTTAACGTCCGCGCTGCTCGTCTTATGGCTTCATCCAACCGTCACTGCCTATATTTGGGTCATGGCTCTACCGTTGGTAATGGCCGTTTTCGCACTCTTCAAGTCTTTACGTTTTCTCCAACGTATTCCGGCCGACAATCAAGAAATCCGACGACAAGTCAAATCTATGCGGGCATACCTCTGGCCAGTGGCTGTGATCAGTATTCTTGATATGATTGTCTGGCAGTACTCCGAAGTTCTCATTCTCGGTTGGTTCCGTAGTAGCGCCGAAGTGGCCTACTACGCCGTGGCGTTCAATATTGCTTCCGTCGCGATCACCACCGTCGCCTCTTCATTCGATGCGGTTTTTTTTCCGACCATTTCAACCCTGTATGGCTTGGACGATCACGAGCGCATTCGATCGGCGAGCAGCGCCGGCTTACGATTTCTCGTTTTCTTACTCATCCCGTTGTGTTTCCTTCTGACGGTCATGGCCCCTGGCATCATCCGTGCCCTGTACGGAGCAGCCTACTCTCCTGCTATTGCTATCACACCGGTGCTTATTTTCTCAGCCGGTTTCGGACGGATTTCCGGTATTGCCTCAAGTATCATGTACTCCTTGCATCGCCAAAAAATCATGCTTCGGATTATGTTCGTCATCGCAATCGTAAATATTTCATTGGATTTTATCCTCATCCCCAAATTCGGAATCTTGGGAGCAGCCCTCGCAAACGGGGTAGCACAAATTATCATCACCGTCCTCTCACTGGTGGTTATGCGCTCTCTAACGAAGCACATTGGGTCTTGGGGCATCTACCTCCGTCCCTTAGCCGCCAGCTTACCAGCGGTCTTCCTCGCGTGGCTGATATCCTCACTCATCCCTAATCTCGTCGGGGTTCTCTTGGGAGGACTGGCTGGCGGCTTTGTTTTCTTGTTCGCCGCGCGCTGGACAAAAGCCATTCGCCCATCCGATCGACAGTTGTTTGATGCTATTGGTCAACGTCTCCCGAATCGGATCCAAAGACTTTACCAGCTCACTCTTGTATCCATATTCCGATGAACCAACGCCCTAGGACTACAATCGTTGGAGCTGGAAACATCAGCCTGAGTGTTCACTTACCAGTATTCAAACGGCTAGGAGTAGACGTCCAGACGATCATTGATCCGTCACCAGTTGCTCTCAAGCGGGCCCATCGCTTTTTCCCGCAGGCCACATACCTTTCCCGAATAGAACCTGATGCCCATGGCAATGAGTGTGTTTTGATCGCCTCGCCAACTGCCTTGCACGCAGAACAAGTCGAGCATTACTTGAGGGCAGGTGCTCATGTCCTGTGCGAGAAACCGTTGGCGACAGATGCCGCGGTCGCGACTACCCTCGTTAAGTTAGCCCAGGAAAAAAACGCAGTTCTTCGCGTCGGCTATGTCCGCCGATATCACGAAGCAAGTCAGACCATTAAATTAATGATAGCCGATCAGCGATTTGGACCCTTGGAAACAATTACAGTTGTCGCTGGACATCAGGCCGCTGGGCTACCAGCTTCGATGATGAACCCAAAGTTAGCGGGAGGAGGAGTAACTATAGATTTTGGCGTTCACGTGCTCGACAGTCTAAGATTTTGGCTGGATGAGCCACTCCACCTTCGTTCGTATGCAGATAATAATCTGGGCGGAATCGAATCGGACTCGTATATCCAACTGCACGGAACGCACAAAGGGCAGACGATACCGATTGATGTCCAACTGAGCCGAACAATAGACCTGGGCTATGTGGCCTTGGTGGTTTTTCGTGAAGCAATGGTGAGATATGAATTCGATACAGGCTATGCCCTACATGTTCTACCTCGCCAGCAACCGCCCACGAGCGCAAGTCCATACGCCAGACTGGAACAAGTTGCCCCACCGACTGACGCTTATGCCTATTTTGCCCGGCAGTGGCAAGATTTTGAGTCCAGCATTACTGGACAGAAAAGTGCCCTAGCGGATTTAGGATCAGCCGTTGAAGTCACACGTTTAGTCGCCGAGGCCTATGGGAAGAGACAGCCCTTGAAATTTGCGTTTGAAGAACTCTTTTCAACTCCGTTATGAAAATTGCTATCCTCGGCGCGTCGGGATCAGTTGGGGGTTGGGTGAGTCAGCGCTTGCTTGAAGCCGGACAGCAGCCCCGATTGATTGTTCGGAATTCCTTGGGCAATCGATTGAGTCGTCGTAATAACCTCGATGTACGCCGATGCAATTTTTTAGATGTCGCCGCGCTGACCGAGGCCTTGCATGGAGTAGACGCCGTGATCAACTGCGTCATTGATAAGAACCCAGCTTTCGTGGAAGCTGACCTGGTCCCCCAAAATGTTAAGGTGTTACGGTCGATTGTGCATGCCGCGGCGTCAGCAAAAATCTCAACGTTCGTACATGTCAGCAGTATCGTGGTTAAGCCGCCCCGATTAAGTGAAGATACACGTAAAAATGTCTGGCAATTTTCAACCGAGCGCGATTGGTATAGCCGAGCAAAGATCGCTACTGAAGAATTTTTGCGTCAGACCCATTTGCCGTTCGCCTGGACTATGGTTCGAGCTGGAATTATTACCGGTCCAGAAAGCGGCTGGTCGACGCTTGGCTTTGGCGCGAGTAAAGACATTATCTGTTTACCAGAGAACGTGCCCTCACTCTGTCACGTTGTTGATATTGATGATTTTTCCCGCCTACTCATCCATCTAGCTCAGCGGCGAGTTTTACCGCCGATTATCTACGGGATTAATCCAGAAATTGTTACCTGGGAGCACTTCTACAGATCCTACGCAGGGGCCGTTGATGCTGAGCTGATGTTGATTAAGCTCCCTCGAAGCGAACTAGAGGCTCATGCTCAACGTCCCTCGTTCAAGCAAGAGCTCCTTCCTTGGGGAGCAAAATCGCCAATTATTAGCCGAGCAATTCGGTCTCCTATTGTGTTTAAACTCGCAAAAGCAGTCGTCCTTCGCATGGGCTGGCAGTTTCTCTTAGATGCTCCCCCCCAGGTCATCTCCGGGTCCCGAACAATTTCCTGGCCTGGACAATTCCGCCTTGAACAATACCTGAGTGACGCGAAGTTTAGTTCCGAAGAGACTGGAGCGACTGATGGATTCACTTACCGGATGTCGTTTCAAGAGTCTCTTGCTTGGGCTGCCAAATGGTGGCGAGCGGAAAAATCGATCGATGTCCGGCTGCCAAGTGAAACACAGCAACTCTTCCGATTGGCGCGACGTGCGATTAGATAACGTCATGCGATTACCACTGCAAACTTCCGTCATCATCTGTACCCTGGGTCGGGAAATGTCAGTCGTAGAGTGTTTAGATTCAATCAAAAAACAACTGGTGTTACCGTCCGAAGTGATTATCGTTGACGCGGCACCCGGGGTACACCATCAACAATGGCGAAAGGTAGTTGAAGACAGATTTCCACTGCAGATCATAGAAACATCGGCTGGGTTAACCCATCAGCGTAACGTTGGCCTCGGGTATGCCAAGGGAGATCTCATCGCTTTTTTTGATGACGATACAGTTTTAGAACCGGGCTGTTTGGCCGCGGTGATTGATGTTTTCGCGTCTGATCAGGAACAAAAGATAGGCGCGGTCTGTGGAAATATTACTGGGCAGCAACTTGTTTTTCGATCGCCGCTCTCACGATTACATGCCGTCGGTAGTCGAATTCTTTGTTTTATTTTTTTTCTTTCTCGTCCTGGGAATGGGAATTTTTTACCCTCCGGCTTACCGACGTTTGTTCGACCAGGTCAGCGGCCAACTCGCGTCGAATGCTTGTACGGTGCAGCCATGATATTTCGCGCTAATATTCTCAAGCGCGAGAAAAGTGATGAGCATTTAACGGCCTATGCCTATATGGAAGACGACGATCTGGCATACCGAGTGAGCCGACATCATGAAAATATATTTGTCCCCGCCGCTCGATTACAACATAACTCATCTCCAGCTAACCGACTTCGTCAAAGGGCTTTGGGTACGATGTTCATTATTAACCATCACTATATTTTTCGAAAAAACTTTCCACAAGCAACATCATTCCGTTTAGCACATCTGCTGTCACTGATCGGTTACCCGTTACTGCAATTGTGGAATTTGAACCCCCGTCGAGCCGGTGGGGCAGTGCTGGGGTGGTGGTCTATTGTTTTTCGGTTAGACTCTTTATCAAAAATACAATTTTAGTATGAACCGAGTTCGGAGCGCGCTTTATCACCTTTGGTCAAAGTTTCTTCTCCGAATTTCCCGGAGAAAGTATTGGGAGATGCGCGCTAAAGATATCGACCTGGCCTATGGCCGCGATCAAGCTGACTTCCCCGTTGTGAAAAGAATTATCCACAAAATTGCTCCCCAACGGTTGCTGGATATTGGTTGCGGAACTGGTCGGCTTTTTCCTCTCTACCTTGAGGTCAGCATTCCGCAGGTCGTTGGCCAGGAATTAAGCACCTGGGCCCTTCAGCAAGCCCACCAACGATATCCCCAGGCCAGGTTTGAGCTGACTCACCAGCCGATCACCGCGTTGCCCTACCCGGAAAAGTACTTTGACCTGTGCATTTCTAATCGAGTCCTCTCGGCGATTCGTGTATCAGACCTGCCCTCTGTTCTAAAAAAGATTGTACACATGAGTCGCTATTTTTACCTGAATGAGTTTAGCTTATCAGATGGTGGTCAACCTTCTTCGTATTGGTTCCGCCATGATTACCTGAAGATCCTAAAAAGTTTCTGTACCTTTACTGTCGTAGCAACCGGCCTGATTGAAAAACAAACGTACTACCTTTTCCGAATTGATTCTCTGCGCCCGGCGCTTAGCCCAGACGACCATTATTTGGCGCCAAAAAATTAGTCTACGAAATATCTATGGCCGCTCAAACGCTAGTCTCGAAAATAATTTCATGCCCACTCTGCCAGAGTGAGAAGTTTTCAAAAAAATATGAATTTACAACCCCGGTACAGTATGAAATTGTTCGTTGCAAGCGCTGCGGGCTCGTGTACATGAACCCCCAACTTCCCGCGGCTGTTCTTGATAGTTTTTATTCAGACGAACGGTATTATACTGGCGGAGCGGCCTACACCTACAGCGATGAACGACGAGCAAGGGCATCATATCGTCTATTGTTTCATTCCCGCCTTCGCTCAATTGAGCGATTCGCTTCAAAAGGAAATCTGCTTGATGTTGGGTGTTCGTTTGGAGGATTTCTTGAGTGTGCACGAGAACGAGGGTGGAATGTCTATGGCCTCGATGTTTCACAGCCGGTCATTGACCATGTGCAAGCGCTGGGCATTACGGCTTTCTGTGGTACTTTACGCCAATCGACGTACGCGGATAATTTTTTTGACTGCATAACTATGGTTGAGGTCGTTGAGCATTTGCCTGACCCCTTAGCCGACTTGCGAACCTGCTTCCAAAAGCTAAAGCCGGGCGGCTGGCTCATCATACAAACAGGGAATATTGACTCCCTCTCTTCAAAGGTGCTCGGGAAAAAGTTTAGCTACTACTTACCGGGTCACGTCGTTTACTTCAGCCCAGCCACATTGACCCGTATGCTTCGTCAAGCGGGCTTTGGAAAATTCCATCAATTTGCCGGCGACGCGATCCCCTATTCCGATCGAATCCGATCAATTATCCTCAGCGAGCATACCTCAAAAGAGAAGGTTAAGCGGGTCACGCTTTGGACCGCCTATTATATCGCTCGGAAAATTGTTTTCAACCGCCCAATTTTAGGTTCAATAACTATCTACGCAAAAAAACTAACAACGTGAGCAGTTCTCAACCACAACGCTAGACCTTGAAAAGAATGTCCAGATATGAGAGTATACAGAGGAAAAGCTGATTACGGTTGCGTCTTATTTTGATCCGAACATTGATGCTACGACGAACAAAAAAACGGGTTCTGATTGTCGGCGCCGGTGTGGCTGGTCGAGAGTTAGCAACGGCAATTCAGCGACAATCACGTTCAACCACAGTGGTTGGTTTTCTTGATGACCGTTTTTCTGGGCGCCGAACCTCTTTTGGTCGCTACCATGCCCTCGGGCGGATTCGTGATTTGGGGGCTGTTGCCCACCGATATCGGGTAGACCAGGTCTATATTGCAATTCCTTCGGCTGAGGGCGGTGTCATCCGCAAAATTATTGCCGCCTGCAGCGATGCGCAAGTCTCCTTCCGTATCGTCCCACGCTTACTCGAACTCGTCGAGGGGCATGTTCATCTCGACCAAGTTCGAGACATCCAACCGGAAGACCTCTTGGGCCGGGCAATTATCAAGGGTAACCAGCGGCAACTCCGTCCGATATTCAGGAATACAACGATCGTTGTGACCGGAGCGGCCGGATCTATCGGATCTGAGCTCTGCCGACAATTGGCGGAGTACCAACCGAAACACCTGATCGCCATCGACTGGTGGGAAAATGGATTGTATGATTTTGAAAACGAATTACGTCATCACCACCCTCGTTTAAAGTTGACGACAGTCATTGGTAATATCCAGGATGAGCAGAGTATGACAGCGATCCTGACTCGGGTTCGTCCGGATATCGTTTTTCATGCCGCGGCTTATAAGCATGTCCCTTTGATGGAACGATTTCCCGCCCAAGCCATTCAAGACAATATTCTGGGCACATGGCATGTCGCCCAAGCAGCGAAGCGAGCCCGGGTGAAGAAGTTCTTGTTGGTTTCGACCGACAAGGCTGTTCGACCAACGAGTGTTATGGGCGCCTCAAAAGCCATTGCCGAAATGCTCGTCAGCCGCTTAAATGGAGGAAAAACAAAGTTTGCAGCTGTTCGTTTTGGTAACGTCTTGGGGAGTAGTGGCAGCGTTATCCCATTGTTCCAAAAACAAATTGCCCGCGGGGGGCCCGTGACACTGACCCACGCGGAGGTTGTTCGTTATTTCATGTCTATTCCCGAGGCAGTTCAACTTATCCTTCAAGCTATCCAGTTGATGACGGGCCGAGAGATTTTTGTACTCGATATGGGCGAGCCAGTCAAAATCCTTGAATTGGCACGAACGCTAATCAGGCTATCTGGTTATCGCCCGGATAAAGATATTCCGATCGTCTTCACTGGTCTACGACCCGGGGAAAAGCTCTACGAAGAGCTGCTGACCGACCAAGAGGGAGTTCGGGCAACAAGAAAATCGAGCCTTTTTATTGCCACCAAACACCAAACGTCTCCGGCCGCCACCAGTACTATCCTATCGGAAGCTCAGCGGCTAGCTGCCGACGGATCACTAACCGAGATTCGGGCCTTTCTCAAAAAACATGTTCCCGACTATCGTCCAACTCTTCACCCTCATGCGTAACACCTTCCTGCCCTACAATGTACCGTTTATTGGCGACGAAGAAAAACGAGCTGTATTAGAAGTTCTCGAGTCTGGTTGGCTGACAACCGGGAAAAAAGTCCAGCTTTTTGAAGAAAAAATCAAAACTATCACTGGTGCCAAGTTCGCCGTAGCCATGAACTCTTGCACGGCTGGACTACATCTCTCATTAGTCGCCCTGAACATCGGTCCGGGTGACGAAGTGATTGTTCCGGACCTGACGTTCTGCGCCACGGCGAACGTAGTTATTCACACTGGAGCCACCCCGGTTATTGTTGATGTTACCCGCGATACCTACCATATTGACCCGGCAGCTATTGAACGAGCAATTACCCCAAAAACCAAAGCAATTATTCCGGTCCATTACGCCGGCCAGGCTTGCGACATGGAAAAAATAATGGCCATCGCAAAAAAACATCACCTTTTTGTAATTGAAGACGCCGCTCATTCAATTGGCGTTACCTATAAGGACCAGCAACTTGGAACTCTTGGCACGACAACTTCGTTTAGTTTTTATGTGACCAAGAATGTTACGACCGCTGAGGGCGGTGTCGTGACAACGAATGACGAAGCGTTGGCCGATCGGATCAGACGACTCACCCTCCACGGCATCAGTCGGGACGCGTGGAAACGATACAGTGCTGAAGGGACGTGGTATTATGAGGTTCTTGAACCAGGTTGGAAGTGCAACCTGACCGACTTGGCTGCGGCCGTGGGTATTCCGCAGTTGGATCGCATTCCGGATTTTTACCAACGCCGATCCGAAATTGCCGATATGTTAACAAAAGGACTGGCTGGCCTGAAAGGAATTTCGACACCAAAAACTCGTCCTGACACTTCTAACATTTGGCATTTGTATGTTATTGAGATTGACGAGAAAGAAGCGAGGCTTAGTCGCGACCGCTTGATCGACGAATTAAAAAAGCGGAATATTGGCACGAGCGTCCACTTTATCCCCCTTCATCGTCATCCAGCATACCGTCCATATGTTACATCACTGGATCAATTTCCGATTTCCGAAAAAGTCTTCCAACGAATTGTTTCCCTCCCGCTCTATCCGAAGATGACGGTTCAAGATACGCAGGACGTGATCGACGCTCTTCGCGACACACTCACATCTCATGCATGAATAGGCGGCTGAGGATTCTGTTTCTTGCTGATGGCCGGAGCATACATACCAAGCGATGGGTCGGATATTTTGCTCAACGGCACGATGTTCTGCTTCTCAGTTCTCCACCATTGGCGGGAATGACGTGGGATCGCCCCGATATTCGACTCGCCCGAGGGTCCGAAGATAGCATCATCCCCAAAATTAACAGTCTACGGGTATGGTGGTATATCCAAAAACTCATCAGGTCATTTCGGCCAGATCTCATTCACGCCCACTATCTTATTCCCAACGCCTGGCTTGCGGCGGCCAGCGGTTTTCGGCCATTCGTGACAACAACGTGGGGAAGTGATCTTCTGGGAGTAACTGGATTTGCTTTGTGGCTTAATCGCTGGGCGACATGTCGCGCCGACTTGAATACTGTCGATTCAAATGAAGCAGTGGAACACCTTCTCAAACTACACTGTGATCGAGATAAAATTGTGCTCATTCAATTTGGAGTAGATACAGACTTTTTTTGTCCTGGGCCAGTCGTACATAATCTACGCCGGGAATGGGGCATTCCGGACGAAGCTGAAATTATTGTGAGCCCAAGAATACTCAGCCCTCTGTATAACGGTCAGACCATCGCCGAGGCTTTCTGCCGTTTGGCTAGTGAACGTTCAAAAGCATATCTGGTTTTCCTGGCTTATAACGCTGATCCCCAATACCAAAATCATGTGAAGGCCACGTTACAGACGAAGGGCCTTCTTGACCGCGTACGTTTCGTTCCGGGTTTAGCTCATCAAGCAATGCCTGATCTTTATCGGACCGCCTCAGCCATTGTTTCGGTACCAAGTTCTGATACCACGCCCGTAACCTTATTGGAGGCAATGGCTACTGGATCACCGGTTATTGTCAGTAGTTTGCCCAGCTTGCATGAATGGATACACGATCGTAAAAACGGTTGGATTGTGCCCCCGAAAAATTCGGCGGCGTTATTTATCGCTCTACGAGAAGCCCTCGATCAAAAGGTTTCCGAGCGCCAGGGTATGAGTACCGCCAATCGGCAAGTCGTTCAAGAACGCGCCAGCCAACAGGCGCAAATGGCTCTGATGGAAGCCCAGTATTATCGTTTAGTCGACCGTGCGCTAAAACGTTGAAGAGCTTCTTGATAGACACTGGAGTAGCGCTGGGCGATCGCCTGAGATGACAAGGCATCCGCTCCGACCCGCTGATTATGTGCCGAGAGCTTTCGCCGTACTTCAGGGTTATTCGCGATTTCTACAAAGCAGTCGGCCATTCCCGCGATATCGTTCGGAGGAAACCCAAGACCGCAGCCAATATCAAGATATTGGCTTTGACTGGGGTGAGTGGAGATAATTAATGCTAGGCCACAGGCAACGGCCTGAGACATGCTAATCGTAGGAAATAACGGCCAGGTGGCTGCATCGCTGGCCGCAAAATATTCTGCTAAAGCCGCTTCCGTCGTTAGCGGCAGCCAGGTAATGTGGGATTCCAGCCCCATTCTGGCCGCGGTTTTTTGAAGATAGTGTAGGTACTGCTCCTGACCGCTACCGATAAGTAGTAACCGCAGTTGCGGGGCGCGAGCGACTGCAGAATGGAGACCACGAATGACGTCTACGTGACGTTTAAAGGGTTGTAAGTTCCCACTCATGACAAGCACTATGTCCTGGTCTGAAAAACCAAGCTCGGAACGGCGGCGAATTCGAGCGATTGGGTCTGGGTGAAAAATATCGGTTCGAACGGCCAGGGGGATAACGGTTACGCGACTGGGATCAATTCCATGCCGCTGTGCTAAGAATCTAGCTCCTCCATTCGTCGGGCTGACAATAGCGTCGAACTGGCGATAAGCCAAATTCACGATATGTTGTCTGACCAAACGATATTCCAATTCCACTAACGGTTTGCCAGTGAACGAAATTGTATACTGGTGTTGATCAATAACTACTGGGGTATGGGCACTGACTTCTATAGCTACTTGTGCCGGTAATCCATGGGCCGGTTCGTGGAGATGCCAGAGGTCAGCCGGGATTCGAGAAACGGCTTCGCGAACCCCTTGGCACCAATACAGATCGGCGTAGTGCCAGAGCGGTCGGAGACGCAAAATATGAAGGCCATCCAGATGCTGTTCCTCGCGGCGAAGTGCGTGGGCATGATCTCGAGTTGGATCAATTTTCTGAATCGCATCAACCCAGCTTGATGGTCCAATTTGCGCAGCTAAAATGGTCACCTCGTGCCCTTGAGCAACTTGGGCAGTAGCTAACATTTGTTCCTTATGGCTAAGACCGTAACCGAGAAACCCGCTGGTGACGTGGACGATGCGCATGAATTTCAAAAGTGAAAGAAAATTCCCGGGCAGTATAGCGCTTTATCCTTCTCGGGTAAAGTCCTTATAGAGTGGTTGACGAAAATGCTACATGTCTGTAGTATGTCAGAGGCTATCAAACTTTTGACATGACCATGGAAACCATTTCTTGTAATTACTGTGGCAGCCCCGAGGCAGAGGTACTCGCCACCGAAACCGCCGCTCTCAATCTCCAACCCCCTTTCGCCGTTGTGCGTTGTCGACGCTGCGGTTTGATGTTTATGAACCCGCGTATGACTTCTGAAGAGTATAAACACTATTACTCATCTCAGTATTTTGAAGATGAGTTTGATTACGGCGATATTGTCCAGGGTGAGCGAATTCCTAAATTTTCCCGACGACTACAACAAATGGCCAAGTGGAAACCAGGACGTGGAAAATTACTCGACGTTGGAACGGCGACTGGTGAGTTTCTTGATCAAGCTCGTCGAGACGGTTGGCAAGTTTTTGGCACAGAGGTATCAGAATATGCTGCGGGTGTGGCCAAAAATAAGTTTCAGTTAGATTTGTATGTCGGCCAAGTTGAACATTCTTCTTATGCTGAAAAATCTTTCGATATTATTCACATGAGTCATGTTCTCGAGCATGTGCCAGATCCACGAGCGACGCTCAAGGCTTTATACCGACTGTTAAAAGATGATGGCTTGTTGATCATAGAAGTGCCGTTTGAATTGCATAACAGTTTTGTATGGATGGCCCAGCATACCGGACGTTTTCGTCCGCCTCAGCACGCATCAATGCACCACACATACTTCTATACCCCTCAGAGCTTAAAAAAATTGATGGTGGCCGAACATTTTTCTCCTCGGATTCGGACATATTCATTAGATATTCCATCCCGAGCTCTACCAGCTTGGACTCGGTTGGGCACTGGGTTGGTCATTGATATAGTTGATCATCTTGGCGGTGGATTATATATTGAAACTTTAGCGACCAAGGTTCATCAAGCGAAATAGCCATGTGTGGCATCTGCGGTATCGTCGGTCTGAAAGACAGCACGATTGATCGCAATGTTTTAGGACGGATGTCACAAGCCATCGCCCACCGCGGTCCAGATGACCAGGGCGAGTTTGTCGCGCCTGGAATCGGTTTAGGGTTTCGCCGCCTAGCTATTTTAGATCTGTCGCCATCAGGACATCAACCGATGACCAACCCTAAGCAGACTGTTTGGGTGACGCTGAATGGTGAAATTTACAACTTTCAAGAACTGCGCGAAGATTTGAAGCAACGCGGCTATTCCTTTCGATCGGGATCCGACACGGAAGTCATTGTCCATGGTTATGAAGCTGAAGGGGAAAAATTTATTGAGCGATTAGCTGGAATGTTTGCCCTGGCGATTTGGGATGTCCGGCAACAACGACTGGTCTTAGCGCGAGATCGTTTTGGAAAAAAACCAATTATGTATGCGGTTCGTGACGAAAAGTTATTCTACGCATCAGAATTGGAAGCACTACGCAAAGGACTTCCTGATTTGTCGATTGATCCGTTGGCTGTTCAAGAATATTTCCGCTTCGGATTCATCCCCCATCCGCGGACAATTTACCAAGGCGTTTCCCAGTTGCCTCCAGCGCACTTGGTCATCTGGCAGGGTGGGCAATTGTCCATCAAGCCGTATTGGAAGTTGTCAATGGAGAAACAAGAACGTAGTGAGACGGAAGCAAAATCCGAATTGGATCGCTTGCTACGCCAGGCTGTTCGCCAACGTATGATCAGTGACGTCCCGCTTGGCGTTTTCTTAAGCGGCGGACTTGATTCGTCGATTATCACGGCTCTCATGGCCAATGAATCTTCTTCCCCGGTCAAAACATTTTCCATTGGATTCCCTGACGAAAGCCACAATGAACTGCCATTGGCGCGCTTGGTGGCAAAAAAATATGGGACTGATCACCATGAATTCATGGTCGAGCCAAAAGTTGATGATGTCTTGCCAGGCTTGATGCGGCACTTCGGGCAACCATTCGCTGATTCTTCAGCCGTGGCGGTCTGGTACGTCGCTCGCGAAACACGGCAACATGTGACCGTGGCCCTCAACGGCGACGGCGGGGATGAAAACTTTGCCGGCTACGAAAAGTATGCTTTGCTGAGCCAGTTACAAAAATGGGGTGTGCTGCCGAAACCCATCCGCCAAGCCCTTTGGTCGGTGGCTCGGCCATTACTTGAAAGAACTAACATTCAGGCGGCCCACAAATTCCAAGTCGCCGGACAATTCTTCGCCGATGACCTAGTCGGGCGCTACATCGACAGCATGTTTATGTTTACCTCCAGCGAATTATCTAACTTATTACCGTTGGCTTTGCCAAATCGTGCGAATCAACTCGTTGAAGACCGATTGCGAGGATTGCCTTCCGACGCCAGCTTGATCGACAACGTTACTGCCCTCGATCTGCGTTTCTACTTACCCGATGGTTTGATGACGAAAGCAGACATTGCTACGATGGCCAATTCACTCGAAGGCCGTTCGCCCTTCCTCGACCACCGTTTGGTTGAATTCACGGCCACCTTGCAGGATAATTTCAAAATCCGTGCTGGCCAACGGAAGTGGCTACTGCGTGAAACTTTTGGCCATCTCTTGCCGTCTGAACTACTAACCGCTAAGAAGCGCGGATTTGATTTACCAGTCAACCAATGGCTGAAGCAACCATTGTTACCCTACCTCCGATCTCGACTCAACGACCCACAGCTCCGTCAAACGACCATGTTCAATTGGACGTACATCGACCGCCTGATCGATGAACATGCTTCCGGGCGGCGCCATCACGGCATTCGTCTATGGTCGCTTCTCTGCTTTGCCGTTTGGTACACTGACGTCTACCAATCATGAAAGCGCCACGGATTGCCATGCTGATTGAGCGGTACACTCCGCTGATCGGCGGATCGGAGACGCAATGCCGTTTACTCGTTCAAGCTCTTCACCGAGCCAATGTCTCGGTTTGTGTCATCACTCGACGGGTTCGCGCTGACACAAAATCTCATGAACAACTTGATGGCGTTGATGTTTACCGGCTTTGGCCTAGCGGCGTTGGTCGCGTTTGGAAAGAGCTTGGTTTTTTACTTTCCGTCACCGTCGCGCTCATCCGTTTCCGCTATCGTTATGACATCATTCACATGCACAGCGGCACGTCGATTGTCGGCGCATGGACGGTCATTCTAGCAAAGCTTCTCAGAAAGAAGACTATAGTTAAAGTCGCGACCGCTGGCGATATTGCCAAGAATCAAATTGAAACAACCGCACAGTCGACAAGCCGCCCGTCATTATTCCATCGACTCATGAACCTCAACATAAACTGGGCCCTCCGCCGGGCTGATCAAATTTTGTGCATTAGTCAGGAGATACGCGCCGAGTTACTGACCCACCACTTCTCATCCGAGCAACTGCTTGTACTGCCCAATGCAATTGACACCGAGCACTTTCGGCCCGGAGGCAATCGTCAGGCATTGCGACAGCAGCTAGGTTTGCCGGCCGAAAAAAAGTTTGTCCTTTATACTGGGCGCTTGATCCACCGCAAAGGCGTTGACGTTTTACTCAAGGCGTGGGACACTATGCCCGATCTATGGGCCGATGCCCGGTTGATTCTAGTTGGCGGACAAGCTGCTAGCCTCGATGCAGTTGAGAGCGACTTGCGCCTCTATGTTCAGCAAAACGGCCTGAGTCAAAGCGTGGTATTCGCCGGTGAGACAACCGATACCCTGTCCTACCTACAAGCCTCGGATATCTTCGTCTTTCCCTCCCGTCGCGAAGGTTTATCCAACTCCTTACTGGAGGCCATGAGCGCCGGCCTGCCGTCGGTGGTCACATCTATTGGTGGAAATATTGACCTTATTATCGATCGACAGAACGGCTTGCTTGTCCCTAGCGACAATGCTGAAGCCCTGGCCGACGCGCTACGACGCCTACTAACTGATCAGCCTATGGCGGCCAAGCTTGGACTAGCCGCCCGCCAAACAATGGTCAACACTTTTTCTCTCAGCCGCATCTTGCCTCAACTACAATCCATCTACGCCTCACTTCTGCATGAATAAACTGATTCTCATTACTGGCGGTGCCGGTTTCATCGGGTCGCACCTGACTGATCGACTGATCGAAAGTGGTTATCGCGTTCGAGTTTTTGATAACCTTGACCCGCAAATTCACCCAGAAGGAAAGCCTGACTATCTTAACCCCGCGGCGGAATTTGTTTTAGGCGACGTGCGCGATCGGGATGCGTTGAAAAAAGCTATGGAGGGCATTGACGGAATCTTTCACTTTGCGGCTGCCGTCGGCACCGGCCAATCAATGTACCAAATCGAAAAGTACGCTAGCATCAACATTGGGGGGTTATCGAATGTTCTAGATATCCTCGTTGAAACCGGACAGAAACCAAAGATTATTTTCCCTGGCAGCGCCACGAGTTATGGGGAATGCGCTCACAGCTGTCCAGAACATGGATTGCAGTTCCCTGAACTTCGTCCGATTAGCCAACTTGAGCGCCGCGATTGGGACGTCCACTGTTCAGCGTGCGGCCGGGTCATGACCCCAGTGCCGATCCCTGAACATCAGCCACTTCGGCCAAAATTTGTTTACGGCATTAATAAGAAAGGTTGCGAGGAACTGCTCAATGCGGTGGCCGACACCTACACTATCCCATACACCATTCTACGTTTTTTTAATGTCTACGGACCCCGGCAATCGCTGTCCAACCCGTACACCGGTGTCATCGCAATTTTTTCTTCCCGCTTAAAAAACGGCGGGGTACCGTTGGTGATCGAAGATGGCCATGAATCGCGCGACTTCATTTCGGTTTTTGATATCGTTGAAGCTTGCGTTTTATCATTGGAAAATTATAGAGCGAACGGCAAAACATACAACGTCGGCACCGGCCAGCCAGTGGAAATTTTGTCGATGGCGAAGCTCTTGGTCAAGCTCCACGGCTTGACTATCGAACCAGTGGTCAACGGCGAATTTCGAAAAAATGATTTCCGTCACAGCTTAGCCGATATTTCGGCGATCAGAAACGATCTTGGATTCCATCCGAAAATTGATTTCGCCCGGGGCATGGAAGAGCTTTACTCTTGGTCAAAAGACCAGCAATCGACGGATACTTTCAACAAGGCTTACGAAGAGATGAAAGAGCGCGGCATTATGTCAAAGCCGGCGGAGCAACCACTGATTGCGGTCGTCACTTTGAATTGGAATGGCTTCAATAAAACCGTCGAGTGCGTTAAGGCATTGCATGCTTCCGATTACACCCGCCTCAAAATTTTTGTGGTCGATAATGGCTCGAATAATAACGAAGCCGAGCGACTACAAACTCTGTTCGGCGGCCGGATTGAAGTCATACCAACCGGTAAAAACCTTGGCGTCGCTGGCGGAAATAATGTCGGTTTGAAAAAGGCCTTGGCCGATAAGGACGTGAAATACGTCATCATGATGAATAATGACCTGGTAGTTGAGCCGCAAACTGTCCGTCAATTAGCCGCGCCGGCCGAAGTCAATGACAAAATCGGCATGGTTGCCTCGCGCATGATGAACTATTATCAGCGCAATCTGATCGATAATCTTGGCATCGCGGTCACCACCTCCGGCCTCGGGTACAATCGCAAAAGTGAGTGGTATCCCCTCTTCTGCCCTTGCTCGGGCTGTGGTTTATACCGGGCTGACGCTTTGCGAAAAATCGCTATGCCTGATGACACGATTTGGGATAATGATTTCTTTGCCTACGTCGATGAGGTTGACGTCGGTTTTCGCCTACGTCTTCACGGCTACTCAGCCGCCTATAGTTCCGAGGGTGTAGCCTATCACATGGAGGGCGCGACCTCCGGCGGCGCTACCTCGCCGTTCTCGATTTATCATGGCCATCGGAATAATGTTTGGCTCATTGTTAAAGATTTTCCAACCGCGCTGCTCTGGCGACATATCGGCGGTATCTTGGCCACACAATTTGGAACGTTTTTTCTCTATGCCCGTCGCAGAAAATTGGCCTTGATTATTAAAACCAAATTGGACGCTCTTCGAAAGTTGCCGGTCATGTTGAAGCGCCGATCATATATTCAGCGCTCGAGTATTAGACTGAGTGATCTCGAGTCCGTCATGGTCCAAAAAGTATACCTTTCACCAGCCGACATGGTTGGACCCCAATCTACCGCAGTTGAAAAAAAAAACTCTTGACGATTACAGCCGACGCGACCGACCAAGAACGTACCCTATAGCTCGTTCAGTTTCCCAATAGAGTAGCGCCCAATATCCAACCTGCAGGGGAAAACCAACCATGATAGACAAAAGAATTTGGTGATCGGTAGAGAGGTGTGCCTCTTGGGCAACGGCGATTGCACCAAGCATCGGCCAAAAAATCAACCATTTGGCCCAGCCGAGATGGTCAATTGAGTGATCGATCATGACAAAAGCAACGACCCCAATGAGTGCCAGGAATTTACTTGGTTGGTGACTAAAGGACTTCATAGAGTGTAGCGCCTTGGATTTTTTTAACTAGCCGAAAAAACTTTGGTTGATTGAAGGGCCCTGGATCCAGTCCGATAACATCTTTCGTGGTGCCGTTCGTTTGCCGATCAACGTCGCCCCAATAGACATATTGAATACCATATTTATGACTTAAGGCGTTGCGTCGGGCAGGGTCAGGCGTTGTGAAAATTTCTAATTTCTCCCCAGCCAAATCTTCGAATCGGTTTTTGGTTACGACGGGGATAAAGTACCCAAATTTTGACGGCCCAGCGATAATAGTTCCCGCCGGAAGCCTGGTTGACCAAGCAAAAAGCGCGATGTCGGCAGGCGGGATTTGCGTCGCATACAATCCGGGACAATTACGAATGTAACATGCTCGTAGCCCATTTTGGTTTTTCAACAACACGGGCAAATAGATAGCCAAAACCATAGTTACAAAAATCAACTTCAGTAATTTCCATCTAAGCAGCGAGACGGTCTGAGTTAGTCCAAAACCAAAAATAATAATAACCGGGACGATAACAAATTCATTGAAACGATAGGGATAAAACGCGGCACCAAAGGTTGTGCTTTGGGATAGAAGGTAAGAAACAAAAAACCAGGAAATGATGATCATCTGCCGCTGATAAAGTACAACCCACGCTCCTAAACACATCAATATGAAGAAAGGAACTGTCTGAGGGGAAAATACGATGATCGATTCCAAAGAAAAGTGTAGTGGCTCGACTCCGAACCGTGGAAGTAATCCTGTTGAAGCAGGGGTCAAGCGAAGATAGAGAAGGGCTAAGACAAAATAGATGATATAGGCAATCGGAATCAAAACTTTTTTTTGATCGGACAACTCACCATATAAGGTTTTCGTGACAACCACTAAGGTCGTCAACAACATGACCAAAAAAGAGAGAACGTGAGTGAAAAAAAGAAGAATGATCGTCAGTGCTACCAAAACTATTTTTCTTTTTTGGTGGCTACGGCGATAATCCTCAAGGGCTAAGAAGCCAAGGGCCATAATACCCAGGGCGAATGACTGAGCGACATGGCCGGTCCAATATGAGTTTCCAAACCAGAAAGATACATAGAGCACAATTAAAGTTGCGAAACAAACAAATAATGAAGGCATTAATCGCCTCAAGAGGAAATAGACAGGCACGGCTGAGAGAAGGTAAACGATCAAAAAAAACCATTTAGCTATTTGCAAGTTATCTTGCCAGGTCGGCACGAATAGATATATTGCCGCTAAAGTAAAATGGGGGATAAATTCACCTGAAATAATACTGCCATAAATCTTTGCACCGCTAGATGGATTTAAGGGCGAGAGTGGGTTGATGTGCCTCGTGACGGCGATAGTTTTAGCTTTGATGAGCGTCATCGCCGTATCACAACAGACCGGATACTGGTAGTCCCGACTATAATAAAGACCTAGAGAAAGTAAAACAACTAGTAACAAGAAGATTTCGATTATCCAGGTCCACCGATGGGAGAAAGGCGACGTCATGATGGCTTCCTCACCTGGTTCGCTCCCTTGACGATTTGCTGCTCAAGCGCGACAGTGAAAGATCGAATGTCTCCGACTGGAACAAGGATATCCTGGTCGCTAGCAATCTCTGGATGTGGCCCAATGTTAAACATGACTGACGGAACACCACAAGCTCGTGCTTCTACGATCGGTAGGTCATACCCTTCCCAAAGAGTTGTTGTCGCATATACGCTGGCAGCACCATAATGGGCTGGGATATCCTCTTCCGGGACGTATCCGGCGAAAAAGACATCCGGCGTGGTAAGTGAATCGAGATATCGTCCATAACCTCCGAAGGTTCGCTTCCCAACTATCACCAGTGCAGCGCGGAAAGAAGGATTGAGTCCTCTAAACGCCTGGATCAACCCCTGAAGGTTTTTATGGGGAGCGATGCGCCCAATGTAGAGGATAATTGGACGATCGCCGAGTTTATACTTCTGACGAATTTTTGTTCGATCGACCCCCGGATAGAACATTTTATGATTGTACTCGTCGTATTGAACCTCTGCTTCAATGCCTGTTAACCGCTTCATTTCGCCCTGTAAATACCGACTAATGCAGACCACGTGATCAGCCTGGCGCAAACTAGAGATCATCAGTCGTTCAAATAACCAAATGTAAACCTTTTCCATCCAGTTTCCCATGACACTTGGCGGGGGTACGCCATGATCAAAGTAGGTATACCTTGCGCCATATTTCTTTTTTGCCGCCGCCGCTAACACGGTCAACGGGTATTGATGACAAATAACTTCATCGAACTGAGCTAATTGTTTGAGGTGGCCCCGGACGAGCCAGGGGAGGAATGGGTACAGTAATCGAAAGATACGCTGCAAAAAAATACTTTTGGGCATGCCCAAAATAATAAGACGGTAGTCCGAGGTGGGTTGCATATCCGCTTCAAAGGTAAAGACAACAACTCGGTCGCCGGCGGCGACTCTCTTTTCGGCCTGATATTGAACCTGTCGTTCAATCCCGCTAAATGCCGAAAACGTGCCCGTCAAAAATGCTACTTTTTTCATGTCTGAGGCTGTTGAGCGGAATGTAGGATTTTTTTCTGTGCGAAGAGACTATTGAGCAGGGTATTGAATGCGGCAATCATTTTTACTCGATCAAATTCCTGGGCTCGTTCTTGTCCAGCTCGGCTGGCTGCTTCGCGGGCACTAGGGTCGGTTAGGTATACAACCAACCCTCTAACCAGCGCCTGCGTGTCTTCAACGGGGTATAATAGGCCGCCTTGGCCATTGTTCGTCACCTCTCGCGTCGGAGCGATGTCTGAGCTGACATAAGGTGTCCCACAAGCCATTGCTTCGGCAGTCACTAACCCAAATCCCTCAACGGACGTCGGGAAGCTGAACACCGTTGCTCCCTTGATTGCTGCCAACACCGCAAGATACTCAGGTACAAATCCACGCCACTCGATGAATTGATCTAGACCCAAAGACGTGGCTAACGTTTTTAGGCCTTTTTCTTCTGGCCCTGAACCGATAATCACTAGTTGGGCATCGATGCCCGATTTTCGAACTTCTACCAAAGCACGCAAAAGATTATCGACTCGCTTATATTGTACCAGTCGGGAAACAGTAATGATCGTTGGGCGTGAGAATTTTTCCGGCGTAACTCGATGGCATTGTTCCACATCAATACCATTATAGACTACATCAATTTGCTTTGGCGCTACATTGAAACGAATGAGTTTGTCCCTGGTGACCTTACTATTAGCAGCGTAGTGCCCCCAAAGCTGTCGTAGTGTTATCCGTTCGATTACTTCTCCGACAAGACCCATGATGAGTCCAACATTTTTTATCCACTCCCCGATCCACACGTCGTGATAGGTTAATATCGTTTTTAAGCGCCAGGCAGAAGAAAGTGTTAAAGCGATCGTGTACCCTCCAAAATTCTCTGCGATTAATACGTCGGGGTGTTGGGTCAAGGTAAACGACCGAGCAGCCATAAGATACCGAGCGCGATTGATCAACCCTCCTCCCTGTCGATAGTGACTCCTCGGTCCCGGACGAACAACTCGCACCTTACCAATATGATCATCGAACGCCGTGTCTTGTTCTCGCTCAGCTACGACCGTGACCTCATGCTTTTCCGCCAACCCTTGAGTCATCACAAACGTTCGTAACTCAACGCCGCCGCGAACATCGGCGTCGGTATTCGTCGGATAAAATTCAGTCAGGAACAACAATCTCATTGCACGGGTCGGCTTTTGTCCCCTTCGTGTAGAGTCAAGTTTCTCACCAAGCTAGTCAACTCATGCTCAATGAACTCCAATTTGACATAGAGCCGAAACATTCCGTAGAACAACCCAACCACGGAAATGTACACGAGTGCGTCAACTCCCCGTCCGATGCCGAGGGTATGCGCGAAGAAGTCCGAAACAGATGGCCACCACACAAACCAACTAATCGCTAACCACAAGAGTGACCAGAGCGACGTCCCAATGATTCCAATTGCTCCATCACGATAGCGCAACCATACGCGTGAGATGGCGAACAGGACGAAGATACTAACAATAATTTTAATATACATTCCTAATGCGTCAGTTTATGCATGAAGATTTTGAAAGCAATACGAAACATTGAGCTAGTCCTTTGCCCCTTCCCGCGAGAGTAATAACTATAGGTAATGGTTACGGGAACCTCCTGGTAACGCAGTTTATGACGCACAATTTCATCGAGAATCTCTGATGCATGGGCCATCCGATCCTGGGCGATCCGAATTTTTTCGGCTGCGAAACGATTCATGGCACGAAACCCATTGTGCGTATCGGTCACATCTATTCTTGACATAACCCGAGTAAAAACGATGCCTGCGTGCAACGCTAACCTTCGCAGCGGAGGGACATTCGACCCGTCCTTCAGAAATCGTGAGCCAAGTATGATATCGGCGCTGCCTTTTTCGATGGGCTCGAGCATTGATGCGATCTCACGAGGATCATGTTGTCCATCAGCATCAAAAGTAACGATCGCCTCTGCCCCCTGACGCAGGGCATACATAATTCCGGTCTTGAGTGCGGCGCCCTGGCCACGGTTAATAATATGTTTAAGCACAACCGCACCTGCAGTTCGTGCCTCCTGAACCGTATTATCCGATGAAGCGTCATCAACGACGACAACGTTAGGGTACAATGCACAGACAGCGGCAACGACATGCCCAATGACTTTTCCTTCGTTATATGCTGCTATGACAATCCATGTTTTCATACCAATTCCCTTTTCGCCCAGTTCCATGTTTCAAGTAACCCAGTTGACAATGATGTCTTTGGTTCCCATTTTAACTCCTTCTTTGCAAGTTTCGAAGACAAAGCGCTTCTCATTACTTCACCGGCCAAGGGCAGACGGTGTTCTATTCTTGCCTTTATATTGGACACCTTGACTAAGGCTCTGGCCAAGGCATTGACCGATGTTTGCTTGCTGGTACCAATATGGATTTCACCACTACGGGTGGCATTGTCAATCGTCTTCAAGTTGGCCTGTGTCACATCGTCGATATAAACATAATCTCTCGTTTGCCGGCCATTTCCATTAATCAATAATGGTTGACGATGAAGCAGGCGCTGGGCAAAAATACTGACTACGCCGGCCTCCCCTTTTGGGTCTTGTCGCGGACCATAGACATTAGCATATCGAAGGCAGACATTCTTCATTCCTCGATGAGTCCGATAAAATTGAAGGTATCGTTCGATACTATTTTTGGCAATTCCATAGGGTGATGCTGGTTCCGCCAAAGCGGTTTCCGGCGTTGGTAACTGAAAATCGTCGCCAAACATCGCTCCGCCGGTTGATGAAAAAATAAATTTCTTCACACGCACCCGGTGACTTTGTTCAATGATATTTAGTGAGCCGGTGATATTAATATCAGCATCCAGCAACGGATCCTCAACAGATGCGCGAACGTTTTTTTGGGCAGCGAAATGAAAAACGAATTGTGGTTTCAGTTTTTGCCAAATTTTTTTTACCCGCGTTGAACGGATATCGACAGTCATCAGCTGAGCTTGTGGGTGGACGTTCTTACGGTGCCCGGAAGAGAGATTATCGACCACGGTTACATGGTGAGATTTCCTAATTAATGCATCAACGAGGTGGGAGCCAATAAAGCCGGCACCCCCCGTAACAATAACTTTAGCCATTATCTTCTTCTCCGTACCCCATCGTCCCCAACCCGACTGTCCGCAGGCCGCGCATGTAATCAATGGTTCGTTGTAATCCTTCCTGGAGCGGGACGACTGGGAACCAGCCTAAGATTTCCCGGGCTTGACGGATACTCGGAGTCCCCTGCTTGCTCGTTGAGGCTAGGGGTGGTTCATAGCGGATGTCCGAACGACCGCCGGCAATCGAGATGACGGTTTGGGCCACCTCCGCGACGGTATGTTCTTCCGGGTTACCAATATTGATTGGCCCCTGTTCACGAGATTGCATCATGCGGATGATCCCTTCCAAGGCATCAGTGATAAAGCAAAAGGTGCTGATGTCATCGCGATCACCGTGGATGGTAATTGGAATATTTCGTAAGGCGGCGTGAATAAATTCGGGGATCATCCGACCATCGGTCAGACGCATCCGCGGTCCATAGGTATTGAAAAGGCGAATAATTTTAGCATCAAGATTGTATTTCTGGCGGTAGGCCACGGTCAGGGCTTCAGAAAAACGTTTACCCTCTTGATAGGGACTACGTGTTCCAACTGGGTCGACGTACCCCCAGTAGTTTTCCGGAAAAGGTGTCCGTTCAACCGGTTGGCCATAAATCGAGCCGCTGGAGAGCAGTAAAAACTTCGCGCCGTACTGCTTAGCCATATCTAAAGCATTTTTCGTGCCTAAAGAGTTTGCCAACAAGGTTTCGACTGGCATGGTCGTGTAATCTTTTGGCGAGGCCGGAGAAGCGAGGTGATAGATTTCCTGAATGCCCTGAAAAGGCACCTGGAAAACCTTCAGCTCTTTGAGGGCCTCAAGTTGAAGCGGCTGGGAAATGTCTTGCCGGACAAATTCAAAATTCGGGTTCGGCAGGAGGTGGTGAATGTTTTCCTCACGACCAGTGCTAAAATCATCCAGGCAAATCACTTTATGGTGCTGAACGAGCAGATCACACAAATGCGAACCTAAAAAACCGGCGCCGCCAGTAACGACGATGTTCTTTTTATCGAAGGGGGCAGAGCGGACGGTCACGATCGTGGGTATCGTCCGCGCCAGCGATTGAGATGGAGGCTCAGGAGTTCGAACAAAGTAATAGGATAATCAATCAAACGAACTTTTGACCGCTCATCGTTCCGCCAGATCACCGGTACTTCCTGAATGCGGAAGCCGAGGAGCCGAGCCAGATACAACAGCTCGAAGTCGTAACCGAAACGATTGGTCCGTTGGAGCTGGAAAATCGTGCGAGTCCGCTGGTGGAAGAGCTTGAAGCCACATTGCGTATCGCGAATACCAGGAGCGGCTAAGAGCTGGATGAAGAGATTTCCGATCTGGCCCAACCAGATTTTCCACCGGGCCTGGGATCGTTGCACGTCTGCGCCCGGGGCACGGCGTGAGCCAATAATGACATCGGCTTGATCGGCCAAGCCGAGCAAGTGGTCAAGCTCTTTAATCGGGGTGGACAGGTCGGCATCGCACAGATAACGCCAGGTCCCCGTCGCGGCCAGCATACCAGTCCGGACAGCGGCACCCTTGCCATAGTTATGCGGATGTTGCAGGAGCCGGATACCAGGGTACTGTCGAACGATATCGGCCGTTCCGTCGGTTGAACCATCGTCAACCACGATGACCTCAGCTGACGGATGGTGGGCGGCGAGGAATGAAAGGACCTTCGGGAGAGAGGCGGGCAACCGTTGAGCCTCGTTGTAGGCCGGAATAATTATCGACAGGTCCATAACGGTTTCAGCCAAGTCGGCAGGTTTGACTATACAATAAAATCAGGCTGCTGGCAAGTTGGCTGATGAAAAGGTCCATTGCCGGTTGGCCCAGAAATTCCAAAAGAGGACGAGGACAACCGCCACTGCGAAGGCGATGAAGTCGTGGACGCCCCAGGCGATATGCAAGACGGCGATAATCAGCTCGGATAAACCTAAGCCGACGAGATTGACGGCCAAGAATTTTCCATACTGATGATGGGCCCGTCCATGGTGGTGACGGAAGGTATACCGACGGTTCAGGACAAAACTGACTGTCACGGCCACCACAAAGGCGATGACGTTGCCAACGAGCGGATGGATGTGCAATGGTCGTGTGGCCAGGATGTAGGTGCCAAAACTGACACCGGTGTTGATCACGCCGACAATAGCAAATCGACTGAACTGGTGAATCAGCGGACGATGACGGTGGTAATGATGGAGAAAAATTTTCATATCTTTAATCAATTGCCGCCAACGAGAAGCCGTGAATATTCGTCAGCGTTCGTTGCCCTTCTTTTTTTCCAGTCAACGACCATTGCTGGAGAAACGAAGCCGATGCTGTTCCCGCCACCAGAAGCCGGTCGTAGCCATCGCCAGTCCACTCAGTCCCGACGATCTCAATCGGTCCAGTGTAGGGTTTTGTTGAGAGTGTCCAGTGTCGAACGACTGCACCGGTTGATGTGAGTATGTACAGAGGCCGGCGTCCGAGTGCACCAACGCCAACAGCTACGATTTCTTCATGACCGTCTCCATCAAGGTCAACGGTCGTAATGGTCCAACCGCCGTGATACGAACGGCCAGCCGGAGCTAAGACTTTCTGACGATGATGGTGATCATCATAAATCCGTATTTCTGGCCCAGCCACCTGAGCCACGATCAATTCATCGTGGCCATCGCCGTTGACATCTCCTGAGGCTAGGGCCAGGCCTCCCCGGTATGTCTGGTACAAGAGTTGTCGGCCAAAGGAATGGCCGCTCGCGGAATACCAGTGCAATTCAGCGCCCTGGGTAGCCGTGGCCGTGACGATGGTTGCTCCTCCGCTAGCGTTGTCGAGCACAGCTGTATTGATTATGCCGTGAAAATTCCTGCCAAACGGCTGGAGCGCACGCACTGGTTGACCCCTGGTGGTGAGGACCGTCGAGGTCGAGGGATGATTACTATACGACAAGATGAGTCGATGATTTCCTAACGCATCAAAGCGGCCGCTGGCAATGGTCGCTGGACCAGCCGGGCTACTGAACTGACGGAGTTTCGAATAGTTGTCACGATAGAGTCGAATTTGGCTCGACCCGGCAATACCGAGAACGGCCCGATGAAAGACATAGTGAAAGGTTAAAGCCGACGAGAGCTGCCCCAAGCCGTCCGTCGACTGAACAGAAAAAATGTATGTTCCTTCGTCAGACAACGTCGGAGAGAATGTGGTCGCCACTTGCTGGACGGTGCTGGTTGGATGCCCGCTTTTTTGCCAGGATACACGGTACGTTGCGACGGCAGTGCCTGACCAGCTGAACTCCGGTTGGCGAAACGCGTAGGCTTGGCTATCGGTCAGTAGTCGTGCCAGACCCGTCGCTGAATGTACTTGCAGATTTGAAGGAGGGCTTGGTGACTTCGCTTGGCAGCCAGCAGCCTGGAGCGCTGCTGCCGCGTTGATCAAACCTGCTCCATAGTCAGTGTCATAGCCGGCTGGTCCTTCGTCAGTAGCCGTCGAGGCGAGGACGCTGCTGATTTGGCCAACCGGCAGGCCGCAGGCGGCTAGTAACGCGGCCACTCCACTGACGTGGGCTGTCGACTGTGACGTACCGACGTACCCGAGCGAACTGAACGACGTGCAATCCTTAGTCGAACACGTTTGTTGAATAATCCCCTGGCTGTTGTTTCCTCCTGGTGCCATGAGATCAAGACCCGGACCATAGTTGGCATAACTCGGCCGGGTCATGTCCGGCTGGACGGCGCTGACCGCGATAGTTTCTTCGTACCGGGCCGGATAATTGAGGGTAGCCGCGCCACTGTTTCCGGCAGCCGCAACGACAATGACGCCTTGGCTGACGGCTGCCTGAATGGCCTGGTGGAGGATCGGGTCGTCTTGGGTGCCGCCTAAGCTGAGATTAATGATCGTCGCTCCGTGATCGGCGGCGTAGGTGACTGCAGCGGCGATCGTCGTCGTTGAGCCGTCCCCTTGGCTATCGAGAACTTTGAGCGGCATGATGGTTGTTTGGTAAGCTATCCCGGCCGCGGCGACGCCATTGTTCGTTGATTCGGCGATGGTTCCCGTGACGTGAGTGCCGTGGCCATTATCATCGGCCGGGAGATTGTCTCCGTTGACGAAGTCCCACCCATGCGTATCATCGACCAAGCCGTCGTGATCATTGTCGATGCCATCTCCAGCTACTTCGCCGCCATTGGTCCAAAGGTGAAGACCGGAATAATCGGGAGCGGCAGAAGCAAAACCCGAATCGAGAACCGCGACAATGACGCGGGGATCTCCCCCACCTGTAGGATCAATCGTATCTGCATCCCAAGCGGCTGGGATATTGATGGCCGTAAAATTCCATTGTTGCGAAAAATCCGGATCGTTCGGCACGAACAAGGCATGGTAAGGAAGATTAGGCTGGGCCAGGCGACGAAGATTTGGCGGCAGCAATAAACGTTGAGCAGCCGAAAGTACCCGAACACCTGGGAGAAGGATCGCTGGTCGTCCAACATGGCCTCGGCCGGCCGAAGCTGGATATAACCACTCCGCCGCCCGACTAGGTTGAGCCCAGCTGACCGTCAAAAGAATGATCGCCGCGCCGAACCAATACTTCCACCTCATTGGGGTAAGCTACCGACGATGATATCAAGTTGGACAGTTTGACCACGACGGTTCACGCCTAATCGCAGGTGGTCGCCGGGATGGTACGTCCGGAGGACTCGCTGCAAGTCGGCTTGGAGGTCATGATCATCAACCGTGACAACCCGATCGCCAATTTTCATACCCGCTTTATCGGCCGGGCTTTTGGGGGTAACGGCTTGGTCGCCGGTATCAGCCCCAATGACCGCCGCGCCAATGTTTGGTTCATTGACGACGATAGCGTCGGAGAGCATGAGGAAACGGAATCCAAAACTAGGACGGCTAATCGACGCGCGCTGAAGCACTGAGCTAATGACGGCATCGAGCCCATCAACCGGCCAGACCCGACCGTTCGCCCCGGCTAAGCCGACCAATTGCCCATCAGTCGTCAAGACCGCCGCGCCCAACTGCGTCACCACGGGTGCGTCGAGTTGCCAATAGTTTTCTTGGCGGTCGGAAGAACGCCAGCGCGGGCCCCCTTGACCGACCACGATCCGACTGACCGCGGTCGGTGTATTTCGTGATCCCGTCACGACCCATATCCGTTGTCCAGTCTGCATCGGTTCCGAGGCGATAGTGACCGGCGACTGGTCAAGATGCTCAACTTTTACAAAACTCACTGGGCTGGCCGGGTCAGCGATGGTTTGGCTAACCGTCGTCGGAGCGTTCGGCAAAATGACGGCGACTTCGCCCGTGCTCGGTAAGGCCTCGGTCAGTGTCATCATCCAACCATTACTACTGAGCGGGGCGGCCAGGTGCGTGATCAATTCCTGAGAATAAATTCCTGATGGTCCTTGGTCCGGTGCTAAGCCAATAATACTGGCCATCGCTTTTTTGACAGGCGTCGGGACTTCTGTCGGATTCGGGGATTTTACTTCTTGGATGAGCGTGGTGTTCGAGGCCAAAGGCAACCAATGCAAGAAACGAAAATGGGGTGCATTACGCTCAAGCCAACCCCAACCGACGACGAATCCAGCCGTCGCGACCAGATTGAGAACGATGATCAAGAGAATAATACCAAACCACGGTAGTCGTCGCGGCTGCGTCAGGCGTTGATCGTTCCAAACTTTCGCTACGACCGGTCCGGGGTCCGCGCGATATTTTGGTGAGGTCGGGTGAGGTTGAACGTCCATGTGGTTAGACCCAACGGGCAGATAAGAGTGTCAGCCCAATAACCGCCAGGCCGACCAGGGCGTATCGCCGTCCTCGGCCGGGGTGCCATGTATGTAACCAGAGGTGCCGGGCAACTTGAGTATAAAGCAAACACATCGTGGTCGCCACCGTTGTGCCGACCAAGACCGCTGTTGGTAACCACCACGAGACGATCCAGATCTCCGCCGTTAACACGACCGTCGGACCGAGCGTGCGCCAAACTCGGGAGGGCTCAAGTCCAGCATCCAGCCACACGACGACGCTCGCCAGGCTGGACGTGATGACCGTTACTACGAGCAATCGCCACAACGGCAGACCAAGAAAAACTGCCCAGCTCAGCGCGGTAAAGCCAAACGACCAGACGACGATCGTCATGATGAAGGCAGCAAATCGTCCACGTAACGGATCAGCCACCTGTCGCTGCTGATGATGCCACCAGCCCGTCAGTAGGCTACTACTCACCACGGCCATCAGATGGGCCGGGAGTTGACGCCAAACAACTGACGTCACTGATGTCAGTCCACCGGCAAAGATAACAACGCCGACTGCTGATGTACAGATGAGCAGCGCGCCGAGCGCTCCAATCGGAACTCGACCGCGGCGCCGGTCGTGAAGATATTGTTGGATAATCGTCACCACCATAACCACGGCGGCCAAACCAAATCCGGCCAAGGCCAGGGATCGACGATTAGCAGAAGCAATAATCAGTTCAGCCGCTACAAACCAGGCTAGACCGATCGCTGTCCCTAGCCAGACCGGCGGGCCGAGACGAGAAGCCTGGAGTGAGGATAGCGACGTTGGATTCATGTCGTTAGAAATGCTCATCACAACGGTGACCGGCCGAGTTGAACAAAGAAAAACAGCGAGGGATTTTCTAACGCGACCATAAGGTCAGCCTATCATAAATTGGCCCTGTTCTCAAGGCCCGTGCTGACTATCTCTGGTCGGAGGCGACGAGCTGATGCCGGGACCCACTTACTCCCGTCGGAGTGAGCACCTGGTGAGATGCTGTAGTCACTCCCCGCGAGTTCCCATGTAGGGACTGTTGGCCTCGATCGTCGACGCCTCCTACCACAAACTGCCAGCCGAACTATGGATTGTGAAGTCCATCAGACGCGCCTGGAGGCTGCGACCCGCAAAAAGTGACGGGTTCGTATGAAAATAGATTGTCTACTCCTACTGTACGCCGTCGGCGCAGGCCGTCAAGAGATTTATGCACCGTTGAAGTGGAAAACCCTCGTCTTGGCCTAACGTCAGGCCTGAATCGACAGTCGCTGGTTGGTGTGTCGCACAATGCCCGTGGAAGCCAGGGCCGTGACTAACCGTCTAAATCTTAGGACGGGCAGCGAGCCAAACTCTTTCAGCCTTTTCTGCAGCTGCCGCGAAGTCATTGGACCGGCGTGGACTAGCGAAGAGACAATTCGCCCGCGCCAGAAGCGGTCAGTCTCCTCAAATCTTATACTACCCTGCTTCTGTGTTTGTTTCATTGGTTGAAGAACGGCTGGATAGGCCCGGCAGTATTGTTGGACCGGACAAATTTCGCACTTTGGTCGGCGGGCTTGGCAAACTAAGGCACCGAAGTCCATGAGCGCAGCGTTCCAGTCATGAACTCGGCCGCTCGGCGCAAGAGAATCGACAACGGTTTCCAGCTTCTGTTGAGAAGGCCGGCGTAGCCCGAAAAATATCCGGGTGATGACGCGACGAAAGTTGGTATCAATCGCCGGTTCATCAAGACCGAAAGCAAAGCTGGCCACGGCCCGGGCAGTATACGGTCCAATACCGGGCAAAGTTTCTAATTGCTCAACATTGCTTGGAATTTTTCCGTGATACTGCTCAACAATAACTTTTGCCAATTCACGTAGCCGTTGTCCGCGGGAATTGTAACCGAGGCCAGACCACAATTTCAGAACTTTCGTCAGCGGAGCAGGGGCCAATGATTGGACCGTGGGAAATGTTTTCAGCCAGGCGTTGTATTTCGGGATCACCCGGTCGACCTGGGTTTGTTGGAGCATCACCTCAGAAACAAGAATCGCATAGGGGTCGCGTGTGCGTCGCCAGGGCAAATCGCGGCGGTGGATGGAGAACCACGACAGCAATCGACTACGAATGGTTCTTTCGGGTGGGCGGGGCTTCACCGATGGAGTATATCAGAGATAAAAAATCCCCTCGACTCCGAAGAATCGAGGGGAAAGAGAAAGAGCGATTACTGCTGATAGGCCACAATCCGAACGTTCCGGATAACAAACCCGTCGGCAGTTGAAGGAAAGAGCTTGAGATTCGAGAAGTGTTCGAGCTGCTCGGCTGTCGGGGTGAACGGGGTGGACCAGAACGTCTTCCATTCGCCCGCAACCGGCAAGCTGGACTGGCTGATGACCAGGCCGAGGTCCTTGGCGCCCGGGGTGAAATTCCCGAGACCGAAGGTTAGATCAATGGCCGTTGTCGCTTCGTACTCGAGACCGATGCTGTACTTCACGTTCGGCTTGAAGACGTCGCGGATTGGTTGGCCGACTCCCATCCACTGCTTGATCGACTGATCGGGCAGTGTCTGGAGATTAGGATTGGAACCGGTACAGCACTGGCTCGGTCCCTGCAAGCAGTCAGGAGCATGCGGAATGAAGCGTCCAGGGCAGGGGCTGCCCGTGCCAAGGCAAGGATTGTTCGACGAGGTCGTGAAGGAACGACACCCAGACCAACTACTGAAAGCACCACACTCGTTCTTGGCCCGCACTCTCCAGAAGTACATTGTGCCTTGGGCCAACGAACTGATTGTCGCCGATGAAGTTGCGGTTGAAGTTACTCCTCCGCTTCCACAACTCGTCCCTACCTGCACTTCGTAACCAACTGCGCGGGTAGCTTCAGACCAATCAAGCCCGACAGTGGTGGAGACCCCAGAAGCTCCATCAGGTGGTGTGTTCAGAGATGGTGTTGTGGGAGCTGAGATGGCCAACAGAGCCTCTGCCACTTGCGCTCCTGCACCTCCCTTGGTTGCTCCATCGAAGAAGAGCTCCGAAGAGGACCCACCGTCGAACTTGATGGCGGCATAGGAGCCGAGAGAGATCAGGAAGTCCATGACGGTAAAGACGTCTACCCCGCCGCTTGAAACGACGACGTACATCGTATTTCCATCCTGGGAAACTCCGGCGGCCGATATGCGCTCCACCGAAGTCACTCCCTCGCACGCATCTAGAACGTGCTGAGAATAACCCTCTCCATTCACTGTGCAGCAACCCGACCTCGTCCAGAACCGTGCGCCATTCTTGACGATTTGTGGCCCACCGCCGACAACATTATATAGAAATGCCGGATCGGTTCGGGTGCCTCCACAGACTTCATCCCCCGAGAACCTGGGCGGACCATTGTAGCCAGTCTGAATAGAGGTTTGATTCCCCGTTGATATCCCTAGAGATGTTCTGAATCGGTCGCAGTTGTATTTCTGCCCAAGAACGTACGCCATGGCATCGGGTGGCTGGGTGCCGCCGAAGTAGTCGGCATTGATTCCCAGCGCCGCTTGGTGATTGACGGCCATCCCGTTCACCCTTTGCCGTCCACCAATGTAATCATTGTTCCCGAAAGCGGTCAGAAAACAGAAGTTCGCGTTCAGGTCTACAGTCACGACCTGGAAGCCGTGGCCGGAGTACGTAGGGTTGGAGTAGGTCATGCCGGGAACGGCCCCCCACCCCTCCACCGGAACCAACAGGACTCCGGCCACCAATAGCATCATCAGACGCTTCATGGCGTCCTCCTATTGTTTCGCCGTCGTGGTTTCGACCGGATCGAGGTAGGTGTTTTCATAGTTCTTCTGGCGAGCGATGGCCTGCCAGGAGAACTCGTCGTTGCCACCGGCCGGGTCGATGACCGTGAAGCCGGTAGCGTCGCGTTCGATGTACCACTCGCCATGCTGGCCGTAGATCGTCACGTTGACTGCCAGCGGATACTTCCCGTTAACGGTCACAGTCGCCATGAACTTCGGCGAGAGGTCGACGCGACACCGTCCGTTGACGAGGCGAGCCGATGGCTCGTCGTCCATGAACAGCGCGTGTCCCGATTCGGTCGCGTTCAACTTCACTTGACCGAAGTCGGTGTTGACGACACGGCACTTGGTGCCAGCGACCGTTAGGTTGCCAGCAATGCTGACATTTCCAGTCGGGAAGAAGATGTTCCCACCGTCGGCCGACGCTCCGAAGATCTGCCGGTTGTCCCCCCAAAGATAGATTCCGAGAGCGTTGTTGTAGTTGTAGTGGTACTCGATCGAGGCCGTGTAGTTAGGCATGTCGGTGTAATGCCTGAATCGAAGCTGCGCTGGATTCACCACCAATGAACCATCTGACCCGTTATCGGCATAAATATCGCCGATTACATGCAACTTTGAACTTGGTGTGGTCGTGCCGATGCCGACGTTGCCGTTGTTGCGGTTGATCGCCAGGCGAATGTCGGTTTCGTCGCCAATTCCGTACATCCCTGCCGGCGGGTACGTCCCTGTCGCTCCGTTAGCAAAGGCCATCGCCCCGCCTTCCGGACCAGAGTTGCGCAGCACTAGCAGGTTGGCCGATCCAGATGAGATGCTCTTCTGGACCAGCAACGGGGATTCCAGGCTACTCGTTCCAATGCTCACCCGACCATCCGTCCGCCACACGTTTATCCCATCCGTCGACCAGAGGTTGTCTCCGACCGAAGCGGCATTGAGAGCAAAGTTGGCGGTATCCGCGTGCTGGGACCGGAAAGCGTAGCCCGTGGTCGTCAGGGGCAAACGTGGATTCAGCACGTTCCCATCAACCGTGACTTCGAGCCAGCGGGGGCTGGTGCCGAAGACGATGGTCGGAATGGGCGTGACATTGCCAAGCGTCGCAGTGAAGATGCCGCCCTGGACGTCGAGCGAGGAGCTCTCGGTCCAGAGGGCAGAACCGGCACTGGCGGCATCGTAGATCGAGAAGATCGCCGGATGAGAGCCGGTCATCGGGCTACCCGCGTTGAGCAGACGGCCCTGAACGTTCATCTGGCTGGGTACAGCTGCCATGACCGCCGAAGCGATCAGGAGGCTGAGGAACGTGAACAACATCATGAACTTTTTCATGGCGCTCTCCTTGTCTGTAAGATCCGTCGGCGGTTGCCTCAGGATGACCTGTCGGTCACTTCAGCATGACGGTTTTGGCTGTCCGTTGATAGGAACCAGCGCTGAACTTCGTGAAGTAGACACCCGTCTTGACGTACTGCCCGTTGTCATCTCGTCCATCCCAGGTCACCGTGAAGGTGCCGGGGGACTGCGATTCGTGAATCAGCGTTCGAACCAACCCACCCTGCACGTTGAAGATGCCGAGAAAGACTGGCACTGGTCCGCGCGGGATGGCGTAGGTAATCGATGTCCGCGTCGAGAAGGGGTTTGGGGTGTTCTGTCGGAGCGCGAACTGTGTCGGGATCGCATCCTTGACGCTTGTCGTGATCGACGAGACTTGCCACCAGAACCCGAGATCACCCTTGGTCGTTCCGCCGAGGATCGGACCGACGACTGGCTGGCTGAGGGTCAGGTCCATTTGGATGGAGCCGCTGGACATTGTGCCGCCGGGAGTACCGATGACAACCTTGTCCAAGGTGATTTGAGCTGAAGCAGATGACGGGACGATCAGAAGTAACAGCAAAAACAGGTACCGCATACTGCACCTCCTTTTGACGGTTGACTACGTTGATATTCAGTTTTCAACGAGCCGTCCGTGAGCTACGTCAGACAAAAAACCATGTTCCAGGGTCTTTCCCTGGCACATTTTTTGCCTTAGCCACTAGGGCCAGACTAGCACACATAGCCTCCTTGTCAAGCGGTTGACCCTGTCCGCGGTAGCCAGTACAATTCGATCATGTTCATCGGCATCGTCGGCTGCATTGGGGTGGGCAAATCAAATCTCACCGAGGCGCTAGCTAAACGTTTAGGCTATCGCGCCTTCTACGAACCGGTTAAAGAAAACCCATACTTGGACGACTTTTACGCCGACGGGAAACGCTGGTCCTTTGAGATGCAGATCTTCATGCTAACCCAACGGTTCAAGCAGCATCTCGAAATTCAAGAACTTCAAAAAAACGACATCGGGGTTGTCCAAGACCAAATTATCTACGGCGACGTCATCTACGGCCAACTAACCCATGACTTCGGCTTGATGGACGATCGGGATTACAAGAACTACCGGGCACACTTCGAAACGCTCCGCCCACTCCTCCGTTTACCCGACGTGGTCATCCACCTTGATACATCTGTTGATCAGGCCCTGGCGCGGATTCATCAACGGGGCCGGTCAAGCGAAAAAAGTATCAGCCGGGAATATCTCCAGGCCCTGTCTGATCTGTT
Source organism: uncultured Gammaproteobacteria bacterium (assembly GCA_964518425.1). GTDB lineage: Bacteria > Patescibacteriota > Patescibacteriia > SBBC01 > CAIJZX01 > CAYLHT01. The sequence goes on from CAZFGG010000002.1 coordinate 66,314, forward strand.
CACGGAATGGACGGACTCAGTCAAAGATAAAACAACCGTTCTGCGGCTGGACTGGAGTAGTTTCCAACCGGCGCACGAAGTCGTGAAGACCATCGAACAGAAACTGGAAATTCAGCTGCCGCTGCCAGTAGCTGCTTAACGGCCCAGGGCTTTTTTCAGAGCGTCGACCGTTGGAATTGGACCGGGCTTCACTCGACGCATCGCCGCTAGGTACCAACTGACGTAACCACCGAACGCTAGAAGGTCAACACTTTTTTCTAATGGTGTGGTTCCACGAGGAGTGACGATACTGACTGACGCTCCGAGGTCTTCCAGGATTTTTTTCGTGAGCGTCAAACGGCGAAGGTTGCGTGGGTGGTAGTTTGCGTCGCGAATCATAACGGCATGAATCTGCTTCGTCACCGCTCGATTACGCAATCCTTCAAGCAAATGGTGATTAAGGTCGGGTAATTGATACCAGGCCGCAAAGGTCTTGGCGTTTTCATGAATCTGATTGGTCCAGGCATGAAGATTGCCGGCGGTCCATTCCGCGCCGATGAGCAAAGGAATTTTCCCAGCCAGGTTCATGGTTAGGCGCTTAGCGAGATTCACCTCGGCCGGATGGTGCTGACCATAGCGCTTGACTGCGGCTTGGGCGGTTTTTGCTAAACCCTGAATACTTCCTGTGCTGAGATGAAGCAAGCCAGCGGCCCGCCAGATGGCCACGGTGGCCATAAGACCATAGCCTAAGCCTAGCCGGGGTTGCTGTGACGGATTGAAGAGCGGCTGGAAGTTGATCAGTGGAATATTCCGGCGGCGGGCCTGGCGGGCTAACGCTCCCCCACTCGTGACCACGGCGATCAACGCACCACGATGTTTAGCTTCATCCAAGCACGCCAGCGTCTCTTCGGTATTGCCGGAGTAACTTGAACAGACGACCAGGGTCGTCCGGTTTACCCAGGCCGGGAGTTGGTAATCAGCCACGATCGTTACTGGTACGCGAAGTTGCGTTGAGAAAACGTTCCTCAGAATATCGGGAGCTAAATGTGATCCACCCATTCCACAAATAGCAACCGAGGTTATTTTCCCTGCTCGTCCAGGCCAACGAAAATTCTTCGCTTGAGCCCAACCATCGGCGAGCTGGTCTGGCAAGCGCTCTAAGCTCGCTCCGATATAACCGGGGTCACGCTTCAATAATGGCAGGCGGTCAAATTGTCGAATCGTCATCGGGAACGGCTAGATTTTCGGGATGGGGACGCTCGGCGCTTCGCTGGAGCGAGATGATGGAGATGATAATACCGGAGCTGTTCAATAACTAATACCGCTAGGACCAGCAAAAGAGTCGGTGTAAAGAGCGTTTGCCAAGACCATCCAGCAAAGGCCTGATCTTCCCACCACCGCTGCGGGAGGCGCCATGAGTCCGACCAATTGGCAATGCTCGCCTGGCCATTATCAAGCGTCAGGCGGTAGCGGCCGGCTGGTGTCGAGGCGCTGTAGACGGCTAGGTAGTACGTTCCAGTCTGCTCAAGCCGGACGGGCGTATCAAGTGTCTGGCTATAGGTTACCTGGGTGAAGACATCAAATGTTTGGCGGAACGAGCTAGCTGGGTAGACCAAGGCCAAGGTGTGCGGAGGTTGATCCATCGGAAGCACCGGGCCGATCGTTTGGCCATCTGGTTGATACAGAACGATGCGTGCGACAAAGTTTCGAGCCGCTTGAGGCTGACCAAGTTCAAGTCGGACGGTCACCGGCCGCGTCACGTTCAATCGATAAAAATCAGCTTGCCCTTCGCTATTGAGCTGCCCGTACAGGATGGTTGGCGTGGCCGACAACGACAACGGTTGCGCCGATTGCCAGGTTTGTCCGGCCTGACTGACCGACGGCCAGAGCCCCACGGCTATAGCAAGGCTGACCAGGACAGATATTCTTGCGACGCGCATACGAGTAGTGTACACAAGTCATCCAACCGCGTCGAGCGAGCCGCCCAACGAAACGCAGTTTATCCCCGCTTGGATTGACGAGTAAGTTTTCTAAACTTAGTCGCCAGTGTTATCGGTAACCCGGCCGAGGGCATCCGCCAACTCCAGTTTCCTCTCACTCGGCCCGGCCGGTTCAAACGAGCGGCTTTTCCTTGGCCCAGAATATCTTGGGCCGGAACCATCGCGACCTTGGCCCGGCTATGGTAGGCCACGCTGATGATTTGCCAATGAATTGGCCCGGGCAAACGGCCGGTCCAGTCGCGGAAATGTTTTCGTTCATACCATTTCGCTTGGTGCCACCAGGCAATAATCGTTTTGGTGTCATGCGTGGAGGTGAAATACAAGCAATTCGTGGGCACGTATTGAAGATGGTGCATGTTGTCAGGCAAGCCCGACCAGCCAAATTGGAGCAAGCGGATTCCCGGAAAGCCGTAGTGATGGCGGAGATACTCGGCGTCAGGTTCGGGATGACCGATGTCTTCGGCGACGATGCGTAATCGGGGGAGATGTCGCACCAGGGTGCGTAAGAGTTGATGCCCTGGCGTTTTGACCCAAGTGCCGCGTCGGCCATCAGGAGCGTTGGCGGGGATATGATACGTTTCGGCAAAACCCTGGAAATGATCAAGGCGGACAACGTCAACGCGCCGATTGAGTTGGCCTAATCGTTCCCGCCACCAGGAAAAATGTTCTCGACGATGAGTTGACCAGCGGTAGACCGGATTGCCCCAGCGTTGTCCTGTCCGACTGAAGTCATCAGCCGGCACACCCGACACAACACGTGGTCGGCCGCGACGATCGAGTTCGAAAAGTCGCGGTCGGCTCCAGACTTCAACGCTATCGTCTTGAACGTAGAATGGAAGATCACCGATGAGATCGATCCTCCGACGATGGGCGTAGTCATGCAATCGCTGCCATTGCTGGGTGAAAAGCCACTGCGCGTAGGCATGGATATCCATTTGGCGACGCAATCGCCAGTCGAGATGCTGCCGTGCCCGAACCGGACTACGCCATTCCGACGGCCATGTCCACCAGGCTTGGTGACGACGGCGGTCTTTGAGCGCTTGGTAGAGCGTAAAGTCAGTCAACCAGTTGGCGTTGTCCTGACGGAATCGGACCAGGCTGCGGTGCTGATCGGCGAATCCATGCTGGTGAAAATATTTCCAGGAGCGGCGGATCATTTGCCATTTGACGCGGGCGGCTTGGCGATAGATGACCTTGGCAGTCATGGAACGAATAGGTCGTTCCTTCGGCGACAGGAGATGGGTACGGATAAGTTCGTGTTGACTAACGTACATCCAGTTTCCAGCCATGCTTGATGGCGAGGCATAGGGCGAACCATGGCTATCGGGCAAAGACAACGGCAAAATCTGCCAGTACCGTTGACCAGCCCGAACTAACCAATCAACGAAGGTATAGGCGGCTGGCCCCAGATCACCGATTGGCCCAGGACTCGGCAAGGCGCTGATCGGGAGGAGAACACCGGCCGCCCGCCGGGGTAAAACAGATCGCGGCATGTTAGAATTTCTTGACCGTTTCAACGTATCGACAGAAGGGGCAATCTGGAGCCGGCACCGGCAAAGGATGTTCCAGAATATCAATCGCCCGATCTACTGCCGGCCGGACCCGAGCCGGGTCAGTCGTCAGGGTTTTGACGGTAACCTCCATGGGAAAACCAGCGTGGAGTTCTTTTCCCTCCGCCGGATAGAAGTAAATCAGGTACCCTTGGCCGCTCGACGGTTTGCCATTGTGGTCGAGCAAAAAAGCGTAACTGTCGAGCTGAAATTGGTAGGCTGGGATAAGCTCACGTTGTTTCGGATCGGACGAAGCAGTTTTATGATCAACCGGCGAGTATTTTCCATCAGGACCGATAAGGCATTCATCGAGTTTTCCTAAGAAACCATATTTTTCATTGATCGTCACAAAATATTTCTCTTGAAAGGGTGATTCAAGGTGGCCATGGATTTGGCCGGCTACTAAAGGCGGCAGATCCGGTGTTCCTCGATAGAGATCAAAATACCGTTTGATGACGCCATCAAACCGGTTGGCTAAACGCGAGACAATTCCTTCCGGTTGGTAGATTTTCAAATTGACTTGCAACCAAAAGCATCGCGGACAACGCTTCGAGGTCTCAATGGCGGTCGCCGACAGCCACGTTTTCTTTCCGGGGGCTTTTGGCAGCGGCTGAGGAGAGACAGTCTGACGACGTCGGGACGGTTTTTCAGGAGAACCAAAGAGTGTGCTCTGTTTTGGAGAACGAGTTCGCTTAGTAGCCATGCTCGTAGTTTAGCACACCGTGTCAGAGCCCCAAGACAGAGCCGGCCCTAGGCCCCATGATGGTCGATCTGGTCAAACGGAACGGTCGTTTTTAGGTTGGCGTTTGGTTCGTCAAAGACTGGCCGGTAGTACATCAGGTCAACATTGTGTTCACTCAGGACATCGTGAATACCATCGCGCAAGTGGCGTGGAACGGCAGTAATGTATCCGCGAATCACGCAGTCTTCGTCGATCTCTGATTTCCCTAGTTTTCTGGCCTGATCTTCGGCCGCTGGGACAGTCCACTGACGGACGTACTTCTTGTACTGCTCTGGCGTGTCGGCCAAAAGCTGCTGGAACAACTCTTTCAATTCTGGCGGCCAGCGCATTGCCATATTAGCTGGCTGGTTCAATCGTCACTGTCTGCATAGTATCACCTTGGACGATGGACTTCACAACATCGAGACCTTGGGTGACGTGACCAAAAATGGAATAGCTTTTGGCTAACTTTTGCGTATCGTCAGCGTTACAGATGAAGAACTGTGAGCCATTGGTATTTGGGCCAGCATTCGCCATGGCCACCGTCCCTTCGGTGTACTCGCCGGTGACCGTTTCATCAGGAAATTGATATCCTGGACCGCCCGATCCGGTCCCGGTCGGATCACCGCCTTGAATAACGAAGTCCGGCAGAACTCGATGCCACTTCAACCCATCGAAGTAGCCTTGCTCGGCAAGGTAGACAAAATTACTAACCGCTAACGGGGACTGGGCGTCGTCAAGGGTAAAGACAATTGTCCCTTTGTTCGTCACGATTCGGGCTTGTTTATTATGAATTTTTTCGGCGGCGAGTTTGCCGGGGAAAGACAGTTTTGAGGTGTTGGTCACGACGGTAGAATTAGTGATTGAGGTATTCGTATGTGATGACGTATTGGTGTTGCCGGAAACTGCTGAGGTCAGGGTATTGAGGTTGATCTTGGCCCCGGGTAATTTGTACCGCGTTGCGGCTAGGATGCCAGCCGTCACGACCATGGCGGCCAGAACAATAACGGGAACAGGAGGGATTCGGCGAGAGCTCATCGAGACATTTCCTTATTAATTAAGAGTGGTTGGGGTGGTGGGGATAGTTTGATCGAAATGAAAGGAGGTGACAAGGGTCGTGAATGTTTGATCATCGAGGGTCGGCGACTGGGCGACAACATAATATGCACCACTTCGATTCTTCACCGCTAGCCAGACTTCATTGTGCGCTTCGGTCAGCCAGGCCGGAAGTTCGTTATCAGCTACGGTCGACGCCTGGTGGAACCATTGAGCTGTCTGGCCATCAATGGTTGAGGTAGTTTGTGATGGGGTGCTTGGCAGCGTTGAAGCTTCCGAGATAACAACGTGAACGGTTGAGGGGTCGTTCGAGTGGGCCGTCGGCGTGTAGAAGACAATAGCCTTTGGTCCACTGATATATTGGGCGGCCCAAGTATCGGGGGTGGTCAAGCGGAATGTTAAGCTCGGATCGCGATCCGGTAGATCGGCCGTCGAAAACGGAATAGTCCCGGTGGTGGTTGACTGATTCCGATTGGCATTGGAAAGATTAAGCTTCGTCGTGGGTGCGGTGGCTTTCGGTGGTCGCATAAACCAAGCGGCCATCGCCGCCAAACCGACAATCAGGACGAGCCAAACTATCTGACGTTTGATCATGCTTGTAGTATAGCGCCTTTTTGTTCCTTCAGCACGGGTGGCGTAACGCCTTGGAATTGACTATGATGAACACATGTCCGATCCTATGACTGGCAGTCCGCTGTTCACTGCGGTCCCCGACCAACGGCGTTATCCCTCGCTGTCCGGCCATCACCAGGCTGAGATTGTCGTCGTTGGCGGCGGCATCGTCGGCGTGATGACCGCTTGGCGGCTAGCCCAACATGGTCGGTCGGTCAGCCTTCTCGAACAACATCATCTGGCCACTGGCGACACCGGATTTACCACCTCCTTTGTCACACGAATCCCTGATACCTCACTGGCTGATTTGGCTCACCGGCACGGTCTTGAGTTTGTTCGACAGGTCCTGTCCGCTACCCGTCAAGCACAGCAGTATCTCGAACAAACGATTGGCTCGGAAGGAATCGATTGCGACTGGGTAGGGTGTTCATCACTGTACTGCAGTTACCAGCCCTACAATCAAGTGTTGCGAGCCGAGTGGAACGTAGCTCAACTTGTTGATCCGTCGGCCAGCTTCGTGACTTCGGAAAACGATGCCGACCTTCGCTCGCCGATCGTTGAAGCCATTCGTTTCTACCATGAAGGATATTTCAACGTCCGCAAATTTATTTTTGGATTACTCGAGCGGCCGAACGCCAAACGCATAACCATCCATGAAGAATCGGCCGTCAATCGCATCGCCTTTGAAAAAAATGGGGTGTCGGTCTTTACCGACCAGGGCTCAATTGCTTGTCAGCAGGTGGTTGTCTGCACCGGCGCACCACCGACGTGGTTACCAGAATTTCAGCACGTGGTGACCCCAAAAGTTACCTACGTCATTGCCGCCCAGTATGACCAAGGTGTTCCGATCGCTGACCACATCTCTTGGGATACTGATCACCCATACCAGTACTTCCGGCGGCTGAATGAAACAACGATGATTCTCGGCGGGGCCGATCGGCCAAGTCACCAAGCTTCGCCAACCGCTTACGCCCAGCTGGAACGTTTCCTCGAACAACATTTCGGACCACCCAGCCGGATGATCGCTCGGTGGTCGGGAACGCTTTTTGAAACTGCAGACGGTTTACCATATGTCGCCGAACATCCCCATCATCGTGGGCAGCTCTACCTGGCGACCGGATTGGCCGGAAACGGTATGGTCATGGGCACCATGGCCGGCATGATGTTGGCCGATCGCGTTGCTCTGAGAATAACTCAACCGGTTGATCTGTTTGAGTTCAGTCGAACAAAAACCACTATCCCTCGATCACCATCAGCCACTCAACAAACTCCTGTGTCTGGAGAGAAATTGTCACCACGAGTGAAAGCTTTTTGGAGGTTTCTCATCCCGCTCATTTTCATGGTGGCCATTGCGCTGCCAGCCTTTGTTTTCTTCCACAGTCGCGGCGGACTCCAGGTCGTGACGAGCACGCGGACGCTACCGAGTTTTGCGTATACAATTTTTCCACTCTTCGGCCTCTACGCGTTTACTCTCGTATGGATTCAGGTGATGCTGGGGTCAAACATGGATTTCTTGCGTCGCGTCTATAGTTGGATTGAGCGTTTCCATCGGACTGAAGGTGTTTTCGTTTTTCTTTTTGCCTGGACCCACCCGATGCTCTTACTGATTGGCGTTGGACTCAAGTCGTATTTTCCACCAGTCTACGTCAGCCCTCGGCTCGTTCCTTTTGTCTATCTAGGCTATCTTCAGTTCTTCTTGATTAACCTAACGGTTGTGACGGCACTCCTGCGCCGAACGGCGTTCATGAAAAAATATTGGCGGAAGCTCCATGTCATCAACTACGTCACGTTCTTCTCAATTTGGACACACTCTTGGTTTCTTGGAACTGACGTGCACGCCTCTAGCCTGCGGTACGTCTGGGTATTCTACATTCTGACGGTCGTCGCCTCGACGCTTGGCCGGATCTGGCGTGTTCGACATTCGACTCCCGCGGCTAGTTCAACACCGACTCCTCTCGCTAGCGCTGAGCATCAGTCACCAACCTGGACGAATATCGCGAGGCTCGACCAGCTCACCGAAGGCCATCCATTCTGCGCTAACGTCAATGGACAAGCCCTGGCCATTTTCAAGATTGGCGACAAGGTCTACGCCATGAACAATACCTGCTCTCACGCTGGCGGGCCCTTGTGTGAAGGCGCGCTGCATGGAAATATCGTCGAGTGTCCGCTGCATGGATCACAGTTTGATGTCACGACCGGTCAGGTCAAGCAAGGACCAGCCATTCGGCCACAGAAAACATACCCGGTAAGGCTCCAGGGGGATGAAATCCAGGTCCAAGCGTAAGGTTTACGTTTTGCCAGCGCGTTTGCGCTGATTGCTGTCGAGAATGCGCTTCCGTAACCGAACTGATTTCGGCGTCACTTCCACCAGTTCATCGGGTCCGATGTATTCCAAGGCTAACTCTAAATTCATCTCGCGCGGCGGGGCTAACAAAATGGCGGCGTCGGACGCTTTGGAGCGCATGTTCGACAATTTCTTCTCCTTGGCGACGTTGATTTCAATATCTTCATCGCGACCGCTTTGCCCAACGACCATCCCGGCATAGACCTCATTGCCGGGTCCAATGAACAGCGAACCGCGTTCCTGAGCCGTGTCCAACGCGTAGCCAGTACTCATGCCATGCTCGAAGGCAATCAAGGAACCATGCGAGTTAGCATTGATCAATTCCTGATTAAATGGTTCATACTTGTTGAACAGGTGATTAATGATGGCTGTTCCGCGGCACTTCGTCATTAAGGCTGATTTTAAGCCAATCACCCCGCGAGTCGGCATGTCGTATTCGAGATGTTGTTCTCCGGTGGGCGTCGTTTCCATACCAATCAGCTGACCTTTCCGGCTGCCGCACTCTTCAATAACGACGCCCTGAAATTCAGCGGGTACGTCAATCGTCACGATTTCAAACGGTTCCATTTTCTTTCCATCCTGTTCATGCATGATCACCTGAGGTTGTGATACTTGGAGTTCAAAACCCTCACGCCGCATTTGTTCAATCAGCACGGCCAAGTGCAGCTCACCACGGCCCGAAACGAGAAAACTGTTTTCGTTATCGGTTTGCTCAACGCGCAAGGCGACGTTCGTTTCCAATTCTTTGTACAGCCGGTCACGGATTTGCCGCGAGGTCACAAGTTTTCCTTCTTTTCCGGCGAACGGTGAAGTATTGACGCCGAAGGTCATTTGGACCGTCGGTTGATCAACTTCGACCGGTGGTAATTGTTTTGGCTGGTCAGGGTCAGCAATTGTTTCACCGATCGCAATATTCGGAATGCCCGCGACTGACACGATTTCTCCGGCGTCAGCGGTTTCAACCACGACTTGCTTGAGCCCTTCGTAGATCATGATGTCGGTGACTTTAGCTTTGACCATCGAGCCGTCAACTTTGATCTGAGTCACCGTCTGGCCTTTGCTAATTTTTCCGGAAGAAATTTTTCCAATGCCCATTTTCCCTTTGTAGGAATCTTGGGCCAGGGCCAGAACGAGAATCTGCAAGGGTTCGACAACATTCACTTCGGGAGCCGGAACAGACTTTAAAATTGTTTCGAACAGTGGCGCTAAATCTTTTCCCGGTTGAAGATGGTCAAGCGTAGCCGTACCGGCAATTGCTGATGTGTAGACAATGGGAAAATCCAATTGCTCGTGGGTCGCGTTTAAGTGCGAAAAAAGGTCAAACGTTTTATTGACTGCTTCATCAGGATCGGCGTCAGGCTTATCGATTTTATTCACGACGACAATCGCGTTCAAGCCAAGTTCCAAGGCCTTGCGCAAAACAAATTTCGTTTGGGGCATTGGTCCCTCTTTCGCATCGACGAGCAAGAGCACGCCATCGGCCATCCGCAGCGTCCGTTCGACTTCGCCGCCGAAGTCTGCGTGACCCGGCGTATCAACGATGTTAATCTTGACCCCATTGTAGAGGACCGAGGCATTCTTGGCACGAATGGTAATTCCCCTTTCCCGTTCCTGGTCCATAGAATCTAAAATGCGCTCGCCCATTTGATCTAAATTACGAGCGGAGTGCGTTTGCTTGAGCATGGCGTCAACCAGAGTAGTCTTGCCATGATCGACGTGGGCAATAATCGCGATATTTCGAATGTCGTTTCGGCGTTCCATGTGAGAGTTGAAAAATGCGCCCATGTCAGGCGCCAGACCACGACTATACAGAAATTGCTGCAAGATGTCAAGCCTAGGGAACGCGATGTATTCGCAATAAAAACCGCCAGTCGTACGACGGGCGGGTGAGATTCTATCTGAAAACGTGAAGGGAGATGCGCATGGGTTAGCTTTCTTTGCTTCTGATCAGCTCCCGGCGGTTTTCAAGTTCAGTCAAACTACTGACCGCGTCATCGAATTCCGCTAACGCCTCCTCCCGAACGTCGCTAGGCACGTTGAGCCTTTGGAGAGCATTCCTGATTTTCCTGATGACCTCAGACCTCAGTTCAGGTTCCAGGTCGGCTGGAGCAGACAGACGGCGGTAGTTGAGCCCGGGCCAGGCCTTTTCGATCGCTTTGACCAGGGCTTGCTTGACCGGTGACAGCTGATCAAGACCACGGTAAGAAAGAACAATCTCGCATTGGCCTCCTTCCTTCTGCAGGTGACCGACCTCCAACACGTGGAGAAGCTCATCGAGCATACTTGTAAGGTTCATGCGCCCCTCCTTGGTGAGTAACGATGCTTGCCGGCAGCCTAGCGCGTTCATTTTAGTCGGTCAAGAAGAGACCCCCACTTACGGTGAGGGTCTGGGTCGATTTTTCGAGCCTAGCTCATGCTGCTCGACGATTTTCTTTAACCCGGCAAATGCCCGAGTCAAGTTGTCGCGATAGCGATCGTGAAGCCTTCCTTCCGTCTTGATTTTATCAAGACGACGATAGACGAATTGCCGAACGAGTGCAGCGTCTTCCCAGTTCATGTCCTGGTCGATCTTGATGTTGCACTCGACCGCATCGGTCAAGCCCTTGCCCAGCGCTACGAGAAGACATTTCCCTTCGTCGGTTAACTCGAGGGCGTTCCGACGGAAGACATAGATATGAATATATCCATCCGGAGTGAGGTAGCCCAATTCGAGCAGCTCGAACATTCGCGAAAACTGATCGATCAGTTTCATGCCGCCCTCCGCGATGGTGACCGAGAAGTGTCGGTGAAAGAACTAGCGCTTCTCTCAGCCTAGTCCTGCACCCTCTCGACGTCAAGCCAATTCCGTGATAGATTATGCCCGTCGTTTCTCAAGGTTCGCTACATCATTCCGGGATCGTCTAATGGTAGGACGCCAGGCTCTGAACCTGGTAATCTTGGTTCGAGTCCAGGTCCCGGAGCCAAAAAATTACTCAAAAAACATCGAGCGGTGACTTGTATCTAGCGGACCGATGCTTACGTGAAACTTGTGACTACCTGATCCCACAAATCTGTTTTAGCGTTTTTTGCGGGCGTCAGGGGCGCGGCGATGGGGGCAGCGGTGGGTTTTTCATTCACAGCTGGCGAAGGCGGCGGCGGAACGGTTTCACCGCGGGTCACGTTGATGTCAATTTTTTGGCCGAGGGTTTGCTCCAGGGCCTGTTCAAGAACAAGGTGATGCTTCGGATCAGTGAGCCGATCGGCGTGAAGTTGAAATGGGACCTGGACCGTCAATGTCGTTCCCCGACTATCAACGACCTCGGCGTGTTGGACACTCAGGGCCAGGCTTGGGTGGGTTCGGCCAATTGTTGATTGAAGTTTTTTCCAGACCTGTTGTGCCTCAGCTAAGGACAATCCTCCTTGGTGAGCCGCCCGTTTTTTGGGAGTGGGCGTTGGCGAGGCCGTTGACGGCGCGGCAACCGAACGCTTTGTCGGTAATAGACTTGGTGCCGCCGGTGGTTGTGGCTGGCCGAGACAGAGTTTAATGATCGCGACCTCGATCGGTAATTCTTCAAAACTTGAGCGCTGGAGCTGGCGTTCCGCTTCAACCAGGCCTTCGACCATAGCCGTGGCTCGGTCAACACCGACTTCGCGGCTAAGACTGAGCAACGCTTGGCCAGTTGTCTGGTCCACTTCATCGGCCACGTCGGCGAGCAATTGACTGTCCAGCGCGAGCATCATGAGGATCCGACTGTGGCGGACGAGGTCGTGGGCTAAGCGCGGAATATCGCCACCGTCTTCACAAAAATGATGGAACTGGTCGAGAGCTTCTTTGGCTTGGCCGTGGGCGACCGCGGTCACGATCGCGCTGATTGTTGCCTGGTCGGAACGCGGTAAAACAAGGTCAGCCAGATCAGCGGTGATTTCCGGCTGTTCAAAGGAAAAAAGTTGCCCGAGCGTACTTTCAGCATCCCGCAAGCTCCCGTCGCTAGCTCGGGCGACCCGATCGGCCACCGAGGCTTCCAGTTGCCGTTGTTCAGCCTGGGCCAGGAAATTCAACCGAGTAACTATTTCCGCCACGCCAATTTTCTTAAAATCGAATCGCTGCGTCCGCGAGATAATGGTTTCTGGGACACGGTGGACCTCGGTCGTGGCTAAAATGAAGACGGCGTGAGCGGGCGGTTCTTCCAATAACTTCAGTAAGGCGTTGAAGGCAGCTAAAGAGAGCATGTGTACCTCGTCGATAATAAAAACCTTAAACTTTCCCAGGCTCGGGCTGGAGCGAGCGCTTTGGATGATATTATCCCGAACGTTATCAACACCGGTCTGCGAAGCGGCGTCGACTTCGAGAATATCGAGGCTACTGTTCTTCAACATGGCCGTACAGGTCGGACAGGTATTACACGGCTCGCCGTCAGCCTGGCGATTTTGACAGTTCAACGCTCGGGCCAGCAGACGAGCCACGCTGGTTTTGCCAACGCCGCGCGGCCCGGCAAATAAGTAGGCATGGGCCAGGCGGTCATGTTGAATAGCATTCTGCAGGGTCAGCCGAATGTGCTGCTGGTTGACGAGGTCAGCAAAACGCTGCGGGCGGTACTTTCGGTAGAGAGTCGTGGCCATAGCTGGCTACCAGTGTACCTGACCGGCGACCCAATCGCAACCAAGCGGTCTCGCGAACGAGCCGTTTGGTCACCCATGCTTTGATCTTTCCCGACTAAACCCCTAAATCCGGAGCTGGTTGTCCTTGTTTGATGATGTTTTCAACGGCTGCCCAACGCGTTTCCCCGGCCGACGGGACGAGGACGACGACGTCGTCGCCTGGTTCACCTTTGAAATACGTGATGGAGGCTAAGAGAACTTTGTAACTTTTACCTTCGGCACTGACCCGGTACTCGCCGGTTCCTTCGTCACGCATGAGTTGGCCGATGATACGACGGCGATCAATCGGTCCAATCTGTTTGTAGATAAATGAACCGTCGCGGGTAATCGTCAATTTGAGAATATCTCCTTCCACCAGTTTCGACTTAGAAGCGTAGTTGGCTGGAACGGAATACTGCTTTCCATCAGGGCCGCTCATATTCTGTCCATCGAAACGTCCTTCGATAATTCGCAAGCCTTCCTGATCGGTCGTGGCGGCCAACGGAGCCGTCCGCGGTCGATGGAGCATGACTGACTGTCCACCGGCTAACAGTTGTCGAATGGCAGCGATCGTGCGCTCAACCGACTCGAGATATGACAAAATCGCGGCGCTATCGATCTGCGTCGGAGAAGATTCTTGGATTGGTTCGTCTGCTATTGATGTGTCGAGTGTTTGTTCGTCCATGCTGGGTTGCTTTTTTGGGTTCTGAGTTTTCTTATTTTATCTTGATGTTCGGTCGCAGTGTAGCAAGAAAGAACCTCGATCGTCAATCCACAGGCTGTGAATTACGTAAGGTGATCTTTTTCCCCTCGCCCTGACTGAACACTAAAAGTGTTCAACGTCGATAGACGTAGACTGCCATGACCTTCGGCGACGGCTTATCTTTTCGGACAAGTGTCCACCCCGGAAGGGAAAAGGCATAGGACACGATTCGCGTCCCGGGGCGAAGTTCACGTTGAAATTTTTCAACCAGCTTGGCCATGGCGGCCGGGGTTAAGAAGCAGACGACCACATTCGCGGCCGAGAGATCGACCCGATAGAAGTCTTGGTACTTCAGCATGGCCGGTGATACGCCAGCCAGGAGTAACCGGAATTTTCCAACTAGATACGGCACTAAAGAGATTTCGTATCCACGTGCCTGAGCTTGAAACTTCGTGGCCGCCGTCAACAGGAACCGGGCGTCACCGGCGCCGAGATCGTAGACCAGTTCTCCAGGGCGAATGTCGGCCAAGGTGAGCATTCGTTCAACATCACGTTGCCGGGTCGGCACAAATGGGGCGGCCTTGAAGGCGCCCCAGGCGTAGGTTCCGACAGCGGCCAGAACTGCCGCTAAGACGATCATCCAGACGATAGCCATGAACTTTTACCTCGTGGCTTCAACGGTGCCGACAGCTGGCGCGGTGCTCACGGCGCCAAGTTTTGTCCGTTCGAGAATCTCCGCTTCAATCACGTACCGTTCCTTGCCGTATCGGAGACGCGAGTACTGACGGATCGCTTGAGATACTTCTGGTTGACCGGGCTGCGGCGCCAGCGTCTGTAAGTGAAATGGAGTGGCCGCCGTGTTATTGATTAACAGCCGAATGTAGGCGGTGTACTCACGTTGGTTGACTAAATCATGGGCTGAGAAGGTTGGGCTGAAATACTTTTCCAATACTTCCGCGTCCTCCGCCCCGATCCGAAAAGCAATCATCGTTCCAACATTTCCTAGAACCGCATCTCGAACACGGGCGTCGTTGCCGTGAGCCAACTGACCAATGTATTGATGAGCCATCGTCAAATTGAGTTTGTATTTCCGAGCTTCCGACAGGATAATGGCGATCGAGTCGGTGATAAAATTCTGGAATTCATCAATATAGAGGTAGAAATCGTGACGCTCAGCCTCCGGGATATCGGCCCGGCCGAGGGCAGCCATTTGCAACTTGGCCACGATGATTAACCCCAGCAGGCTCGCATTGACCTCGCCGATTTTTCCTTTCGATAAGTTCACTAAAAGTAACTTCTTCTCGTCCATGACCTGTCGGAAATTGAAGGTGGATTTGGTCTGACCGATAATGTTCCGCATCATAGCGTTCTCGACGAACCGGCCGACCTTGGAAATGAGGTAGCCCAGCATTTCTGACTTATGGAAATCGCTGGTCTTGGCCATTTCTTTCTCCCAGAATGCTCGGACAACCGGGTCGGTTACTTTCGCCACTTTGTATTGCTGGAAGGCCTTATCGGTAAACATCCGCGGGATGTCGGCAATGGTCCCCGGATACTCTTCGTCAGCCATGAGTGTCAGCATGGCGTTGCGCATATTGTGCTCGAACATCGGCCCGATCATTTCCGGCGGGAAGAGCTTCATGAAGATGGCGATCATCTCCTGGACGGCGAAGTCGCGCTCCTCCGGCGTTTTCGCTTCGAGCATATTCAGCCCCATCGGCCGGTCCGTATCGGCAGGATCAAAAATAATGACATCGTGCAAGCGCGACGCAGGAACTGATTCAAGTACCTCCTCGACTAACCCACCGTGTGGATCAATCAGGCAAACGCCTTCACCAGCCAAGATATCCTGTTTAGCCATTTCGGCCATCAAGGCTGACTTTCCTGTTCCGGTTGTGCCGATGACGTAGACATGCCGGCGGCGATCAGGCCGGGCGATCCGAACCTTTGCGTCTTGCCCACGGTAGAGACTGTGCCCTAAGACGATGCCTTCGGCGGGGAGATTGATCGGTGCCGCGGCCTGACGAGCCGACAGCCAGACAATGTTGGGAGTGGCTGTTTGCGGTAAAGGGAAGTGATAAATACTGTTCACCTCTTCGCTATTGAGAATGAGCGCCTGGTCGTCGGCAAAATGGCGGTAGATAAAGTCGGAAATAATTGATCCGGCTTTCGAGATGCTGGTCCGGCGGAATTGGTTGCCTGATTCCGGGGCGAGGTACTGGGAAAAAGCGTTGACGATATTATCAAGGTGAACCTGGGCGTTTCGTTCCATCGGTGAAGCCGTGACCACACGAAGATTGACTTCGAATCCCGGCTTTCCGGATTTCTCTTCCAAACTCCGGATGAGTTCCTGATCCATCGGGGTGATATTCGGTAAGCCGCGATAGGCACGGCTATCGTGTGATGATGAGAGCGAGGCGGTCAGGAATCCTCCACCCGAACCCCCGCTGGCTTGGCCGAGACGCTGGCCTTCCTGCATCCGCTGGGCGATCTGTTTGCCGCGGGCCTGCCAATTTCCCTTTTTTGGTCGGATCAACATTTGAATAGCCGCGCCTTCCTGGGGCTGGACTTTACTCAACACGTTCGTCAGAGCGTTGAGCGGATCGCTATCTAATTTTTTGTAGGTCCGAATCGGGAAGTACCACGGCTTGCTCAGCTTCAGCATGGTCGCCCGGATATACGACTTCGGACCGAACAAGTTGTAGTCGGCCGTTTCTTCAATATTGGCTTGCGGGTACTGGGCTTGAATCTGGAGTTCAACTAATTGCTGAACTTCCCGGGGGACAGCTAAGTAAAAGTAAATTGATCCATCGTGAGCCACGATTTCAAACGCCACATGGTCATGACGGCCAAACCACCAGCGCCTCCAGGCGGCCACGATCGCGTTGCCTTCCCGTATTTTCAAACTCCCCAGTGTCACGAACAGCGTTTCAAAACTAGCCAAGATTTCCCGCCAATCCCGCTGCTGCTGTTCGGGACCAAGCGATTCGCGAGGCAATAAGACTTTCAATACAACGTACTGAAGGGCTTTTGGAATGCGATAGAGGCGTCGAAGGACGATGCGTAGAGCAATGACGCCAACCGCGATGACGATGATGAGAACGACCGGAATAATGATCACCCAGGGGTTCACCCCCATTACCTGATCACTGACCGCGCTCAACGGATTGCTGGCTTGGGCGAGCATCATGTCTGCTGGGGCCGATCAGCCAGGAGCTTATCGGCTTTTATTTTAGCGGCTTGTTCGGCGTAAGGTCGGTTGAGGCCCGGGATAGATACTAACCACGAAATAATCAGGTCGAGAATCTTTTTGACCTGCACGCGTGATTCTTGAAGTAAACTGACAATTCGGACTGAGGCTTGTTCGCCTGATACCTTTACTTTGAGTTGAGTGGCGGCATCAAGGCCGCGATATATTTCTTCTACACCCTCGGCCAAAATATTTTCCACGCGACGCTGGTCTTCAATGAGTGACGTTGGTGGGGGCGTTACGATCGGGGCCGGCTGGATAGGCACAGACACCTGAGCTGATTGGTTTTCGACCGGCCGTTCGGTCATCGGAACCGGAAGTTCTGGCCGCGATTCAGGAGTCGGCGGCGCAAGTTCAGGCGTTGGCCGGAGAACTTCTGGTGCCGGAGTAATCATCATGTCGGGCATACAGAAAGTATATCACTTTCCCTTATTTTTCTCACCTTTGAAAAGTTATCCTCTTGACAAATTGGTGAAAACATGCTAGTGTTCGCGGTTAACAATCCCGTACGAGACAACTGTTCTCACATCGAGAACTCACCGTAAGGAGGAAGTGATGAATCGGATCGCACGTTCCATATTCGTTCTGATCGGTCTGACTGCCGTCTCGACCATGCTCAGCAGTTGCTGGTTGGTGGCGCCCAAGGATCGGCTGTACAGCTTCGTATGCTTCAACACGTCTGACCGCAACGGCAACATCCACCTGCGAAACAGCAACCCGCACGGTCATCACGACTGGCAGGATGCTGAGTTCGACGCGGCCCAGAATCCGGGTAGCCCTGGACATGACAATTTCGAGGTCTACGAGCAGCCGTACGATATTTCGATTACAGCCGCCGTCGACAGTTCAGTACTCGCAACGTTCAACGTCACGATCAATGGTCGATACGGCGACGCGCACTGGGGCGACTATACCGCTGACGCCATCCTCGTCTGGGGACCGGGCGGCGGTTTCCAAGCCAGTCTTCAGCAGGTTGACGCTGAAGGCAACCGGCCGATCGCTTACCTGATCACCGGCCAGGGCACGACGCCCATCTATCCCCACCTGAACCGTCCGCGGTTCTAAACTGGAGGAAGTCACGTGAAAAGTTTCACGTTCATCCTGTTGGCCGCGGCGCTCGTCGCGTTGTCCAGTTGTGCCACCCTCGGACAACTGATCAACAATGGCCAAGGATGGTCACCCGGCGTGCCCGTCGAAGGCACCATCACCGGCAACCCGAAGCAGATCAACGGCCAGGTGTCGGTTCGTCCATACGAGATGCTGACCCAAGGTCCCCATCACGCTCCGGTCCTGTCGGCCTATGGTCCGGACAACTGGTCCTACCAGTCGATTCCGGCCAGTGCCAACTGGGCCTTCATCGGCGGCGGCGACTACCGTTTCACACTCGATCCCCACGGATCGACGACGGAAATGGTCTACGTCTTCAACGGCCAGACGTTCCAGATCGATCGGTACTCTCCGAATTTCTCGATTCGGGTACCGAACGTGACGGTCGATCTGCCGTTGGTGATCAAAGTCCTGCGCGCCGAACCGAAGGTCGACCCCCACACTGGGAAGTTCGTCTTCGATCCGGCGACGGACCAGTACGCGTCCGATCAGAAGCTCTACATGTGGGTGGTCAACATCCACGTGTCCAAGGGCTGGGGCTGGCAGTAGTTCCTTCTGGGCGTTTCATTCTACCGAATGAGCGCCCAGTTTTTTTATTTCCGTTTATTGACAGAAGGCTAAAAACATGCTAGAATATGGATAGAAAGGTAAAAACAAAGTAAAACAAATATATGGCCTACCGCCAATTCCAAACGGCGGCCAGTCGTGTCGTTCACTTGGTCCAACCGACCGAGGCGGACGTGAAGCGCTTGGCTACTGAGTTCCACCTCCATCCTCTCGACCTGGAGGCGATGTTGAGTATTAGTCCGAAACCCCGAGTTAGCTCGTACCGGCACTACGTGGCCGCTTCTTTACCGTGGCCCGTCATGGAAGGACGCCGTCATAGTATTATGTTGAGTGAGTTGCAGTTGTTTATTGGACCGAACTACCTGATTGTCGTTGATGACGGTACGATGACGACGGTACGTGATACCTTGGCTACCTGGGAAAGTGAAAGTGATAGCCAAGCCGATTCTCCATCCCTCCTTTCGTATGATCTGGTCCTGCGGTTAACGAAAGAAACCGGGCTGGCGGCCCGACAAATCCCGGCGGTCGATTGGGCATCGGCCGTTCATCCCCTCGCGACCGTTGTTGATCAACTCCGTAAAAAACTCCTCGACCAGGGCTGGATCACATCGGAAGAAGATCGTAGCGCTCTGTCCTATTTGAACTACTCGATGAAGCACTTAGCCGATGCACTCGATCATCAACCCGTCCCAGTCGCCCGACCGGCCGCCAAAAAGCCTTTGGTGCAAAGTGCCGTGACCGGCTATGCCGTCGCCTCGGCGATCATGACCGCACTCGTTCTCCTCTTCATTAGCTTCCGTCGATAATCTATGCCCAGCCGGCCCGTTCTCACGACCACAACCACGAAGCTCTCGACGAGCCTGCGTTTGTCGCTGATCTTTGTCGTGGTGGTTGGCCTGGCCACAGTCATTTTCGGCGGAGCAGCCTGGATCGCTCAAACTCTCAATCGGTAATTTCATGCAAGCCCTCTTCGACAACCTGACCACCCCGACCGGACTCTTTTTCTTGTTCGCCTTCGCGGCGGCGTTTATGTTCTTCGGCGTGGTCCTCCTTCGCGAGAACACCAAAGAACGTGTCCGCGGTTCGATCCTCGGCTTGTACTCACAAGACTTAACCGCTCTCGCCCGACAAGGCAAACTTGATCCGGTCGTCGGTCGGCAGGAAGAAATCGACCGGGTCATCCAAATCCTCTCGCGACGAACGAAGAATAATGCCGTCCTGGTCGGAAACTCCGGCGTCGGGAAAACCGCCATTGTTGAGGGCCTGGCCAATGAGATCGCCAACGGTCAAGTCCCCGACCCCATCCGCGGTAAGCGCATTTTGTCGCTTGACCTGTCGGGCTTAGTCGCCGGTACGAAGTATCGCGGTGAATTTGAAAAACGCCTGAAAGGCATTCTCGATGAAGTCATTGCCTCGCAACGACAAATCATTCTCTTTATCGATGAGCTCCATACTCTGGCTGAAGCAGGTGAAGCAACCGGCGCGATCGACGCGGCTGATATTTTGAAACCAGCCTTGGCCCGCGGCGAGCTGCAAGCGATTGGCGCGACAACGCAGCATGAGTACGAAGAACACATTCTGAAGGACGTGACCTTAGAGCGTCGCTTCCAGCCGGTCGTGGTCAGCGAGCCAACCAAGGATGAGACACTCAAGATCTTGAAAGGATTACGGCCGCGCTACGAACAACATCATCACGTCAAGATTACCGATGAAGCTCTGCAGGCGGCCGTGGAACTCTCTGATACCTGTCTCCCGGATCGCCACTACCCCGATAAAGCGATTGACGCCATGGATGAATCGGCCGCGAAAGTCCGGCTGGGCGTGATCAAAAACCCTGACCACTTCCGAGATCAAGAACCAACGGTCACTCCAGACGACGTTCGTCACGTCCTCGATCAGTGGTCAAAGGATATGGTCTGCTTCGTTCAAAATCATAATCAAAAAGGTCGAACTCCCCCGCCAGCGGAAGCCCAGCCGCCGGTTCGCGGAGCTTAATCACTCTGGGTTCACCTGTCGAATCCCTGTGGAGGGATCTCCATCCGTTGTTCCGGAGAACGGGTGAAGAAATAAAAAACAAAAACACTATGGAAAATTCAGCTACGATGCCAGCAGCCATGCCCGAAGGCAAAGCCAAAGCTAAGGAGCACTGGTTAGTTGAAGTTGTCGGCGGATTTACCCTGGCCAGCACGATGGTTTCAGCCTTGGCTATGTGGTATCTCGTCGTCCAGTTCGCGTTGCCGATCAGTTCATAAGGCCACGCCTCGCTCTTTACGAGAACGATCTTTCACCCCGTTGCCTCCAGCAGCGGGGTTTTCCTTTGGACCAAAAGTAGGATAAACTGTGCGTATGACTTCGCCGCTGAAACTCTATAATACTCGGACACGAACGCTTGAAGAGTTCCGTCCCCTCGATGATAAGCAGGTGGGTTTGTATACCTGCGGACCGACGGTCTATAGCACGGCGCACATTGGCAACCTTCGAACCTACATTTTCGAGGATGTATTGCGGCGGACATTGGAGCTCAACGGGTACACAGTGAAGCACGTCATGAACGTGACCGACGTCGGTCACCTGACCGATGACGCGGACATGGGCAGAGACAAGATCGAAGAGCAGGCTAAGCGAGAAAAAAAGAGTGCCCTTGATATCGCCCGACTTCACGAGCAAGAATTCTTCGCGGATTTGAAAAAACTGAATATTGAATTACCGACCGTCATCTTACGCGCGACGGAGACGATTGACCTACAAATTGGCCTGATCAAGAAACTTGAAGCTCAGGGCGTCACCTACCAAATATCAGACGGAATCTATTTTGATACCTCAAAGTTTCCACGTTATGGTCAACTGAGCGGACAAAAATCTTCGGAGAAAAAAGCCGGGGCGCGAGTTGAGGTCAATTCGGAAAAGCGAAATCCGACCGACTTCGCGCTCTGGAAATTTTCACAACCTGAAGATCAGCGACAAATGGAATGGCCGAGCCCCTGGGGCGTTGGGTTTCCAGGCTGGCATATTGAGTGCTCGGCGATGTCGATGAAAGAACTCGGCGAACAATTTGATATTCATACCGGTGGCGTTGATCATATCGCCGTCCACCACGAAAACGAAATCGCACAATCCGAAACGGCGACGGGTAAACATCCGTTTGTCAATGTCTGGATGCATGGCGAATTTTTAAAGTTGCCGGGGAAGCGCATGGGAAAATCTGAAGGTAACAAGATCACGTTACAAGAAGTGATTGAAAAAGGAATCCACCCCCTCGCTTTCCGTTATTTAACATTGCAAACGCACTATCGAAAACCATTATCGTTTACGTGGGAGTCTTTACAAGCGGCCCAAACTGGCTTGCATCGTTTATGGTCTTGGGTAACACAGGCCCAAGGAGAGGCGAAGATCGGTTGCGCTGAGTACGAACAGCGCTTCACTGCAGCCCTCAATGACGACTTAAATAGCGCTGAAAGTTTAGCGGTGTTAAATGAATTACTTGCGGCGGATTATCCTGATAGCGCAAAACTACAGTCCATCCAAGTATTTGATCGGGTCCTCGGCCTTGACCTCGACCCTCATGCGGCCAAACAACACGTCACACCGACGGGGACTGGATTAGAAACGATGCTCGAAGACTATGAGGTCGCTCGTCGGGAAAAAAGATTTGTTGATTCTGACAAGATTCGGGAAAAATTTGATGAGTTAGGCGTAATCGTTGAAGATACTCCTAAGGGTTCCCGGTTGCGGAAAAAGTAAATATTCAGTACAGTCTGGCTAACTATGGCCACCAACTTTTGGTTACAATTTAAGAAACCAATCCTTGCCCTGGCCCCGATGGAGGGGGTTACCGATGTCGCTTTCCGAACGCTCTGTAAAGAATGGAGCGCGGATGTTGTCTACACGGAATTCATGGCCGCCGAGGCGATTGTTCATGCTGGTCCAAAGTTCATGAAGAAGATGGCGCGACGGGATGAGGAGCGGCCGGTCATCTGCCAGATTTTCGGTCGGAACCCGGAAGCCTTTGCGGAAGCCGCCAAGAAAGTTGAGGCTTTGGGCTTCGATGGCCTCGATATTAACTTCGGTTGTCCGGCGCGAAAGGTGGTTGGCCGGGGCGCGGGCGTCGCGTTATTCCGTGAACCAGACTTTGCCCGACGGTTGATCGAAACCGCCCTGAAGAGTGTCACCATTCCCGTCTCCATAAAAATTCGGACGGGTATTCGTAAAGAACGTAAAGAGGTTGACCCGAACTGCCAGGACAAGATCACTGCGCTCGATTTTCTTGAGGCGGTCGGTGATCTGCCGATCAGCGCGATCATGGTACACGGTCGATCGTACGAACAAGGTCACCAAGGTGATGTCGACGCGGACATGATCTGTCAAGTCAAACAGAAATTCCACGGCCTGGTTCTAGCCAATGGCGGGGTTTTTACGCCAGAGCGGGTGGTGACCATGCTCGAGGAGACAGGCGCTGACGGTGTCGGCATTGCCCGCGGCAGTTGGGGTCAGCCGTGGATTTTCCAGCAAGCGCGGCAGCTCCTCCAGGGTGGTCGCTATGATCCGGTAGACCGCTTAACCGTCATTCGTGCTATCCAGCGTCATGCCGAGTTACTGTATGAGGCGAAGGGAGATCACGGGCTGATTGAGTTCCGAAAACACTTAGCAAAATACGTCACCGGCTATCCCCGGGCCGCCCATTGGCGCTCACAGGCAGTCCGGGTCGAGACGCTCGCCGACGTGGCTACCATTACCGCCGCCTTGGAATAATCACTCAAAAACAACCACCCTGCCGCTTGCAAACGACAGGGTGAATTGCTTGTAGGATATGTCGCCAAGGGCGACGAAGGAACAACTAACTCTTAATCGTCACTTTGCTCGCCCAAACGTACTTTCCAACTTTGTTGAAGGATCCGCGAACACTTACTTTCTGTCCGTTAGCCAGGTCCGTGAAGGCTTTAGCGGTCGTATCCATCCAGTAGGTTGTGGCATCGGAGGTCTTGATCGGCACGGTCAGTGTCATGGTCAGACCGGTTTCCGGTTCCTTGCGCATGATCGTCAGGTCGAAGGTCTTGTCGGTGCTATTGAGATTCGAGATCGTTCCCGAGAGCGCGACCCACCAAATACTCTTATCCCAGACAAGCTTGGCCGTACCGCCAGTTAGGGCCGTGGCCCAAACTCGAACTTGATCACCAACGGCTACTTCCGCCATGCTTGAGTGACCTTTGAACTTCCGGATGATTTTTGTGCTGCTATCAACGGTGAAGGTGTAGGTAGTCCCATTCCCCGCTTTGACCGAAATCGATGTATCACTCTTGGCCGTGACGGTCCCGTTCACTTTGGCTAAATGCTTGTTCGCTTCATCGCGGTTGAAGAGACCAATGCTATTGCTGTCCCCTTTTTCATCGACAGCTTTGACCCAGGAATTCACTTGAACCGGGGTAGAACTGCCATCTTCACGAGCCGCAGCGACCATCGGTAAAATCATCCCGAGGGCGACGACTGGGGTCATGAAACGAATAAATGTTGACTTCATACGGTTGCCTGTTATGACTAAGATACTGCTGTACACATGAAGTAAAAACGACGCTGGACGAGAGCGCCGACTTCAATATACGACGATGGAATGACCATTTTCTTACACCAACTCCGCTCGCTTTGTTTTCTTATCAGCCGCCCCTCCTTTGATCAGAATCATGGCGGCAATTGGGGCGACAATCCAGATGAATCGGCCCATATCGTGAACGAAGATGGTTTGGGTTAGAGGGGCTAAATTGCTGGCGGCGGTCGGCGGCAGGAAGGACAGGGTGATCGAGATGAGCAGCCCAACGTGAAGAAAGCTGAACAGCAGGACTTGCCACCAAGCGCCTTGCGTATCCGATGAAGCCACCGTCGAGAGGAGCGCCGAGCGAGACATCAAGAAGAATAAGGCGATAAAGACCACGACGAAAGCCGACATCCGGAAAACGAAGAATTGGTTGATGCCAATGTCGGCCTGGAAGTTTCCAATGAAGGGAGCGGAATTGACCACCGCCAAGGCCATGTAGACGGAGATCAGGATGACAATGACCCGGTCGCGACCGAGGGACAGTCCATACAAAAATCCGGCCACAATAAAAAAGAGGACAATGAAGAGGTCCCAGGTTGGATGCGACCAGTTGACGTTGGCGACAAAGCTTTGCGCTTTGACCGACGAATTGACCAGATTGATGGCCAGAAGTGGCATGGAAATCTTTGTTTGATGTATTGGTTATCCATAGTATATCACAAAACAACCCTGCTGGCAAGTTGCCGCTGCCCGTTAGAGCCCTTCGTCCTGAAGTTCCTTCAAAAGTTTCTTGGCTTTAGCGGAAAGGTGTTTTGGTACAACTACGTCAACCGTCACGCGCTCACTCCCCCGTCCGCGGCCGCGCAGGTGCGTAATCCCTTTGTCTTTGATCACGAAAACTTTGCCGCTGGGCGTGCCGGCCGGAATTTTCAATTTGATCGGGCCATCAAGCGTCGCTACATCAACGGTTCCGCCGAGAGCGGCGACGGACAATGGAATGTCGGTAGTCACGATAATGTCGTCATCATCGCGCTTGAAGACTGGATCCGGGGCAATGGAAACTTCGAGATATAAATCGCCGGACGGGACGCCGCGCTGGCCGGCTCCGCCTCGGCCGCCAAGTTTAATCCGTTGGCCATCAGCGATGCCGGCCGGGATTTTGACCGAGATCGTTTCCGTTTCTTCCGTCCGACCCTGACCATGGCAGCGCGTGCACGGTTTATCGACGGTTGTTCCCTGACCATGGCAGGTTGGGCACGTATCAACAGTTTGCATGGCCCCTAAGATCGTTTGGGCCGTGCGCTGAACTTGTCCACGGCCGCCACAGGTTGTGCAGGTGACTGGTTGATGGCCTGGTTCAGCGCCATTCCCAGAGCACCGCGAGCAGACAACATGATGACGTAGTTGAATGTCGTGTTGACCACCAAAGGCGGCTGTTCGGAAATCAATGCGCAGCGTGGCCTGGATATCATTGCCACGAACGGCCCTCGTCGAACGACGATTCGAACCAAAACCAAACATATCACCAAAAATATCGCCCAGGTCGCCAAAGTCAACGTTACCGCTGAAGCCGCCTTGTTGACCAAACCCACCGAAGGGATTCCCCGCTGCTGGTCCGCCACCCTGACGACGAGCTTGATCAAACGTTTGGCCGTACTGGTCGTACTGTTGGCGTTTCGTTGGGTCGCCTAAAACCTGGTAGGCTTCGTTGACCTGCTTGAATTTCTCGGCATCGCCGCCCGTCTTATCGGGATGGAGTTGGTGGGCTTTTTGGCGAAAAGCTTTTTTGATGTCGTCCTGGCTGGCCGATCGGCTGACGCCGAGGAGGTCGTAATAATCAGTGGCCATATTCGCTCAGGCTATCGCAATTTAGCAGTCTCGTCAAGAGACTGCTAACGACGCCATTCTAGGTGTTGGGCCGGAACAGTTGTCGTTTCGAGCGACACAATTTTTGATAGACGTAAAAACCGATACAACGACCAGCCAAAACCGAGAATGACCCAAGTGTAGAGGAAAGAAAACAATCGTAGCAGGAGGAAAACACCAATCGCTAAAATGATCGGGATAACACTGACATACCGGCCGAAGGCGGTTGAGAGTTTTTGGCTGACGAGATCGGTCAGGGCTTGGTGAACCGCTTCGGTACCCGAGACGGTCAGACCGAGTTGCTGGCTGAGTTTATCCCGGGCCTGGTCAATCGCTTTTTGGCGGTACGTTGCTAATTGATGGCTTAATTGGACTCGCAGGGCGGCCGTGTCTTGACGGAGATCAAGATGGATTTGGTTTGGATCGAGTCCGATGTGTTCAATTTTTTGGTTGAGCGCTTGTTGCTTGGCGGCCTGGTTGGCTAACTGATCGAAGTGAATATCGTTGAGGATTGTATCGGCATCAGGCAGCTGCGAGCCGATGAGTTGGTCAACCGTCATTGTTGGCTGGTACCCGTGGTAGATGCTCGGGAGAAATTGTTCGGTCAACGTGACCATGCTCTCCGACAGCCGAGCCAGGGTCGCTTGGTGTGATTGTTCATTGCCGCGGACTTGTTGATAGGACAAGACACTGACCGCTACCAAGGCCGCCACGACAGCTGATGAGAGGCCAACGTTCAGCGTTTGGAATGGCTGGACCGTTAAACGGTTGTGGCTATCGGCAAAGGTCTGGTCAAAGGCCCAGGCCAAGCCCGCCCCAGTCGCGACCACCGCCACCAAGGTCCAGAGGGTGAGTGGAAAAAATGCCAGCAGGGGCAGACTGATGGCGGCCGCTACAACCCAGCGGACCCGCCGCTGTGGGCTGAGGTAGGTCGTCAGCAACCCCGCCCCCAACCATAGACCGAGCCCGAGAATAGCGATGACCGCTGGGCGGCTAACGTTCTGAACGGCGTTGGTGGTGATGTTGACCTGGCCGCTGACAAATTGACTCATCCCCCACCACCACCCGAGCGCTCCGAGGAGGCTAGGGATTATCAACCAGGAAAACTTGCCGTTCCACGGCGATTGAACAGCCGCAATCATGAAACCGGCGTGCTGAAACCGAAGTCGCTCGACGGCGCAGGCGCGGCCGTAATGGCGCCGAACTGTTGTTCGTATTTCTTCAGGTTCTCTGCCAGGGCGGTCACGATCTGCTTGGCGTGAGCTGGGCTGGTAATAATCCGGCTCAGTAATTGACCTTGGGGTGGTAAGAGATTGAAGAAATCCAAGACGACTTCCTGTTGAGTATGAGTGACTTGCATGGCGTTACTATACTGGCCGCGTAAGGCCTCATCCGTCGCCTTAATCTGCATCTGCTGTTGGGGTTGGTTCATAGATTTACCGGTTATCGCCAGAGCCGCCAAGTTGGCCACGCTCCAGGCGAGAGAATAATTTATCAAGGTTTTCTTGGGCAATGGCTGGTAAGGACAGCCCTAATTCAGTAGCTAATTGCGCAACGTACCAGAGTACGTCGCCGAGTTCTTTACTGACTTCCGCTTTGGCGGCAGCGTCTATTTGGCCGCTTCGGTCGCGTAATATTTTCTTGATTTTTTCCGCTACTTCCCCGGCCTCGCCAGCTAAGCCTAGGGTGGGGTAAACAATGTTCCGGCCGGCGTCCCAATACTTCGCGGTTTTCCGGCTGTCGCGTTGATATTCTTCAAAAGTCATAAATGGCCTTCAGGAATGAATACATCCAGAGTAACATCTCTTGTTGAGCCGGTCGAGGAAGCGTCTTGACGACTCAAGAGAGACGTGGTAGAAGCCAGAGGACACTGATCACGTACCTTGAGCCCAGGGAAGGAGGGCGGACACGATGAGGGCAATTGTTTACGTTGTAGCGGCCAAAGACCACCGCTTGTCAGCGGTTATCTGGTTTCCCGATCTGCCCGGGTTTACTCCCCCTGAAAAAGTAGTCTTTCAGGTCGAGCAGGATATCACACCTTCGGCTGATTCAATTTCCTTTCTGATGGATGCCGTTCGAGAGGAAGGCAATCGACGAGGGTTGAACAACGTCAGCGATCTTGGAAGACCTCAGGTCATTACTCAATCGTCAGAAGATGTCCGGTCTTGACAAACGACCGTCAAGGTGTATACTTTTGGCTCGTTCTTACAACGTAGGGGAGGTGGCCAAGCGTCAGCGCTGCGTGCGGCCCGTGGCCAACGCTCTGAAAGCCTCCCCTTTTTATCTTTCCTGCCATCACGGCGGGGAGCTGGGCACCGATTGAGGTCTCGAGCAAACAGCTGAGCAGGTCACATTTGCCTGCGGATGCCGTCACGGGTAGTTACCGTCATGGCTAGCTGTCGAGTTCTCTCGACAGACACGTTCGCCCAGTCCCCGCCCGGGGACATTCGTTCTTCCGCTCCTTCGGGAGCTCATAACCCGTGTTGACCACGCCTTTCAAAAGCCTGGTCGCTAACACGGGTTTTCTTTTTACTCACTACCGCTGAAAAGCAGTCACCCGCCGCGGATGCGCGACGGGTGACATTTTTATTTTTGGACTGATTGATTATCGAAGTTTTTCGCCGGGACTGATGTCGCCACCACCGCCACCGAGATCACATGTGACCGGTTGGCTCAAGAAGAGGTCACTATATGGTTGGCCGGAGGAATCGTAGAACACGCTATAGAGCTTTGAAATATCTCCGGTCTTAATCTGTGCTTTTCCCGGGAAGCAGAGAATTTGTTTTTGACCACTGTCATGAGTAATCGTCACACCAACGGTCGGCACATCGAAGACCTCCTCTGGATCACCGCCACCAACAAGCATCAGGAAGGGGAAGAAGTCGTGGGGGGTCCCTTGGGGCTGATCAATGAGATGCCACCAGGTTGAATTCACCTGCCCGGCCATCGTACCTTTGTTGTAGAGATAGAGTGCGTGAAAGGTCGGGTTACTAAGATGCGGATCAACTGCTGGTGAGGTTGAGGCAGATTCAATAGTGCCAAATTTTAAGCCGTGCTGAATGGTCGCAGCGCACGTCCCCGACATTGCTGGCTGCAAGAGAAAGATGTCGTTATAGGGCGTGCCGGTTGTATCGTAAAATAACCGGGGGGCGGTTCCATCTTGGGAATTCCAAGTCATTTCTGGTACACAGAGTGTGGTTGAGTAGGCCGTCGCACCGTTGAGATCGGTGCCAGTGAGATTCATGAGTGACCGAGGGTAGGTAACGGACACCGCTGCCTCGCTGGTGGTTGGTTCGACCGTGACCGGGTCATTCATATTTTGTTGGGGCGTCACCGTCCCTTCTTGGTGAAAGGTAGTGCCATTAAATCCGGCCATCAAGATATTACTTCGATCAATCGCCAGGCCAAGGTCAGTCGGTTTTTCCGATGCAATTGTTCCTGAGCTCAGCTGGGAATATTTCAAGGCCTTAGCTTGAGCGGCCGGACAGGTCGTGAAGTTATCGCCGTAATCGACGACCAACTGGCTTAGGAAAATATCGCTGTAGGCTGTGCCGTCGTTGGCGAAGAAATATGGGATAACGCGATAACCGTTCCCCAAGATCGTCATCGGCGGCATGCACAGTGTCATCGTTGTTGCTAGGCCTGCCTGATTTTGGCCGGTGAGTGTAACGAATGAGGCGGGTAGAGTCAGGTCAGTCGGATCACTATTGACCTCGGGACTAACCATTAAGGGGTCATTAGCTGAAGCCGAGGCAGTTCCTTGACCAGGCTGAAAGTCATTCAAGGGATCGAGGTGTGCTAAAGCAGTTTGGCCACGGAAGAAAGTATACCTTTCGTTCGTTGGCCAAGCGGATGCTTGTGCCACCATGCGACCGGCGGTCAGACTTATCGGCTTGAGCGCGCGACGGACGATGGCGCTACAAGACTCTGACGTTGGGCCGCTCAAGACGCCGAAGGTATTCATGCTCGTGTATGTTGTCCCATCCGAACCGACGTAGAGCGTCGTGGAAGCGGTCGATCCGATACATACCGTCAGCGTTTTCGTGACGAGCGTGTTTGCTCTGGTCCGAGCGCCATACGTCAACAGAACCATCTGGGTCGGAAAGGTCAGTGGGTTTTCTGGCTCAATGGAAAAGGAGGTAGCTTGGGCATCAGCGATCGGAATAATTCCGAATTTCTTGATCGGGTGAAGAAGGGAGGCTGAGGGTTTTGTTAAAACTTTCGCCGGTGAGGTGTTCGAGTTAGAGTTTGGTGACGCGGCTAAGACGATTTTCAGAGGCTGGTTCGTCGTCGTGGTGTTGCCCGCATATCCAGATTGCTCATTGGTTTGGGTGTACAGGGTCGTGGCACCGGCTCGATAATACAGCGGCTGGAACGTTCCCATGACTTCCAGCGTAGAGCTCGCGGCTGTGACTTGTGAGACCGCTAAGGCTGAAGCACCTGTTGTGCCCCCGCCCTTAACCGGAATAATAAATTCATAGGCAAACCCGGAGACAATAAAGCCAGTCGTTATGGCTAATCCGAGAACGACATTCGTGACCTGTCCGACGATATTGAGAGTTTTTGTTTGCTCGGTTACTTCGGACATGACTTGACTGTCCATATTTTTTGGCTAATCTATTGAAACTTATTTGATTATATCACAAAATAAGGCTTTTGGCAAGCTTAGTCATGATGATTGCTACTACTTTTCTTTAAATTCTAAGGCTAACGAATTAATACAATATCGTTGTCCAGTTGGCTTCGGTCCGTCGTTAAAAACGTGACCAAGATGCGATCCGCAGCGAGAGCAGAGCACTTCCGTCCGGCGCATGCCTAGCTCAACATCATCTTGAGTCGTGACATTTGCCTTGGCGGCCGGATCCCAAAAACTTGGCCAGCCTGTTTGTGAATCGAATTTCGTATCCGACGAAAAGAGCTCTTGACCACAAACGGCGCAGATGTACATCCCGTCGACATCGTTATGTAAAAACTTGCCGCTGCCCGGGGGTTCTGTCCCTTTCAGGAAGCAGACATTGTATTGTTCCGGCGTCAGCTTCTTCTTGGCTTCTTCAAGCTGTTCCTTTGGCATGTCCATAGCGAAAGTATAGCACAAGATAGGGGCAGTCTCCTGCCCCTACTCATACGGAGGTCGAATTGTTTAGGCCGCTGCTTCGCCGCGACGGATTAGGCCAACGACGAATAAGAAAATCATCGCACCGACAACGGAAATGAGAATAGCGCTACCGAGACCATGGGCGCGGAAGAAAAAGCCGCCAATGAGGGCACCAATGATGCCGACGATAATATTACCAAATAAACCAAAGCCATGACCTTTCCAAATCAAGCCAGCGAGCCATCCGGCAATCGCGCCGACGATGAGGAACCAGAGAATATCCATATCAATTTTCCTTTCGTTTATTCTTCAGAAGATTTCATTTCATCCGTCTTATCTTTTGCGTCTTTAGCCGCGTCATAGAACTTCTTGGCTCCGTAGGCGGCCGCGGCGATGGCGGCACCGGTGACAATTTTCTTGACCTTATGGCTTTGCTTCTTGACGTCCCCTTTGACCTTTTGGGCTTTGTCCATAGTGTAGTCCCTTCTCATGGTTAGTCAATGAGTCATAACTACTGACGCCTCACGAGGAAAATGCTTACATCCTGACGAGTTGACAGGACCAACCATCGGCAGTATATCAAGAGTATCTGACGTAGTTCCTTCAACGAGGAGGTATCCGATGGCAGTCCTTCGTTTGACCGTGGCCTATTTTCAGGAAGAGGAGTACTACCTCGTCTGCCGGACGCCGTGGCCGCAGGTCAAAGAGCCTGACCGGCTGCTGTTCTCGATCGACGGCCCGATCGATACGCCCGCCGAACGTCGGGAGTTGGGCCGACGGCTCCTGGACTACCTCAAAGCAAAGGAGCTTGTCCTGTCCGACCTGGACAACGGAGACGACGTAGCCGATTTGTTCAATCCCTTGCCTATAGCCTAGGCGAGGGATTTTTTGCCGATTGAAGTCTTGACAGGGCTCCTATTCAGTTCTACAGTCAGCCGAGTTCATTGTTGATCCAATTCGACCTTCAGGAGGCACTTGTGACCAAAACTCAAGGAGTCGCTCTGTTCCAACCGGGTGACCACGTCACCTGGAATCCCGACTTGTTCCGCCATCTACGCCCGGAAAATCAGGGAGACCTTGGACCGTTCGTGGTCGAGAGGGTCGAGCCGGTACCGGAACGGCCCTGTACCTGCGACATGCTGAACCTCGACCAATCACACGAGGACGCCTGTCAGTACAGTTCGGCCAAGTCGGCCGGTCACCCACAGTACGTCACCGTCAGCATCAACGGTGCGAAACATCTCTTTTCGGGGGCATACTTCATGAAGGCTTAGCCAACGGCTAAGCCTTTTTTACGCCCCTGCAGATTGACTCCGCACTTCCTCATGGGGTTGTCGTGGGAGGGGTTTTACCTGACCCAATCCGGGGTTGGTGTGGGAGGGTGATAGTTATAAATCTGCTTAACTACAATTCAACTCCCAGAATGTTTCGAAACTGAGCCTCTATTTCTTTTTTTATTTCCGGAACTTTATTTTGTAAGATTTGCCATGCTTCATGCCATTTTTCGACATCTCGGGTCATTTTGTCGCCTTGAATAAATTTAGGAGTGTTAAAAACCATTAATGATTTCATCAATGTATTTATCAAATCATTAATTTTTTCAGCAAGTTTTTGATCAAAGAATATTTCGTTCTGATGAAAATACTTTGACAGGTCGTTAAAGCTATCCGCTGCGGTTGTATATTTTTGGCTTTGATCCGGTTCACCCGCCCATTGCATCATTCTCATCAAAGATTCAAAGTCACCGAAGGTGTTCACAATTTTTTGATAAGTGATCTTGATCACTTCGGCTCGTTCGGCGTGAAGTTTTTCATATCGGGTTCTATATTTTATAACTTCTTTCTCAAGATCATGTTTCGTTTTTTCTAGATTGCTGGAAAAGTAATTTTCAATAAGCTTACGTAAAATTAAAGTCGCTGCTCCAACAATGATTCCCGTACCGCCTACATTCGAAATAATTTTTGTCCAGTCAAATGTCATATATCAATTGGCCCAACTTCCAGCAAAAGCCATCAACACTGTCATAGCATGCTTTGTATAAGGAATTTGTTCATCTTCATTTGAAGGAAATTTTGGCGCCGTCGCGGAAAACCAATAGTTTATTTGTTTTAGAAGTTCGAGATCTTCCTGTTTGAGTTTATAACTAACTTTATGAGCAAATTTATTTCGGAAAGTTCCGAATCGTTCATGAAGAGGAATCAATTCACGCCAAGGCATTCCTTCAGTGTCCTGTAAGTACCCAACCGAAAGGGCAATTTTTAACTTTTGGCCGTAAGGTAGGTACTGACCCTCCCAAATGTATTCTGGGTACCCCAATGATTTGTCCAGGTATTCACTAATTTTCCCCTCAATAAATGTTGCGCCAACCATGACAGCGGCAAAAACGCTGTCGGTTTGTTCGACAAATTTCCATGCCTGCTCATAATCCGTTTGGCTAGCCTTGTCTAATTTATTAGGCATTACAGTGAGCGCCCCCCCCCGCGGGGCCGCGGCCAGGTTTTTTTTTATTTTTTTGTGAAAAAAAATACAAAAAAACGTGTTTTTTGTAAACCCGGTTGGGGCCACCCCCGGCCTGGAGCCCCGGGTGTGGCGG
>CAZFGG010000002.1:99910-118477 GCA_964518425.1 uncultured Gammaproteobacteria bacterium
AATTTTCCATGCCTGCTAATAATCCGTTGGCCTTGCCTTGTATATTTTTTTCGGCTTTACCGTGCGCGCGGGCCCTCTCGGGCCGGCGCAAGGTTAGTTACTTCTTTTCGTCTACAACCTCTCCTTCAATCGGTTCTTTGTCAGAACCGGGTTGGGCCCCAGCGGCTCCTTGAGCCCCTGGTTGGCCCTGGGGGGCCTGTTGATAGGCCGCCTGGCCAATCTTCTGCATCGCGTCGGACAGGGCCTTGGAGGCGTTTTCGATAGCCTGCTTGTTATCGCTGTCCTTCAGCTTCTTGACGTCATTAATCTTCGCTTCAACGTCGGTCCGGACTTCCGCCGGAACTTTTTCGCCGCCGTCTTTCAGCGCTTTCTCCGCGGCGTAGGACAATTGCTCGGCCATGTTGCGCGTTTCGATCAGTTCCTTTTTGACCTTATCTTCGGCGGCGTGGAGCTCGGCGTCTTTGCGCAGTTTCTCGACTTCGTCTTTCGACAAGCCGGTCGAACCTTGAATGGTGATAGCTTGTTCTTTGTTCGTGCCTTTGTCCTTGGCTTTGACGTTGAGAATGCCGTTGGCGTCGATGTCAAAAGTGACTTCGATTTGCGGCGTGCCGCGGGCAGCGGGCGGAATACCGTCGAGAATGAACCGGCCGAGGGTTTTGTTATCCGAAGCCATTGAGCGTTCGCCTTGGAGGACATGAATTTCCACTTGATTCTGGTTATCCGCGGCGGTGCTGAACACTTGCGATTTAGAAGTAGGGATTGTTGTATTACGGTCGATCAACGGCGTCATCACGCTGCCCATTGTTTCAAGACCGAGGGTCAACGGCGTGACATCGAGCAGGAGGACATCCTTCACTTCGCCTTGGAGGACGCCGGCTTGCACGGCGGCGCCGACGGCCACGACTTCATCCGGGTTAACGCTGGCGTTGGCTTTTTTGCCGAAGAATTTCTCAACCGTTTGGACGACCAGCGGCATGCGGGTCATACCACCGACGAGAATCACTTCGTTGATTTGGGATGGTTGTAATCCGGCATCGGCCAAAGCTTTCTTGGTTGGTTCCAATGTTTGCTCGACGAGATCACGGACTAGGTTTTCCAGCTGCGCGCGGGTGAATTTCATGACCATGTGCAGCGGACCAGCGGCGCCTTGGGTGATGAACGGTAAGTTGATTTCCGTTTCCATTGAGGACGACAGTTCGTGCTTGGCTTTTTCCGCCGCTTCCTTCAAGCGCTGCAGAGCCATTTGGTCTTTGGACAAATCAATCCCCTCTTGCTTGCGGAACTCTTCATTCATCCAGTTGATGATTTTCTGGTCAAAGTCATCTCCGCCGAGGTGGGTATCGCCGTTGGTGGACTTCACTTCAACCGTGTCAGACGAAACTTCGAGGACAGAAATATCGAACGTACCGCCGCCGAGGTCATAGACGGCGATCTTTTCGTCTTTCTTCTTGTTGAAACCGTAGGCCAGAGCGGCGGCAGTTGGTTCGTTGATGATCCGTTTCACATCAAAACCGGCAATGCGGCCGGCGTCTTTCGTCGCTTGGCGCTGGGCATCATCGAAGTAGGCCGGAACGGTAATGACCGCTTCGGTGATTTTTTCACCGAGTTTCGCTTCGGCGTCGGCTTTCAGTTTCTGGAGAACCATGGCCGAGATTTCCTGCGGGGTGTAGTCCTTTCCGCCCATCTCAATTTTCACGCCGTCGCCGGCATGTTTAATCGCGAACGGGAGGAGCTTCACGTCGCGCTGGACTTCGGCGTCTTCCCAGCGGCGGCCGATCAGCCGTTTGACCGAGTAGATCGTGTTGGCCGGATTGACGACGGCCTGACGCTTAGCGACTTGGCCGACCAGGCGTTCGCCCGTTTTGGACATGGCCACGATGGACGGCGTCGTTCGGGCGCCTTCCGCGTTTTCTAACACTTTCGGCTCGCCACCTTCGATGATGGCCATGGCCGAGTTGGTGGTTCCGAGGTCGATTCCTAAGATTTTTGGCATACGGTTATATCAGTCTGAGTAATTAACGTTGGGTAAAGAAGTTGCTGTGCTGACCTTCGAGTCGTTCGTGGATTTCTAGCACATCGTTATGGCCAACTGGCCCGCGCTCATCGAGACCGACGATTTCTTCGGCCGAGAGATCGGTGACGAGACCTTGGGCGGTCATGCCGGTCGGATTGACCGACAGGATCGAGACGAGGGCCGTAGTGCATTGGCCACAGTCGATGTAG
The DNA here is from genome assembly GCA_964518425.1 of uncultured Gammaproteobacteria bacterium. Taxonomy (GTDB): domain Bacteria; phylum Patescibacteriota; class Patescibacteriia; order SBBC01; family CAIJZX01; genus CAYLHT01. The sequence continues at coordinate 102,134 of CAZFGG010000002.1, forward strand.
GCTAAGATCTGTTGGTCGCGTTCGCCGAGGATCTGCAGGCGAGCCAGGTCATAGAGCTGGCCACAGACTGGGCAGCGGACGTTCATCCGCATGATGTTGCTGTGGGGGTTGAATGATGGTGGTTGCGCCATTGAGGTTGAGGGTTTCAGGTTTGAGGCTGCAGAGAGCCGAGTGGGTGACCCATGCTTGTGTCGCGATCCGGCGAGCCGGAGCCAGCCGTTACGCGATTGTGGGCACGAGGTGAGTCACCCGCTTGACCCTCTTTCTATTCCCTCTTCACCTGAGGAGGGGTGGTCAAAGAATTATTCCGCCACGGTTACTTGCGCCGGTTCAAGCACACGGTCGCCGAGCATGAACCCTGATTTGACCTCCTCGACAATGGTTCCACTCGGCACTGGTTTTCCGGCGGAGCCGGATCCGGCCTTTAGGCCGGACACTTTGTGAACGGCGTGGTGGAGATTTGGGTCAAAGGTTGAGCCGATGGTCGTAATTGGCGTCAGACCCATGGTCTTGAGAATATCCTCGAATTGCTTCTGGATGTGCGTTAGGCCTTTCACCCAATCCTGTGACTTCTGCTCATCAGGAATGTGGGTGGCGGCACGCTTGAGGTTGTCGTAGATCGGTAGGAATTGGAGGACGGCGCCGGCTTGGGCGTATTTGGCGATATCTTCGCGTTCTTTTTCGGCCTGGCGTTTCAAGTTGAGGTAATCAGCCTTAGCGCGCTGCCAACCGGCCAGGTGCTCATCAGCCAGTTTTTGAAGTTTGGCTAATTCCTCGGGAATGGTCGGGGTTGTTTGCTCGTCCATAGTATTAGACGGACTCGAGGAGGGATTGTGTATAGCGCAGGAGGGCCATGTGGTCGGAGTAGTCTTGGCGTAGCGGGCCGAGGATGCCGATCAAGCCAGAATGTCGATCGGGCAGGTGATAACGGACCAAGACTGTCCCGCATTGCGATGAGATTGGGTTTTCCGTGCCGACGAAGACTTGGACATCGCCGCGGATCTGTTCGAACATCCGGGCCATGACGACGTCGAGGTGATCGACGACACGTGATAAGTTCTGCAGCACATCAACGTCTTCGAACTCCGGATGCTGGAACAAGTTGGACAGGCCGGTGTAGTAGGTATCGTTTTTCCCGAAGGCGACGATGATCGTTTCATCCGCCACGTCAGCCAAGGCCTTGGCCAACTGACGGAGCATGTCTTGCTCTGATTGACGGTGACCTTGGGTAACTGATTGTAAGCGTTCCTGGTCGGGACGTTTGACCCGGCCCTGATCGTCGAGCTGTTGGACATACCAACGCCAGGCTTTTTCCGTCGGGATCCGGCCGGCCGAGGTATAGGGCTGTTGCAGGAATCCGGCCTCTTCAAGGGCCGCCATGTCGTTACGAACGGTCGCCGGCGAGACATCCAGTCCCTTGCGATTAACCATCTGCCCCGAGCTAATGGGCTTGGCAGTTGTGGTGTAGTCGAGGATGATGGCACGCAGGAGGGCTTCCTGACGCTCGGAAATAGGCATAGTTTGGAGTTAGCAGTCTCACTAGGAGAGTGCTAATTTGAAGTATAGCCCAAAAAATAGGGCTGTCAAGGGTCTATGGGTTAGCGCTGAAGTACTGTTTGGTAGACCGCTTCAATTTGATCCACGATCTTGGACCAGGCATACTTTTCCGCCGTCTTCCTCCCCTGCTCCCCCATCGTCTTGCGCCGAGCCGGGTCATTCGCTAGCTCGAGGATGGCTTGGGCCAGGTGTTGGGGGCTACGCGGGGGAACAAGCAGACCTTCTTTCCCAGGGGTGATAACCCAGCGGTAGCCATCGATATCCGAGGCGACGACGGACGTGCCGCTGGCCATCGCTTCCAGCAAGACAATACCGAAGCTTTCGTTGCCTGTCGCCGGCGAGCAGTACACATCGGCACTCCGATAGTAGCGTGGCAGTTCTTCCGGAGAAACGTAGCCAGCGAATTCGACGCGGTGACGGAGCTTCAAGGGAATGTACGTGTCGTAGTATTTTTGCATCCAGCCCGTTCCGACCACCACAATCCGATAGGCATCACCGAGTCCCTCTTCGAGGTATGGGAGGGCGCCGAAGAGGAATTTCGCACCTTTACGAGGGTCCATCCGGCCGACAAAGAGAATCGTCAGCTTTCCGTCACGATACTGTGGCAGCGGTTTGACCGCCAGTGAAAAGGCCGTCGTGTCAACGCCATTCGGAATGATCGACATCGGAACTTGGGGGAAATACCGATGGACAAATTCTTCGGCGGCTGGCGAAACGGCAATGTGGGCTTGAATTTTTCCCAGAGCATCGAGAAAGACGCGGCGAAAAATCCGGGGGATGTGCTCGGCCGCGCTGCCGTTCGGTTGCCGGGCGGTGTGATAGGTTCCAACCTTCGGCGTCTGCATGGCTTTGCTGGCAATCAATGGCAATCCCGGGTCGAGCGGACTTTGGACATGAACAATGTCAAAGCGCTCTGACTGCTCGAGCCGCTGTAACGTCCGGCCGAGCTTCCAGCCCCAAGTGACCGAGATGTTTGCCCCGTTCGTCATGAGTGGGATCTGGAACCCATGGCGCACAACGCGTAGTCCCCGGTCCTCAATCTTCTTGGTGTTACCAGTAATGATCGTGACCTGGTGACCGCGCCGCTGCAATTCCATTCCCAAATGCCAAACATGCTCGGTGACGCCGCCGAGGATAGGATAGTAGGCCTGGGTAACGAGCCCAATGCGCATTGGGCCGAAGGCCTAGTACGCTAACGCCACGCGCTGCGCTGACGAGCCCGTGCCGAATTCGAGAATGAGGTGGGCGGCATTGGTCGGCACGATAAACTTCAGGTAGCCGCGGTCGTTTTTGACGAGATTAGCAGCGATCTTCACACCCGTTAAGGCGATGGTCTCCTGACCAAAAACTAGGTGGATGTTCGCCTCCAGAGCTTGATCAACAGCCTCGACTTTGTCGGCCGTGATCGGATCGAAGTAAACAATGACGAATTCTTTTCCGGCTGGGGCAGGCGCCCCTTCATAGGTCGCTGTCTTAAGACTACTGGACACATGGACGGACGTGCTGGCCACGACGAGGGTATTGTCCAGGCTCTTATCGCCCTTGAGCGTATCGGGAGTCGACAGATTAAGGTTGGCTGTCAAACGGTTGACTGAGCTATTGGTGACCGTAGCGGTGTTGGTCGTGTTCGTCGTTGAGGCTGGTTTCATCCACAGTCCTTTGTTCAGCCACAGGAAAGCTCCACCGCCCAGGATGACGACGGCGAGAACAGTGAAGAGAATGATGCTTGAGCGGGACATAGACTATCCACAAGTATAGCAAAGTCACTCACTTCTGTCTTGATGGTTGTCAAAAACAGGGCTGTACCCTAGACTAGGTCTGCTTATCTTGGCGCCATCGTCTAGTCCGGTCTAGGACATGTGGTTCTCATCCACAAAACCCGGGTTCGAATCCCGGTGGCGCTACCAACATCAACCAGGACTACGCTAAGTAGTCCCGGTTGTGTTTTCGAACTAGACCAAACCCTTGCGAGGATCGGTGTTGAGATAAATACCGCACAAGACGAGCAAACCACCCAGCAAGAAGAAGAATGAAGGGTCAGCCACGAGGTTATTCGGGTCAACTTGATTCAACAAACCGCGTTGGGTTAAAACGCCTAAAATTCCGGACACAAATCCGAAGTAGAAAAACAGGCGGGACAAACCTTCTTTAGTGAAAATCCACATCTGTCTCACCTCCTTTTCCGGCAGAGCCGGACCCGGCTTCGCCGGGCGGCAACTGCGTTATTAGATAGCTAGGTCGAGGCTTATGGTGCCCTCTCGTCGTAATGTATCCAAGGGAGGCACGGTGGATAAGTATACCATGAATAGCGGCCGTGGGCTACTGAACGGCGTTCAACTGACGTCCAACCAGAATCGCCTGCTCGACGTAGCGGTTTGAATATCCCCATTCATTATCATACCAGGCCGCGACCTTGACCATGTCGCCATCAATGACATTCGTCAGCAAGAGGTCAACAATCGCTGAGGCTGGATTGCCTTTGAAGTCAGAGGAAACTAATGGCTCATTGGTAACGTCTAAAATTCCTTTCATGCCCGGCGACCCGGCAGCAGCGGTGAAGGCGGCGTTGACCTCGTCAATCGTTGTTCGTTTCTTCGTGATAAACGTGAAATCTGTATAGGAAACAGTGATGGTCGGAACGCGCAGGGCGTAGCCATCGAATACTCCCTTCAGTTCCGGCAAGACTTCGCCAGTTGAAATGGCTGCCCCTGATGTCGTCGGGACAATATTCTGAGCGGCCGCCCGGGCGCGACGGAGATCGGGATGGAGCGGCGGGACTGGGCCGTCGACCAGGTTCTGTTCGGCGGTGTAAGAGTGGATGGTCGTCATGGCTGCTTTCTGGATACCAAACGACTCGAGCATCACCTTCGTCACCGGGGAGACACAGTTCGTCGTACACGAGGCATTCGAGATAACGTCATCGCCGTGATTATCGTCGATGTTCACCCCCAGTAAATAGGTCTGAACGTTCCCGCCTTTGGTTGGGGCCGAGACAATAACACGCTGAGCCCCGGCTTTAATGTGAGCCCGGGCGTCGCCATCTTTCGTCATGTGGCCGGTTGACTCAAGAACCACGTCAATCCGTAAGTCCTTCCAGGGCAACTGCTCCGGTTCTTTGACCGATAAAAATTTGATCTGACGGCCATTGATGAGCAACGAATCCCCTTTGACCTCTACTGGTTGATCAAAATGACCGTAGACGGTGTCGTGACGCAGTAAATGAGCCATAACATCTAGGCTACCAAGATCGTTGATCGCGACGACTTCCAATTCCGGTTTGGTTAGGGCGATTTTGAAAGCGTTGCGACCGATGCGGCCGAAACCGTTGATGGCGACGCGGATGGGGGTGGACATAGGGATGTTAGCTAAAGATCTTTTTAACGCGCTGAAGTAACGTGACGAAGCTGACGGGGTCGAGACTGGCCGTGCCGACGAGGGCCCCATGGAAACCTTCCGGGTTAACGTAGTCACCAATATTATCAGCGGTGACGCTCCCGCCGTATAGAATCCGGAAGTTACTACCAACTAATTCGGGGCCGTAAAGGTCAACGAGGACTTGGATAATCAATTCACGCATGGCATCGGCTTGGGTCGCGCTGGCGGCTTCGCCCGTACCGACAGCCCAAATTGGTTCATAGGCAATCGAGATTCGACGATGGCGCGGTGGCGGCGGTAGGCTTCGGAAAGCCGCTTGAAGCTGGCGCGTGACAACGAGGTCTTGCTGATTCGTCCGCCGTTCCTCACCGGTTTCACCGATACAGAGAATGGGCATCATCCCATGTGTCACGGCGCTGATCATTTTCCGAGCCACCATGGTATCCGTCTCGCCCAGTATCTGACGACGTTCGGAATGGCCAACAATGACATACTCCACCCCGGCCTGCTGGATATCCAAGGGCGAAACTTCGCCCGTATACGGCCCCCGCTCATCCCAAAAAATATCCTGGCTGCCTAGGCGGAGCACGCTGCCTGTGATCGCCTGACCGACCTCGGTCAGCCCGACAAACGATGGACAGATACCGACTTTCACGAGCGAGCCAAATGTCCGTAGCTTTGTTTTCAGCTTCGTGGCCGTCGCCACCGCTTGGTCAGTCGTGAATTGCATTTTCCAATTTGCCACGACGAGCGGGCTGATACCCGCCAGGTGACTGCTTGATGAGCTACGATGTTTGGTCGGCATGGGATGGTGGCTGCGTGTTCGGATGTTCTTGGCTCACCGCGACGGCTTGCGGATTGAGCAATTGTTCCAATTGCTCGTCACGGTTGAGCTGTTCATAGTCCGGGAGTTCGGTAATGGCCGTCAGGCCGAGAAATTTGATGAAGTCGGTGGTGACCTGATAACTCGTCTGCATTTTGTCCTTGTGTGACATCGCTTCAACCAGGCCCTTGATCATCAGGTTCCGTAAGATCAAAGCGCAATTCACGCCGCGGATCGTGTCGAGCTGGATTTTAGAAATCGGGCCGCGGTAGGCAATAATGGTCAGCGTTTCCAACGATGGCCGCGTTAATTCTCCCGCTTGTTCCTCTTTCAGATAGTCGGTCACGAGCTTGCTGTTCATCGGACTCGTCACGAGTTGAATACTGCTCGCATGTCGGAGGACTTGTAGGCCACTGTCGTCAACGTTGTACTTCTGAGCTAAGGTGTCCACGGCCGCCGTGACCTCGTCAGGCTTTGCGCCGATGAGTTCGGCTAAACGCTTCGTTGACATCGGCCGGGTTGCCACGAGTAAGATGCTTTCAATTTTGCTTGATAAGCTCATACGCTCGTGACATCAATGGTGAGAGGTTGGTCGGAACTGAGTAGGGCGATACTGACATCACCGTGCTGCTGATCCTGATTGACGGTGACACTGCGTAATTTCACTAACTCAAGGACCGCTAAGAAGGTCACGATGACATCGGTTTTTGAACCAGCCATATTGAGAAGTTTATGGAAACTCGTACTTGGCTGTTGCAGTAAATGATCTCGGATTTGGTTAATTTTTTCGCGGATATTGATCGTCCGGACCATGACCGTCTGGGGCAGGCGTGTAATTGGTTCAAGTTGTTTGAGGACGCCGCCGAAAAGTTCACGCAAGTCATTGGCCGCCAGCGCCTCGGGTGGATGGAAAATCGGTTCAATCTGTCGCCAGCCTTCCCGGGCATAGATTGTCTTGTGACTATTCCACATCTTCCCTACCTTGACCGCCGCTTCGACAAAGGCTCGGTACATCCGGAGCTGCCGCTCCAAATCAAGACCTACGTCATCGGTCTGATCAGCCTCATCGGCCGGAATCAGCAAGCGCGACTTAATGAGTAACAACTTAGCGGCAATGACCAGAAAGTCAGCCAATTCATCAACTGGCAATTCGTCCATTGATTGCAACGTGGCAATGTACTGCTCGGTCACGGTCGCTAAGGACACCTGGGAAATATCCAGTTGTTGTTGTTCGATCAATTGCAGGAGCAGATCGAGCGGACCAGAGAAGGATGGGACCTTAACTTCGCGCATGAATTATTTTTTTGCGGCTTCGGAAATATTACCTACCGTTGGCTGTTCGGCTTTGATGTAATCTTTGATCTTCAGACGGACCGACTCGGTAAAACTGCCAGCACCAAATAAGCCTTTTTGCATCTTCAGTAATCCCTTATCAACGACCACGCCGAGTTTGTGTAATTGACCGAATGGAGTAAGCGCGCCTGGCTTGACCTTCATTTCCCGAGCCATGTCTGATTCCTTGGCGATCGACACTTTTTTCGCGCCCAGGAGTTTTTTCACGGCTTCAATATTTAAGCGGCGGTGGGCCGGCAAGACGACGAGTTTATACTCTTTATCGGCTTTAATCAGCAGCGTCTTGACGATGGTATTCATCTTGATCTTCAACGTCTGGGCAAGATCATAAACCGTGAAGACTGTTTTATGTTCAACGACCTCGTTTTTGATCTTCAACTTCTTGAGGTAGTTTTGGACTTTGGCGGGAATGGGCATAGGCGAAAGGTTATGTGAGTGGTAAGCGCTGTTGTTGGCCGAACGATTGTTTGGCGATCCGGCGACCAAGCGGGGTTAACCGGACTTGTTCAATGAACCATTTCTCCGGTGTCCGGCGGCCGAAGCCGATCATCAGGCCTTTATCAATTAACCGTTCGAGCAAGGCCGTGACACTGTTCACGATTTTCGTTGGAGGGGTTTTCGGCGGGTAGAACTTGGCGAATGGCTGGCGGGAAATGTGTGGTTGCTTTGATTGGTAGCACTCGCGGAGAATGGAGCGTTGGAGTGCTGATAGGCGCATCCCGTTAGAAAGTCCTTTGTTGAGAATCTTCGGATACATCCATTTCGTTTATCTTGACATAGGTCTTTCTAACGGGACGCATGCTACTCCTTCTTGATTTGGATATGCGCCTCGCGCAGCGCAGTCGGCGGCAGCTCACTCGGCGCGCCCATCATTAAGTCCCGGGCATCGCCCGTTTTCGGGAAGGCAATAACCTCGCGGATATTCGGTTCGTTCCGCAGGAGCATGACAATGCGGTCGAGTCCTGGGGCAATGCCGCCGTGCGGCGGCACTCCATAGCTAAAAGCCCGGAGCATGTGGCCGAACTTGGCTTCGATTTCCTCATCCGTCAGTTTCAGGATTTTGAAAATTTTTCGTTGTAACTCCTGGTCATGAATTCGGATCGAGCCGCCAGCAATTTCAAATCCATTGAGAACGAAGTCGTACTGTTTGCCTTTCACTTTGCCTGGATCGCTATCCAGCAAGGCGACATCATCATCTTGCGGCGAGGTGAAGAGATGATGTGTGCTCACGAGCTTCTTGTCCGTCTCCGAATATTCAAACAGCGGAAAATCAACGATGAAGCAAAATCCTAGTTCATTGGGATTGTTCTTGTCCTCCCGAATATCCGGCTTATCACTCCCCCACTTGGCCATAGCTTCGGCGTACGGAATCCGCGGGAACGGCGTGGTCGTGATCTTTTTTTCCGGACAGAGCTCCTTGACCATGGCCGTGAACATCTGCTCGACGAGATCAAGTACGTCGTTTTGTTGGACAAAGGACATTTCTAGGTCGAGCTGGGTGAATTCCGGCTGGCGATCGCCACGTTGATCTTCATCGCGGAAGCAGCGGGCAATCTGGAAGTAGCGTTCCATCCCGGCGACCATGAGCAGCTGTTTGAATTGTTGGGGGCTTTGTGGAAGAACATAAAACTGGCCTTGATGTTGGCGCGAGGGAATAATGAACTCGCGGGCGCCCTCGGGCGTGCCTTTGGTAATGTATGGCGTTTCGATTTCCGTAAAGCCTTGCGCAATCAAGTAATTCCGCAAGAACATGGCAACCCGCGAACGAAGACGTAGGTTCTCGTTCATCCGCTGGCTACGCAGATCAAGGTAACGGTACGTCAACCGGCTATCTTCATTGACTGGCGTGGTATCGTCGAGTGGAAACGGGGGTGTTTCTGCGGCCGACAAGATCTTCAGACTGCGGGCCTGAACTTCTACGTCGCCGGTTGGCATATTCGGATTGACGTTTTTTGGGCCGCGTTTGGCGACCTGGCCGCCAATTTCCACCACGAATTCATCACGGAGCGTCTTGGCCAGTTCGTAATCCGGGCACTCGCCCGGCACAAAAACAACCTGGACCTGGCCGGTCCGGTCACGGAGGTGGATGAAAATAATCTTGCCCATATCGCGACGGACATGGACCCACCCTTTGAGGGTGACGGTTTGACCAACGAGAGCTGGTATGTCAGTGCTAAGCGTGCGAGGCGTCACGAAATGGCGTCAATAATAACTGACTTACTATACCATTTTTTCGGTGCGCACACAACGTTATGCTGGCCGCCTGGTCAGGCGAAAAAGCAGGACGACCAGCGCTCCGCCCAGCAGATTAAAGAACAGATCGTGGGGCGTGTCATAGGTATAGACGACGCGATGGGTATGAAACCACATATCGCCCAACCATTCGCTAACTTCATACATGGCCCCAATAAATTGACCAACGAGGAAGCCTAACCATGTCGCTTGCCCCCAGGTCGTCTGCAACTTCCCGGTCCGACGCCAGGCCTGGTAAAAATCAACAAATCCGCCGGACACGGCCATACCGCCAATCGTATGGGTGATACGGTCCCACCACCAGAAGTGGCCGTAGAGGTGTTGGAAATTACCCAGGGCGTCAAGCCAAACGGCCGCGACCACCAACACGATGGTGAACCAGGATAGTCCGCTGCCGCGACGGCGAAGCCATCGATCAAACCAGACGATCAAGACCACAGCCGCCAGGTTCGTCAGCCCTAAGGCGAGTTGTCGTTGAGCGGTGTCGAAATTTCCGTACAGCTCAAACTTCAATAAGCTGACTTGAAGAATAATCAGGCCGTACATGAAGTACCGGTGTTGTCGTCGAGACATCATGACCGGATGAAAAGTTGTCCGATGTACATGACTCCGGCCACGGTCATCAAGGCCCAGGTGACCCACCCGCCCACCCGGACGATCGGCTGACTAGGAAAAGCACCAACCACGTCTGCCCGGTCGGCCAAGTGGATGATGTACCACAAGGCCACCGGGGCGAGTAAACCATTGAGGATAGCCGCGCCAATGAGGAAGGCGATCGGTGAAACGCCGGTGGCAGACATAGCCGCGCCAATCCAAATGGCCATGATAATAATGGCGTAAAATGTCGGCGCTTGGCGGAAATGTTTTGATAACCCTTCGCGCCAGTCGAGAACCTCCGCCAGGGCATAGGCCGCCGATCCGGCCAGGATAGGCACGGCCAGCAAGCCTGTCCCGATGATGCCAATGCCGAATAGCCAAAAGGTTAAGTTACCAGCAATCGGTCGGAGCGCTTCAGCCGCTTGCTGGGCCGTGGCAATATTCGTCACGCCGGCCTGGTGGAGAGTGGCGGCGGTCGTGACGATAATGAAGAACATGATCACGTTCGACAGGACCATGCCCGTCACCGTGTCGATCCGCATGGTCCGGATTAATCGACTGATGTGTGAAGCCTGCCGTGGCGTAGCCAGTTCACTCTCCACCTCTTCCGAACTTTGCCAGAAGGAGAGATAAGGTGAAATCGTCGTGCCCAAGATGGCGACGATAATGGCGATCATCCCTGGCTGGGTGGTCAACGTCGGGATGAGCGTCCGCCAGGCGACCTGGCCCCAATCGACGTGGACGAAAAAGGCGGTTGCCACATAGGCTAGCAAAGCGAAGGTCAACCATTTTAAGACGTTAACGTATTTCCGGTACGGAATGAGAACTTCTAAGGCGACGATCAACCCGGCAAACAAGGCCAGATAGATGAAGGTTGGAGCGGGGTGGAGGAGTTTGCTGACCGCCGCCATAGCGCCTAAGTCAGCACCAATATTGACCGTATTCACGATCAGAAGAAAGAAGCTCAGGGCAATGGCTACCCGCTTTGAAATATAGCGCCGGATCAGGGCGGCTAAGCCGCGACGGGTAACCAGGCCGAGCCGGGCCGACATTTCCTGGACCGCCATCATCAGCGGCATCGTGAACAAGGCCAGCCAGAGAAGCTGGTAGCCGAACTTCGCGCCCGCTTGGGAATAGGTCACTACTCCAGACGGATCATCATCCGAGGCGCCGGTAATCACACCAGGGCCGATGTGTTTGAAGAATTGTCCGAGACGGAACAACATAGATTAGGCGGCTTGAAGTTGCCAGCGGCGGTAGAACCAGTGCTTGGCGGCCTCGACGAGTAACAGATCGACCGTAACAATGCCGGCGATGGCTAGCGTGATCAATGCCGGCAGGGGTTGGAGGTGGAAAATCCGACCGACGGCGAGGTACGGAATCAGCCAGGCGACCGCGACCGCACCGATGGTATTCAGTGTCACCGGCAAACTGGGACGGCGGGAGTGGAATAAGGAGCGGCGCGTGCGAATAATGAAAATCACGAGGACTTGAGAAGCGATGGATTCGAGGAACCAGCCAGTTTGAAAACCGCCGGCCGGTAAGTGAAAGACGTAGAGCAACGTACCAAAGGTTAGGAAGTCGAAAATGGAACTGACTGGACCAAAAACAAACATGAACCGCTGGATGAACTTGAGGTTCCAGGCCGTCGGTCGCTGGACGTCTTCGTCGTCAACATTATCGGTCGATAGCGTCAGCTGCGACGAGTCGTACAGAAAATTATTGAGGAGGATTTGGGTCGGCAACATCGGCAAAAACGGCAAGAAGGCCGACGCCACCGTCATTGAGAACATGTTGCCAAAGTTGGAACTGAGCACCATCATGATGTACTTGAGGGTGTTGTGAAATGTCTTGCGGCCTTCAATCACGCCGTTCTTCAAGACGTCGAGACTGTGTTCGAGAAGAATAATATCGGCCGTTTCCTTGGCCACGTCGACCGCATTGCTGACGGACACGCCCACGTCAGCTACTTTCAGAGCCGGCGCGTCGTTAATCCCATCGCCTAAAAATCCAACGACGTGTCCAGCCTGTTGGAGATGAGAAATGATTTTTTCTTTCTGCTCGGGATCGATCCGAGCAAAGATGGAATGGTTAGCGACTGCCGCCCGCCAGCCCGCTTCGTCCATGTCCCGGAGTTGGTCGCCGGTGATACTTCCGCGGAGCGGAACATCAATATCACGGCAGATTTTTTCGGTCAGCAATAAGCTATCGCCAGTTAGAATTTTGATGCCGATGCCGAGCGCTTCAAGTTGATCAATACTTTCCTTCACGCCTTTTTTCGGCGGATCGAGTAACGCAATGAAGCCCACGAACATCATGTCCCGTTCATCAGCAATATCGTATGGAAATTCTTCCGGTTTGATTGGGCGGCTGGCGACGGACAGAACGCGATACCCTTCCTGACTGAGGGCAGTAAATTGCTGGGTGACGGTCTGGCTGAAGCCAGCGTCCATTGGCCGTTCCTGGCCATGGTAGAAACGTGTGCAGATCGGCAGGATCGCTTCGGGCGCGCCCTTGGTGATCAACAGCCGCTGATCCCCGTCCTGGACAACAATCGATTCCCGGCGGCGTTCAAAGTCAAACGGTATTTCATCAATTTTCTTGGCCGCCGTCACATCAAAGGTACGGAAGGTACGGATGGCGTCGTCGAGGGGGTTGGCCACGCCGCTATGGAAGGCGCTGTTGAGGTAGGCCGTCCGTAAGACACGCTCATCCGACGTCCCAAAAGCGTCAATGTATTTGACGACCGAGATTCGGTTCTCGGTTAGCGTCCCGGTTTTATCAGTACAGAGAATATCCATCCGGCCGAAGTTCTGGATGGCTGGGAGATGCTTGACGATGACCCGTTGCTTCGACATCCGGACTGCCCCGCGACTGAGCGAGACAGTCAAAATGACCGGTAGGAGTTCGGGGGTTAAACCGATAGCGATGGCCACGGCAAAGATAAACGACTCGAGCCAACCCCGATGAGCGGCGGCGTTGAGGATAAAGACAACGCTGACCATGACGAAGGTGATGCGCATCAAGAAGACGCTAAAACTACGGATACCTTTGTCAAAGTCCGTGGCCGTGTCGGCTCGCGTCAACCGATCGGCGATTTTCCCGAAAGCGGTTTGCGCTCCGACCATCCCGACCAGCATCGTGCCATAGCCGCTGACGACGCTCGTCCCGAGCATGAGGCAATGTTCATTGTCGGCTTTGACCGCGCCGGAGGGGTCTGTGGTCGCTTGTTTGACGACCGGTAACGACTCACCGGTCAAGGCTGATTGATTGACGAAAAAATCTTTGTCGGCGATGACCCAACCATCAGCCGGAATAACATTGCCGGCGGTCAGTGTGACAACATCGCCTGGGACGATATCAGTCAATGGCAAACTTTGCGGTTGCCCATCACGGATAGCCGTCACGGTCGTCACGACTTTCTTAGTCAGACTTTGGACGGCTTGCTCTGATCGCGATGTATTGACGTAGTCGAGGATGACGGATAACGACAACATGAACGCCAAGATGATGGCGTTCGTCCGTTCACCTACGATAAACGAAACCGCGGACGCGAAAATGATGATCCACAGCAGCGGGCTATTGAAGGTTTTCAGGAAAGCCACAAATGGCCGCAGACGGTGTTTCGTGACAACGGTATTTGGACCGTACTGTTTGAGTCGGGCGGCAGCTTCCGTTGAACTTAATCCTTGGTTGGTAGTCATTTCCACGGCTATAGTATACCAAATAAACGCCAATTAGGCGCTGCGGTCTCGAGGCGTGGTATACTAGTTTGACAATGAATCCTGAAGACGTCATTAAAAAACGTATCGGCCGGAAGAAATCATTTGAGGACGCCAAGCTCCTCGAGGCCGTGCGCTCGATGACGAGCATTCGGACCAAAGAGCTTGATCAGGCCAGTACGTTGTTGGCTGAAAAAACTGAAAAGTCCGCTGACGAGCTGGCAAAAAAAACGGAAAAGTCCGCTGAGGACCTCGCCAGAACAACAGAAAAATCGGCCGAACAACTAAGTAAAAACAACGAGATTTCCGTTCGCTGGATGAAATGGCTGACGCTCGTCTTAATCGCGGTCGGCCTGGTTCAAATCGCGTTGGCCATTGTCACGCTCTTGGTGACGATGCGCTTGAAATAAATAACGATCGCGTGGTCTATGTACTTATCAACTCACTTATCAGACATATATGAAAATTCTCCTAAGCATTGTCTTGACTGCTCTCATCGTCGGTGGCGGAACGTATTATGTTCTCCATACCCGAGAGTCAACCAACACGAATACGCTTCAAACGACCATTAATGCCCTAAACGGTAACTTGGCGGCCCTGCAACACCAGGTAACGAATTCCTCGACGACCAATGTTAATACGAATGTCACGACAAACACGAATAGCGCCACGACCATCGCGGCCTGCACGAGCGCGAACCTGTCAGCGACATTAACGAATGGCAGTGGCACGGCTGGAACATATTATTACACACTCGGTCTAAAAAATACTGGCGCGGCACCGTGTACATATACTGGCTCAACAAAAGTATCTTTACTTAGTGCCCAAAGCTCAACGCTCGGAAGCGTTGCCAGTGTCACGGCCGATACGCTGACGATCGCCGCCGGGCAATCAATCTATGCCGCTGTTGGTTTCCCGAATGCGAGCAATTACGGCAACTCATCCACGTGCACGATCGGCGTAACGACTCTTTCAGTCTTGCCGCCGTCACAGACAACAGCCGTCACAGTCGCCCACCTTGATACACTCTACCCCGGTTGGACAAATTATGCCTGCCCGGGATTTTCCGTTCAGGCGTTTTCGACCACAGCTCCATCGTAATCGATCGTGGGGTTCAGGTCACGATGAGGTGGCGTCGAGTCGCACGGAAAAAGTTGGTTCACCTTCCGTACGTGTAGACCACAGAATTTGCATTTCGCCTCCATCTGGTCTACGATGGGGGCGGTTCATTTCAGGCCATTCCACTCCCTCGTCCATCGGAGGCTCACGTGAACGTGAAGCGCAAGCCGTGGTCCGCCTTTGCTCGGGAGGCCCACCCGGTCATCGCCGTCTACGTGGAGACATACAGACAAGCCCCCTACAGTCCATATTTGCGTCAACAGGGTTACGGCTGGCTGGTCAGCGCGGCTGACAAACACTACGGCGGATATCACCGGACGCTCCGTCGACTTGGATTCACGCCGCCGCCGCGACCCCTGCTCCATCTGCCCGGTTGTCGGCCGCATGGGTACTGGGCCAATGACGATAATGTCCGGCGGGAACTAGCCGCGGCTTTCCCTGATTTGCTGGCTTGGGAAACCATGCCCTCAATCCACATGATCCAGGACAAACTGCCTGGCCTGGCCACGCGCATTCTGACACGTCAAACGATCACGGAGATGTGCCGTCGTCTCGGCCTGCCAACCTTCTGGGTCGGTCAACGTGCTCGCCGCCGCGTCGAAGGGATCGACTTTGCTCTGACCTTCTACGAACAGCACTATCGTTGGCCGCACGCTTCGGAATGCTCGTCGGGCGTACGGAACGATCGTTTCATCCGCGGCCGGTCATGGCATGACTACTGCCGGCCAGTGGCCTTACCGCGAACGGGACTGGAACGAGTCATCAAACGGTTTCAGCTCCATCGGGTTTGGCTACAACAACATCAGCCGAACAAAGTGCTGACGCGGCAACGCGTGCTGAACCATCTGATCATCGAATTGTCCCGTCGTTTCCCACCGCTCCCATGAGCGGTGGTTTTTTATTTTCCAGCACGTCGTGAATTACTGGCAAGCGCAGTCTTCAGCTGACCGCCTTCTTGACGAGCGCCGCAATCTTTTTTTCTTCAGCGGGACCAATTTTCAAAAGTACAAAGACAACCGGCCACATGTTTCCGTCATCAAGCTTCGCCGGTTCCTGAAAACCGATCGTCGAGTAACGATACTTGAACTTGCTGGCGTATTGGAAGAAACAAACAATCTTGCCGGCCGCGTTCGCGTAGGCCGGAAAACCATACCACAATTTCGGCTTGAGCTTCGGCGCGGCTTTGGTCACGATCCCATGAACTCGCTTCGCTAACGACCGATCCGGTTCGGGGAGTTTAGCAATTTTGGCTAGGACATCTTCGGCCCCGATCGTTCTCTCCGATTCTGCTTTCAACTCAAGAATACGTTCTTTAGCTGCCGCGCGTTCTGCATCGGAGAAGCCGGTGAATTTCTTACCTTTGGGGGTGGCGTTGGTGGGCATGTCACTTAACGTAGACTATAGCAAGGGCCACGTCAAGGATTGACGAATCTCCTTTTTTTGGCTACTCTTTGCCCGCGGGTTCAGTGTTCTTTTTGAAAATAATATTCGGGTTCCTAGCTCAATGGTAGAGCAACGGCCTTTTAAGCCGTGGGTTCTGGGTTC
>CAZFGG010000003.1:0-112410 GCA_964518425.1 uncultured Gammaproteobacteria bacterium
AGTATAGCACATGGTTCAGCAGCCGGCTCCTCCTCCTCCGCCACCGCCCCCACCAGAGAAACCACCCCCACCAAATCCGGAACTGCCGGAGGCCGCACCGCTGACCGCACTGGCCGACACTTGCGTTGAAAACGACGATAACGATGACCACAGGTAGACGGCTGAGTAGCCTTGGGCAAAACTCCCTTCATACCAACTCGGTGGATTGTTCGACAAGCTGGCTAGCGCTTGGCTCCACTTCTGCGCCACCCCAAGTGCCATAGCGAAGGGCAAAAACTGCTCAAAAATTCCTTCTCGCTCTTGCCACTGCAGGCGATATTTTTCGGCGGTCGACAAGAACAACCGAAAGCCACGAATATGCCAGAGGACTTCGACTCCCTGCGGCGAGTGTTTGGACATGACCAAAGCGAAGATGAGTGCAATGACCCCCGCCGGGCCAAGACCAAAAGCCAGCCAACCCGACGCACCAATGTGGACCAAGACATACGCCAACCCGAGCAAAACCGCGCCGGGAATAGCCCAGGCAACTTTGACCGCCGTCGGGTTACCAACAAAATAGTCGGAATTGCCCATGGCTTCAGCTAAGGTTGACCTAACCATTCGAAATGGGACTAGT
Organism: uncultured Gammaproteobacteria bacterium; assembly: GCA_964518425.1. Lineage (GTDB taxonomy): Bacteria > Patescibacteriota > Patescibacteriia > SBBC01 > CAIJZX01 > CAYLHT01. The sequence goes on from CAZFGG010000003.1 coordinate 617, forward strand.
GCGCTCGGTTTATTACGGAAACTTGATAAAGCAATCACTCCATTGTCCGCTGGGACAGCTGGGTTGGCAAAGAGCGCGTCGAACAACTGTTGCTCATATGGGCGAAGGGTGGAATCTCCCGAGCGCAGTTGTTGGAGTTGGTAGTCGTGTTTGTGGCCAAGGCCAAGAAAAACCGGCGCTTCGGTTTCCTTAATTTTGAGGTAGCCGCGCACGGCCAAGTCAATGATGGTCGCGCTCAGGGCCGTCGGCGTGACCTGGGTGTTGTAGAGATAGCTGACTTCAGCCGGGCGGAGGTCAGCTGGAGGATCGTACTGGGCAATGATGGTCCGCTTACTTCCCGGGTCCTGACCGCGTTGTCGCCATTCGTGCCACATAACTACAGTCGTCAGAAGTATCAGGGCCAGATTGACCAAGAATCGCCAACCGGACAAACCGCTTTGTTGTACGAATGGTTCCCCTGACCCTCCGACTGTCCCGGCCTGTCGAAGCTGATCAAAGTTCGCTGGCTTGGTCACACATCCCGTCGGCCAGCCGACGACGACCGTCAGAAAATCATTGCTCGAGAAATTGGCGGTCGGTCCATCGTGTGACTGGGCGCAGTTGTGCGCAGTTGAACCGGCTGGGCCGGTATAGCAGGCCGTTTGGGTAATTGCAGGGGGCACCCCATTCGTATCAGTAACATCCGTTGCGAACTGAACCTCCGCCGAAATATTCGTTATCGGCGCGTCCCACTGATCGCCGGTCACGTTCCAGTACAGCTCATCGTGATCGGCAAAGAAATTGGTCGCGGCCTGGGCCGTGTAGATGATAATGTATGTATGCGGTCCAGAAATCGTCTCATTCGGATCACCAATCTTGGCCGTCACATTTGTCCCATCGGTTGTAACGCTGTACTTGGCCGTTTGTCCGTCTTGGGTCACGGCTGAGATAGTGATTGGAATTGAGGCGTAACCTCCATCGAGTGTTTTAAAAGAATAGGGAATCGTGCGGAAAATACCGTGGTGCTCGGTGGCAAAATCTGCGGTGATCGTTTCAACCACGTTTATCGAAGCATCCTTGTGAACAGTAATGTCGCTGTGAAAACTCGTGAATGATAAATCAGCGGCCATGGCTGGTCGAGCAAACCACAAACTCAACCCGACAACGAAGAACGCGACTCGGCGACTCATCCTAGCTTCGCTCGCAGATAGTCAACGAGTTCATCAATAACAATATTTTCTTGCTTCATCGAATCCCGGTCACGGACCGTGACCGTGCCCTTCGGACGTTTTCCGCCCTCGACCGTGTCGAAATCAATAGTGATGCACCACGGTGTGCCGATTTCATCCTGCCTACGGTAGCGTTTGCCAATCGAGGCGGTTTCATCGTAATCGACTGACCAATGCTGACGCAACGCTCGGGTAATATCATAGGCCACGCGCTGCAGCTCTGGTTTTTTTGATAATGGTAAAACGGCGGCCGTGTAGGGCGCTAACTTCGGATGAAGATGCAAGACCGTTTCCTCTTCTTTCACGCTCTCGGTCGTCGTCGTCCGACCGCCCTTGACCTCTTCATAAGCGTCGAGCAGGAACGCCAAGGCCGCCCGGTCAACGCCCATCGATGGTTCGATGACGTACGGTACCTCTTTCACTTTTCCGGTCTCATCGATCGGTTGAGCAAAAGCTTGTTCGTCTCCCTTGGCCGCTAATCCATGCTGACGTAAATCATAGTCGGTCCGGTTGGCAATACCCATCAGTTCCGCCCAACCTTTTTCAATTGGGAAAGCAAATTCAATGTCCGTCGTGGCCGCGGCGTAATGCGCTAACTCTGACGGCTCATAGGCGTGGTGGCGGAGATGTTCTTCCTTCAAACCATACTTCTGAAACCAGGCGACGCTCGCCTCAACGAATTCGGAAAAATATTTGTTGGCCTTCGCGGGGGGAACAAAATACTCTAATTCCATTTGCTCGAATTCGCGGGACCGGAAAATAAAATTGCCCGGGGTGATTTCATTGCGGAAGGCTTTACCAATCTGGGCAATCCCGAACGGCAATTTCAGGCGCATGGTTTCCCGAACCTGGTCAAAATTCACAAAGATGCTTTGGGCCGTCTCCGGACGGAGATAGGCCGTCGCACCAGTTTCTTCAAGCGGGCCCACCGTCGTCTGGAACATCGTATTAAATTTCCGGGCCGGGCCGAGTTTACCTCCGCAGGCCTGGCATGGACCGCTGACATCGTCAGCTTTAAAGCGACGGTGACATTGCGAACATTCGACAAGATCATCAACAAAGTTTTTGGTGTGCCCGCTGGCTTCCCAGACTTTCGGATTCGTGATAATCGCGCCATCCATGCCGACGACGTCATCCCAGGCCAGGACGAAATCTCGCCACCAGGCTTCTTTGATATTATTTTTCAGCTTGAGACCGAGCGGACCCCAATCCCAAAACCCACCCAGGCCGCCGTAAAGCTCACCGGATGGAAAAACAAAACCACGGCGCTTCGCCAGGTTTACTATTTTGTCCATTGCTGGAAGTGCGGTTGTGTCAGCCATAGCAGGATGTCTCAGCAAAATACTATCCTAAACTTCGCGCTTTTTCAACTCGAATGACTCCGCCCGGCTCAAGTATGGCCACATCGCGCCGCGTTAATTTTCCTTGTAACAAGTATTGGGCTAAGGCGTTATCTACTTGCTCTTGGACGAGCCGGCGTAGTGGCCGCGCGCCAAACATCGGATCAAAACCCTTGGCCGCTAATTCAACTAACGTTTCCGGTGTGGCTCGCAAGAAAATTCCTTTGGCTGCCAGTTTCGCGGCAATTTCCGTGATCATCAAGTCAACGATTTTCGTCACTTCCAAAGGTCCAAGCGGCGCAAAAACAACAATCGAGTCAAACCGGTTGAGGAATTCTGGACGGAAGTATTGGGCTAATTGTCCCGACATGAGCTCTTGTTTGATCGTGTCCAGGCGAGCCCCTTCGCGCATGCGGTTTTGAATATGCTGCGTGCCGGCGTTGGAGGTAGCAATCAAAATGATATTGGTAAAATCTACGGTTCGACCGCTGGCATCGGTTAATCGACCGTCATCCATGACCTGCAGGAAGAGATTGAGAATGTCGGGATGGGCTTTTTCTAATTCATCGAGAAGAACGAGGGTATAGGGTTGATGGCGGACGGCTTCCGTCAGAACACCGCCGCTGTCTGACCCGCTGTACCCGGCCGGCGCGCCAATCAAACGGCTGATGCTCGACAACTCCTGGTACTCCGACATATCGAGGCGGATCATATTTTGTTCGGACCCAAAGTAGACCTGGGCCACCGTCTTGGCCAGCTCTGTTTTTCCGACCCCGGTCGGGCCTAAGAATAAGAGATTAGCAATTGGCCGACGCGTATCACGGAGTTCGGCCCGGGCCCGACGCAGCGCGTTGGCCACGGCTTTGACCGCTTCATCTTGACCGACAACTCGCTTATGAAGTTCTTCTTCTAAATGTAAAAGTTTCTGTTGTTCATCAGCCGTCACGTCCGTCACGGCGATCTTTGTCCGCTGGGAAACGATAGCCGCAACATCTTGCCCCGAGACAAGAGCATTTCGTCCGCGCTCTTTATTCGCCACGACCGCGGCTTCTTCGAGAAGTTCAAAGGCTTTGCCGGGTAAGGGGCGATCATGAATGAAACGATGCGATAAGGTAATAGCCTGATCAAGGCTAGCGAACGTGAAGTACACTCCGTATTTATTCTCAAGGGCGCTGACTCGGGATTCCAATACTTCTAAGGCTTGATCGGGACTCAATTCGTTGACCTCGACTTTCTGATAGGCCGATGTCAGTGATCCGCGCTCAACGACCCGGCGGTAATCGCCAACGGTGGCCGCGCCAATTGATTGGAATTGTCGCTGGCCGACCGCTTGGGCCAACATCTGTGCCGCGTCTAATCCGCTGCCGGTACTGGATACGCCAGCCAGTTGATCAATGTGGTCAATGGCCAGGACGATATTTCCCGCGCGGGTGATTTCGGTGATAATTTCCTCGACCCGCTGTTCGAGCTCACCCACTGCCCCGGCTCCAGCGACGACCGCCGAAGCGGACAAACTGACCAGGCGCTTATCTTCGAGGTTGCCCGGGACATCTTCGGCGGCCATTCGCCCGGCTAAAGCGTACAGGACCTGTGTTACACCCACGCCGCTATCGCCAACGAGAATGACACTTCGGCCTCTGGTCATGATGCGCAGCGTTTCGGCCAGGACATCTTCTCGGCCTACGACGTATGGCAATCGTCCATCACGGGCCAGGGCGGTCAGGTCTTCACTAAAACGATTTAGAATCGGCGTGGCCACGGCGGTATATCCCCGGTCAATCGCCCCGCGTGGCTTCGTGGCCGCCTTCGACACGAATTCTCGAACGCGACGCCGGAGGTTCTCTTGGATGAGCAGCCAGGAAATCATATGATTCAACTCGCGTTCATCAATACCCAGATCAAACAATAATTCTCTGGCCGGATCATCGAGTTGCGCTAAGCCCGCCAGTAGATACGGCGGCGTGATCAGTCTCCGCCCGTCAGCCGCCGCTTTCGTAAAAGCGATGGTCACGGCTTGACGAAGGGTCTGGCTCATGAGCGGAGTGTTCGTCCCGGCTGGCAACTCTGCCCAGAGATGGGCGATCCGCTGGCGTAACGCATCCGGCGTGATTTCCATCCGGACCAACATACTTCCAACTTCGGGCGTACTCGCTAAAGCGTAGAGTAAATGTAGTGGCGTAAATTCTCGTCGGCCTCCCGCCTTTGCTTCACGCCAAGCGTGCTCCAATATTCGTAGCCCACTTTCGTTCGTCACCCGCCCGATATCTTGCCCAGACTGGGTCCACGGATCACCGACGGGTTGGGCCGGGCCGCTGTTGGCCGGAACCGTCGGTCGCATGGTCGCGTCTCGCTCCAGACGATACGTCAAGAACATGGCGGATAGTAGGCCAAGCCACCAAGCGGCCATGGATAGACTAGAACTCAGCAATGTCGAGAGTACTTGGCCGGTCGACAAGGCCGCCAGAAGTTCGCGTCCGCCAAAGAAAAATCCGAGAAGTGCGAAAACAAAAAGTAACGCACTGACCAGTCCGGTCACGGTATGCTCAAGATGACGCTCGACAATCGAGAGGTCGGTCAACGGATGTTGCCAACTCCACCATTTCCCCGCCCACCAGGTCGCTTGCCCAACACCACGGCAGGTTGGACAATCGTGAGGCAGTTGACGCTGCCCGAGCAGGAATCCAGTTCCCGCACAGGTTGGACACAGCATGACCGGGGACGTGTCCATATTAAATGTTGGCCAAATCAATTGGCACGATTTGTCGGAGCAACATGGCGATCGCGACGACTGGTCCCGCCAGCCACAATATAAAGAGGACCACATCAACTGCCGTCCAAACTGCTAAGACAATAATTCTTGTCACCAGAAGGAAGATGCGGAAGAAAAAACTTATGATCCGCCCGCTGCGGGTATAGTCTCCGTACATCGGCTTGCCCATCGTCCGCCAGAGAATCCGCAAACTCAGGTGATCAACGAGCCGTTCCCAGGAACGCATCAAACTGCTGGCCGTCAGGCTCAATCCCCGGCTATACCACCAGACCGGAAAGTAAATAACGTCGCCGACGAATTCACGGCCAATGAAGAGAAGCGCGCGTGACGTTGTTGACTGAGCCATGGTAAGAGTGATTGTACCACTTTTTTGGTCTGGTCGCAACGTCGGGTGAACAAGAAGAAGCGCCGTCGGAAGGAAGAAAATTGCCGCGGCGCTTCATGTGAGTGTGCACCGAGCCATCATGGCAAGTCCTCGTGGATGGGGGTCAGTCGTCGAGGAGGGGTCGGATGTTTTGGACAAGGATGCGGAACTCTCGTTCTTGTCCTTCCTGTCCAGGCGAAACAATGATCCCGAAGCGATCGCCGTCGATACGATAGCCGCGGACGTACAGGCCAGTCCGGTGAATCTTCCCAGGCGAGACGAACTTGACCTCTTGGCCTTCCCGCAAACTTCGGTGGGTGACTTGACCGTTCTCTTGAACGTCATACTCGATCATGTGATCGAGTACCTCGAAATCGAGGTGGCCGTAGGCTCGACGGTAACGTTGGTCACGGTCCTGCTGGACACTTTCGGACAGCTGTTCCACCCTGATCACCCCCTTTCACGGGGTCGGAGTGATGGCGCCGGTTAAAAAGAGCCGGATAGTATCAACGTACACTATCGCTGGCGGCTGTCAAACTGGATTGACAAAACCCGGCCAACATTGCACGATGGCGTCATCACCCGTTCCTTAGCATTTCACCCTTTTCGTCGTTACCCGGAGGACCGATGATTGCAGCCTTGTGGTTCAGCATTGATCGCCGCCTTCGATCATTGGCTCACTGGGGTCATGACGTCGTTGGGTGGCCCTTTCGATGGTTCCTTGAGCGGACCGCTGCTGGTCACGTCATTCGACGTACCACCCACCCGAATTTCTGGAGCTTTCTCCGGATTCCCATGGCGCTGATCGTCGGCCTTTGCTTGGCCGTTGGTGCGACGGGAATAGCCATTGGTGTCTACCTACTGGCTGTCCTGACCGATCGGTTCGATGGCGAGTTTGCTCGGTTGGACAAGAAAACATCTGATCTCGGGGAACTCCTCGACACAGTGGCCGACAGCCTGCTCCAGGCAGCCTTGCTCCTCGGTCTGGCTCACCGCTACCCTCTCCTGTGGTCGCACCATGCCTGGGCCCGTTGGCCGTATATCTTGGTGACGCTTGAGGTCATCAAGTTGATTGGCGGACCTATGTTGGCCCACCTCCCGGCCTTCCGCCGCTGCTACCGGGCGCGCCGACCGAACATGTCGGGCAAGTATAAGATGGTGGCAACATCAATCTCCGTCCTGTTCATCATGGCTCATTGGACGACATCCGCTCAGCAGATGGCCGCCCTGGCGACAGCGTTCTCGGCCTATAGTCTTGGCCGGCATCTGTTCGACGCCAATGATGAGCGAAAAAACCTGCCGACCCTCGTGGCTCCTCGGGTGGCCCAACTCTAACGCATCGCCTCAAGGCGATGCTTTTTTAACTTGCGACGACTTTTCCCTCGCCCGCCGCCTGCGGGTCATTCGGCACATCCGTCGTCAGAGAACTTGAGGTTGACGACAGGCTTTTCCCGGAATAACTATCCGTCGCAGTCCCAGTTGTGGTGTCGGTCAGGACCACCACCGACCCAACTTGGTCACTCGTCGGGGTAATCGAAACGTCAAAGTGAGCGGTCAACGTTGGCAGCCGGCTACCGGTTCCGGCCGGGACTTTATTCAATGTCCATCGAACCGTTCGACTATTCGGATCAAAAGCGATGTCCCCGGCATCGCGGCCGATATTCTGGCCGGTCCACAAGACTCCGACCGGCAAGGTCGTTGAGACAACCTGGTCTGTCGCGTCGCTCGTACTGTTGGTTACTTTCCAGATAACCCGATAGCTGGTTGTTTTAGCGACGGCGGGCGGGACAGGACCCGTACCGACGGCCACCTGGTTGTCATCGTAGTAGCGAGCGTCAGCGGTACTGATAAAGATCGTCTGATATTTCGTCAAGGCGACGGTCGACGGCGTTGAAGTATTCGTGTTGGTTGCTAAGCTCGGAGCGGCGGTGACGACCGTTAAACTGACATGTGGATCACGATCACTATCGTTTTTGACCACGAGATTTTTCGTCGTGCCAACACTGAACGTTAACGAAACGTCGTGTCCCGGTTGGACAACTGATAACCCCGTGACCTGTTGCTTCGTCCAGGTCAAGGTTTTGTTCTTGACCGCCGCCTTGAGAGGATTGGCTAAGGTCGTCAGATCAAGTCCACTCCCATCAAGAGTTGCGCTGACCGTCACGTCGGCTACTTCGGCGTCACCTTTGTTCGCTACGCGAATAGTGTAGTTGAGCGTATCGCCAGGAACAGCGGATGATGAGTCGGTTTGTCCATTGATTGCGACGGTTGTCGTCAATCCGGTATTAATCAAGATAATCAACAGCGATTGCTGATCCTGGGGATCGAGTCCGCCGGCGGCATTGATGATGCCAACTTTCGCTTGTAATTCAAGCGAATCGCCGAGCGTCCCGTTCGCAGTGCCAGTCAGCGTCATGACTTTCTTGTCTCCCTGAGCAAGGGTATCAAGAATCCAACTCGCCGTGCCTTCGGATGCCGCCGGACTGACCTTGGTGAGAGTTAAGCCATCGGGAATAACCGCGTCGAGTCGGACATGGTGAATGTCATGATCGCTGGTATTATTAAGGGTCATGGACCAGGTTCCGCTTCCGCTCGGGGCAATCTTTGTTGGTCCGTCGATCGTAACACCGAGAATAGACGAGGAGATCGTGACCGTCGCGGAGCCTTGTTCCTGAAAATCGGAACTGAAGTTCGCCGGACGGTAGGTCAACGTCGCCGTAAAGGTTAATTTCGCGTCGACGGACCCAATAATCGTGCCGTGGATAACGACTTCACCGGCCCGACCGCTTGCTATCCGGCCAACCGGAAAGGCATTATGAAAATCATTACTGCTGGCCACGCTCGAGGAGGTGTAGGTAAAGCCCTCAGGATATTCAACCGTCAGTTGACCGTTTAAGAGACCAACTGGTTCTTGATTTTGGAAATCGATCGTCAGGGCAATGTCGCCTCCCGAAGCCGCTTGCTTCGGCGTATTGATGACAACTTGGATATTATTCCCGCTGAACTTCGCGCTGCGGTTGAGTACAAAAAATCCAGCGACGCTGGCCGCGGCCAAAACCGCTAACCCTCCGATGATCCACCCCCATGGTCCACGTCGGCGGGCCTGTTGAAAGGTAGCCGGTGGGCTCGGCGGAGATTGCTGTCCGTGCCAAACGTCTTCAATATCACCAGTACTCCGAACTGATGGTCCGCGGCGGCTTTTCTTCATTGGTTCAATAGCTACCGGTACCCGTCGACCGGCAGTTGGAACGTCTGTTGCTTCAGCGGGATCGGCGGCGACTGGATTCTCCACCTCGGTCGTTTCCTCGGCCAAACTGTCGCTGCTCAGGGCAGCTTTAAAAGCCGCAACGTCATCGGCATCAAGTCCGGGAATACCTTTATCTGTTTTTGGTTTCGCTTTGGGCATACGACTAGTCTACTCCGACGAACGGTGGACTGGCAACTCAACACGCATGACTGATCGCAAGACCCGTTCACTCCGGAGTGGCTGGTCGATCGTGTGGTGGATCATGGCTTCGATTATTTTGTGAAGGTGGAGGAGCGCTGGCCGTTCCGACTGCGGCCACTGGCCAGTCCGCAGGAAGAGGAGATGATGATCATCGAGCATCAAGGCATCGACCGCCGCTTCACCACGATGCACAAATCCGTACGCTGGTTCGTAGGCCGCTAGACCTTCCAAGGGGCGGTGACATCGGCCGCAGACGTCCAGACTCGGTCGGAACCCCTCGTGAGCCAAGAAGAGGCTGGCGCGTCGGAGTAAGAGTAGCCAGCGGCGACCGAGTGGCATAACGACTTCACTGGACATCTCCACCAAGCTTTGCCGGACAAGATCGTACAGTCCGGCGGTCGGTTGGGCTGGCTTGGTCATGACATCAACTAACTCGAGTAGCCACTGACTACTGACCGAAGCCACGAGGTCATCGTGGAGGACCGGAAAGCGGTCAATGATGACGCTGCCGATGACCTGCTCAACCACGCGGCCGTCGGCCAGGCTGAGATCAACTTCTGTCATTGGCTCAAGCGAGCCAGCGAGCTTCGAGGTGCTCTTCTTTGTCCCCCGGGCACGCACTCGTAATTGCCCGTGCTGTGGCGTCAGGACAGTTAATAATCGGTCGTGTTCACGATCGGTTGAGTGACGGAGAATAATGGCTTTGGTATGGATGACAGCCATCGAGTTACGAGAGTCCAATCGTTACTGGTCCATCAATATCGATCTGTGCTGTTTGCGTCGCCCCGTCCACCGACGGCGTCACGGCTTTCGCCCGGACATCGCGTAAGAACGTTTGCGCGTAGACCTCAATGACCTTGGCGGCCATCGTCTTCGGTTCAACATGAGCGATAATCTCATCGGTCGGTTTCAGTCCGGCTGTTTTCCGCAAGGCGTTGAACTCGCGGATGAGATCGCGGAGCATACCTTCGGCCTTGAGTTCATCGGTAATGGTTGTATCAAGCGCCACATCCTCCCCCACTGCCCATTCATTTCCCGTCGGAAGTTTTTCAGTTAAGTGGATTTCTTTAACATTCAGCTCATCACGGATCACCGCATCCAGGTCTGGGCGGAGCTGTTCGGTCGTAACGACTTGCTGTAGTGGTTGGCGGACTTTCAACCCAGCTTTGGCTCGTAAACTATGTCCTTGTTCCACGACCCGACGGGCCAGGGCCATGTCGGCAACCAACCGTTCATGCATCTCCCCCACTTTGGGCCAATCTTCGAGATGGACCGATTCCATTTCACCACCAACCAGGTGATACACATGGTCGGCGAGGAACGGCGTAAACGGCGCCATGAGTTTTGAGAGCTTCAAGAGTACGTGCTGCAGCATGGCGCTGGCCAACGGCGCTTGGTCGCCCTTGAACCGATCGCGCGACCGCCGAACATACCACGTCGATAAATCAGTCACAAAGGCTCCGATGGCCCGGGCCGCACCAGTGATATCATAGTGCTCAAGTCGTTCGGTCACGTCTTTTGTCAGCATGTTGACCATCGAGTGAATCCAACGGTCGAGTGGGTGCGTCGCCTGTTCCGGATCGGTGGTTGGACCTTGGTACAGTTGCCAGAAGCTGACGACGTTCATCAAGATGAGAAAAGTTTTTTTTACACCGTCATCAACAATTTTCGTGTCGAAATTTTTTGGATCCCAGGGCTGATTCGTGGTGTACATGAACCAGCGCAAAGCGTCAGCCCCATGCTTGTCGAAGAGCTCATTCAAATCACCATAATTCTTGAGCGACTTCGATAGTTTGCGTCCTTTGGCATCGTTGAGGTGTCCGAGGACAACTACGTTTTCGTATGAGGCGTGCTTGACGACCTTGGACTTCTGCAGGAGCGTGCTGATCGCTAAGAGCGTGTAGAACCAGCCACGCGTTTGGTCAATCGCTTCGGAAATATAGTTGGCCGGATAGGCTTTGCCCGCATCAATACTTTCCTTGTTCTCGAATGGATAATGGTATTGCGCGAACGGCATAGCACCCGAATCGAACCAAGCGTCCCCGACTTCCGGGATCCGTTTCATGGTCCCCTGGTGACATTTCTGACAAAGCCATGTCACACCGTCAATATACGGCCGATGCGGATCAAAACTGCCGTCGAGTTGCAGCAGACCACCATGGAATTTCAGTTCTTCTGGTTGCCCATACGGCACGTCTTCGAACCGCGTGAGCGTCGGAATTGATTGAAGTGATGTCGCCCATTTTGTCACGAGGATCGGGTCAGCGTGCGTAACAATAACGAATGTCTTGCCTTCATGGTGAGTATCGAGATCAGACAAGAAACTGATCATCCGTCGGCGAATATCTTTCCACGTTTCTCCACCCGGCGGCGCATCGTCTAAACGCTTGGCGCGATCACCAAATTTCTCATGAAACTCTTCGATCGTTTTTTCTTCGTAGGCCGGGCCGATGTGGTATTCGTTGATGGCTGTTTCTTCAGTGACGGACAGGCCAAGTACTTCCGCATAGATTTCAGCCGTCTCTTTGGCGCGCAAGAATTGTGAAGAGTAGAGCCCATCAACTGATTCTTTTTTCAGTTTTTCAGCACCAGCCTTGGCTTCCGCCCGACCTGTGTCAGTCAACGGATATTTCTGGGTATTCGTCAATTCGGTATTCAGCTTGTGTTCAAGATTGAGATTCGACTCTCCATGCCGGACAAAGAAATACCTGTTGCGTGTCGGCAAATGATCCAATAACTCTTGGTATGAGCCAAGACATTCTTGATGGGCACAATCCTGATTATCACACTGCCAAATCGGCAGCGGTGTCCCCCAATACCGTTCACGCGAAATCGCCCAGTCTTTGACTTCGCGCAGCCATTCGCCAAACCGACCTTCTTTAATGTGATTCGGGTACCATTTGATGCTCTCGTTATTCTTGATCAGATCATCACGAAGTTTCGACATCATGATGAACCACGTCATTTTGGCGTAGTACAACAATGGATGTTTACACCGCCAGCAAAACGGGTAATCGTGTTTGTACTTCTCAACCTTATACAATTTCCCGTGTTCTTGTAGCCAAGCGATAATTTTTTGTTGCGTCTCCCCTGCTGGGTCTTTGACTTCTAATCCAGCCCAGGGTTTCACTAAATCATTAAACTTACCAGTAAGGTCGACCGTATGAACTTTCGGCAAGTCGAGTCGCTGGCCAAGCTTGAAGTCGTCTTCACCATACATCACAGCCGTGTGGACGATGCCTGTGCCGTCTTCGGTCGTGACGAAGTCTGCCTCGGCAATGTAATAGGCTTTCTTACCTGACTCTTTCGATAAATCAACGAAGTCGAAAAGTGGCCTGTATGCTTGCCCGAGAATTTTTTTGCCCGGAAAACTTTCGACAATTTCATGATCACCATTAAGTTTGTGAAGCAACGCTTTGGCAATAATCACGAACTCATCTCCTGACTTAACTTTGATGTATTCAATATTCGGATCAATCGCTAAGGCGACATTCCCCGGTAATGTCCACGGTGTCGTTGTCCAGGCCAGAACAAAAGTTCCTGGTTCATCGATCAGTTCAAATTTGACGTAGACAGAATCTTCTTCAATGTTCTGATATCCTTGCGCCACCTCGTGACTCGACAAGGCCGTGCCGCAGCGCGGACAATACGGCACCACCTTGTAATCCTGTTCCAGTAATTTCTTATCCCAAATCTGCTTGTAGATCCACCACAAGCTCTCAATGTATTCCGGCTGGTAGGTAATGTAGGGATGGTCCGTGTCCAGCCAAAAACCAACGCGCTCAGTCATCTTTTCCCACAAGTCCTTATACTTCCATACGGATTCTTTGGCCTTGGCGTTGAATTTCTCGATCCCGTACTTCTCGATATCTTTCTTGCCGGAAATGCCTAAATCTTTTTCGACCTCTAATTCAACGGGCAACCCTTGGGTGTCCCAACCGGCTTTCCGTTCAACGTGAAATCCCTGCATGGTTTTGAACCGCGGGATAATGTCCTTGAAGGCCCGGGTTTCAACGTGACCAATGTGCGGAATACCGTTGGCTGTCGGCGGTCCGTCATAAAACACAAAGTTGCCCTGGGGTGAGGACTTGGCTAAGGTTTTCTTGAAAATGTCCTTAGCGGCCCAGTCCTTCAGGATCTCTTCTTCGAGTTCGGGGAATTTGGGGATGGGCATTAGGGCAATCGATGAACGGTACTGATGGCGATGATTAGCCAAAGAGCGATCAGGCCAAGGAAAAATTTACCTATATTTCGGACTCGAGAACCCATCTTGGCAAATAACGATGTGATCAGAAAAATGGCGGCAATAACAGCCATGCTGGGGAAAATGAGGAAGGGCGACGTCCACGAGTCAAAAAAAATACTTTTCACGCCAGGCCGGTCAGCGACTTGGGAAAAAGTTAGCTGGGCCACGACGACGGCCAGCATGAGCAGTACAGTCCATTTCCATCGTTCAACCGAAATGGCCCTTGTATTGTGCTTACCTTCTAGTTCTTTTTGAAGTGATGGTTCCATAAAAAATCAGCTTGTTGGCTGCTGTAGAATGGCGGGATAGGCGTGGTCATAAGATCGCGATATATCAGATCGCCAAACCAGTATATCGCACTCCGTGCCAAAGGTAAAGAAAAGCCCGACCATTATCGATCGGGCTCCGTAGTTAGCAGGGACTGGTTTTCCAGCCATTGCGATGAGCCCAGCGAGATAGGGCCTGGTGAACGATGAAGTAGACAATGAGCAAGAAGAGGACTGCCAACCAACGGCCGGGAATGAAGTTCGTCATGAACCATGTCGGACAGACGACCCAGGTCAGAACGAACCCGCCAGCGACGGCATCGAACTGGTCCCAGAAACGCCAGGGGTGGCCGCGCTCCCACCCGCCTCGGCGCTTGGCAAATGATTTGACCAAGTCACCGAGCAGCGCTCCAGCGGCCAGGGTCAGCATTGGCAGCCATCCGTCGAGGGGACCATCGATCCAGATATCACTGAGTGCTCTACTCCCAGGTCGAAAGGTCGCCCAACTGAGGAGGTGGGTCAACAGAACGGCAAAGGCTATTCCGTAGACCAGGCCCTGCCAGGTTTTTCCGTCACCGAAGATGCGACGTCCGTCGAACCAGAGTCGCCTCCCATCAATCGGTTGGCCACCTCGACCAACGATGACCGGAAGCATATTCGCGCCAACGAGTGGGACAGATAGCCAGAGTACCAGTCCAACGTCTTGAAAGAACACGTCGTGCCTCCGGTCCAAAGCCAAGAAGGATGGAACAGCAACTCAACCGGGCTAATCTAACGCCCAAGTAACGACTTGTCAATACTCTACCGATGCAATGCTCGATAGACTTTTATTGTGCGCCGAGCCGTTTTCTCCCAGGAAAATTGCTTGGCTCGTTTTTGCCCTTCGACTGATAATCGCTTGGCTATTTTTTCATCTGTCAGAACGGACTTCATGGCTTGGGCTAGCCCCTCAATGTCGTTCGGTTCAACCATCAAGGTGGCTTTGCCCGCTACTTCCGGAATTGACGCGGTTGAGGTGGTGATAACCGGTACGCCAATTTGCATCGCTTCAAGCACGGGCAGACCGAATCCTTCGTAGAGGGTTGGGGAAACGAAGGCAGCCGCGTGCTGCATTAAGAGAATTTTATGATTTCGCGAGACGTAGCCAATGTGTTTGACCGTTGAGGACAGGTTCATTTTTTTGATCAAGGCTAAGATCGGTTCGCCACTAAAACCAATGCCGCCGGCTAAAACGAGCTGTGTATTTTTCACCGCTTCAGGTCGATGGATGAGCAACCGTTTCCACGCTTCGAAGAGTACTTGTAGGTTTTTTCTCGGCTCAATCGTCCCAACGAAGAGGATATACCGTTTCGGAAGCTTGTAAAATTCCCGGACGTCATGGTCTTTGTCATGAAGATCGAGTAAAGCGGTATCAGCCGCTTCCGGAATGACCGTTATTTTTTTATCGGGGACATTGAAGAAATCTTGAATATCGCTTTTGGTCGCTTCAGAGACGGCGATAATGTGTTTCGCTCGCTTAATACTTTGCGGTACAAGGAGGCGCGTCGAGAACATTTGCGCTGGGAACCATTCCGGGTGTTTATAGATCGCTAGGTCGTGGATCGTAATGACGCTCCGCTTAGGGTAGGTCAAGGGAATTGTGTTGGCCGGGCCGTGGAAAAGATTGAGGCGGTGTTTCAATAAGGCAGCCGACACGAGCATGTGTGAATAAGCGAACGGTAAGAACCGGCTATAGCTCGAGAACGGGAAGAAGGCAATGTCCACATTCGCCTGAACGAATTCCTGGGTCGCTTCGCGGGGCATGCGGTAATCGAAAAAGAGAACAAAAGAATTATCCTTGTCATGATCGAGTAGTGTTCGGACCAGGTGGTAGGTGTAGTGCCCGACGCCAGCTCGCTCCCCGGAATCCGGATTAAGAATAGTGCGGCAATCGATTCCGATTTTCATCGGGCCCGCAAACTGGCTACTTCACGACGAATTCCATGCCATCCAAAAGCCACGAGCACCAGGCCCACGAAGAGATCAATGATTGGCGAGGCCGCGCGGAGCGTTGGCGCTGCGCCGAGACTGAGCGCCTGAGCTTGCCAGGCCGTCAGGATCAGCATGAAGAGACCAAACCCAAAGCCGCAACTAGCGGCGATGAATTGGAAATGAAGGTGTTTCATAGTCGATCTCCTTGTAGACACTATACACTCCTCATAACTAAGCGCCAGTTCTTGAGGTATTCACTAGGGGGACCTCGATACGTCGGTGAACGGCCTCCCCAAACATCGCGCCTTCGCCGCTCATCCATACTTTTTCCGGCACCGCCTTGTAGATCCGCCGGGGATGCTCGCCGAGATAATTTTGGACATCGCCAGAAGTGGTGTTCTCGCGACCATAGTAGAAGAGCAAGGCCTGAGCGATTTCCCGCTCATCGGTTACTTCCTGGGCGCCCCCCTGGACATAGACACCCTCACCGGTGCCTTCTGTCGCCGTTGAATCGTACAGCACAAAAAATATTTTCGGGTTATGACGGATATTTCGGGAGTGTTGACTATCTCGATCCGATACCCAGTAAAAATTATACGCGCCGTCGTGGGCGGCGTAGACCGGGGAATTCCATGGCTGTTCCATTTCGTCGACCGTCGCGACAGTAATATAAATAACCTTCTCAATAATCTCTTTTGCTTTTTTTAACAATATGTCACCGCGGGGTACATCGACTAAGCCAGAGCGGCCCTGCACTCCGTCATCCTGACGGTCATCTTGAGAAGTGTAACTGTTCCTCGAGGTGTCATCGAGAAGTTTAAACTCGACGACCTTGATCATCGTTTCCATCGTCACCCGGTTGCCGTAGAAGTCACGATAGTGCTGGAGCATCTCAGCCATATCACGGAACTTTTCGTGGCCAAGAAAATCCGGTTCGCTGATGGCCCCAAGTTGTTTCTCTTTGATATCAACAATTTCCGCTGTCGCGAAAACCTTACCGGTTTCCCACTCAATGAGTTCAAGGTGGTCGCCGACGGTCAGATTTTTGTCGTCAAATAACCGCCAGGTGACAGTTTTTTGTCCGTTCAGAATAAGTCGGGCCAGGTTAGTTCTAAACTTCAGCGTTTTCATGGTCACAGTTACATTTTTTCCGGCGCCGACACGCCCATGAATCCTAATGTCTGAGCGAGAATACGTTTCGTCGTGATGACGAGGTCTAATCGGTGTTTCCAGACCTGTTCCTGATCGATCACCCGGCAATTGGTGTAAAATTCATGGAATTTCGTGGCTAGATCAACGGCGTAAAACGACAGTTTATGGACTTCATAGGTCCGCCCGATTTCTTCCACCAGTCGCGGAAAGTATAGCAGTGATTTCACTAAATTCAACTCCGACGTGTGCGGGTGTTCTGGGCTGGCGACGACTGGCAGCTTCTTGGTCTTGGCCAGGATACTGGCAATACGGGCGTGGGCATACTGGACATAGTAGACCGGGTTTTTGTCAGATTTTTCTTTGGCCAGAGTCAAATCAAAATCCATGTGGGTATTGGCGCTATGCATCAGGAAAAAGAAGCGCGCCACATCGAGGCCGACCTCATCAACGAGTTCTTCGAGCGCGACGTACGTTCCGGCTCGCTTTGACATTTTCACTTCCTGACCATCTTTCATTAAGCGCACGAGTTGGACGATTTGGGCTTCGAGTTTATGGGCAAAACCTAAGGCGGCCATGGCCGCTGTTAAGCGCGGGACATATCCGTGATGATCGGCGCCTAAAAAAATAATTTCACGGCTGACACCCCGTTCGACGAAGCGATTATACCGTAACGCGATGTCCGATAAGAAGTAGGTTTTCTCGCCATCCGCTTTGATCAGCACACGATCCTTGTCGTCACCGAAGGCCGTCGTCCGAAACCAGATCGCCTTATCTTTCTCGTAGACTAAGTCATGATTACGGAGGAGTTGTAATACTTTCTGATCGAGCTTTTTGGCTTGCAACGTGCTTTCCCGGAACCAGGTATTGAACTTTACGCCGAGCTTCTTCGTCACGACGCGTTGCAGCTCGGCAATCATCAGGTTGAGGACGCGGCCTTTAATTTTTTCCCGCAAGGCCGCAACGTTACCAACCTTGTACATGTGGAGCTTCAATTTTTTGGCCAATTCACCGACATAGTCGCCCTGGTACAGGTTCTCCGGATAGTCCGTGGCAACCCCTTGTTGTTGCCAGTATCGTCGCAACACTGACTCAGCTAAAATGTTGACCTGATTGCCGACGTCATTCAAATAGTATTCTCGCCAAACCTTCCAGCCGTTCATGGCTAGAATATTCGATAGCGTGTCACCGGCGAAGGCACCACGACCATTTCCCAGGGTCATCGGGCCAGTTGGGTTAGCGGAAATGAATTCTACCAGGACTTTTTTTTCTCCGCCGATTGTTGATCGGCCAAATTTCTTGTCAGCCAATATTTCTTTGACTTGTTTCATCAACCAGCTCGCCTTGAGCGTGAAGTTGATAAACCCCGGTCCGGCCATTTCTGCTTTCTCGAGTGTCGGGGCAAGATTCCCCAACTGGGCGATCAGATGCTGGGCCACATCACGCGGTTGTTCATTGAGCTGCTTAGCGATTTTCAAGGCGACGGTTGAGGTGTAGTCGCCAAATTTCGGCTCGCTCGTCGGTTCAATCGGAATCTCAACCTCACCCGCCTTGGGGTAGGCCTTGGTGATGGCACGTTGGAGAAGTTTCCGGAGGTGCTGGTCAGGCAGGGTCATGAAAGAAGTATACACAAAAAAACCCTTGCCGTCCGCCGCTTACGGTTCGACGCCACCGCCCTCGGCAGACTATGGTCAGTGTCCCGCGCTGTCATCCCGAGCCCGTGCCGAAGGCGCGGGCAAGATTTGCCGCCAGGCAAAGATTGGCGTCGAGGGAACAGCGCGGGGCTCACCATGACAAGAATAAGACTATGCTACACTTTCCCCATGCCCTCCTACGCCACGAACCGCGACGCCCACCACGACTACACCGTTCTCGAAAAAATCGAGGCCGGTATTTCGTTGACCGGACCGGAAGTAAAATCTATTAAGGGCGGCAATCTCAGCCTGAAAGGAAGTTACGCTACCGTCACTCACAACGAACTCTGGTTGATCAACGCCCATATTGGGTTGTACAAACCCGCGGCTAGCGTTAAACAAGAACCGACGCGCTCACGCCGCCTCCTGGTCCGCCGCGCGGAGATCGATCGCCTGATCGGCAAAATGCACAGCGCCGGTTTAACCTTGGTACCGCTATCGGTCTATAGCAAGAACGGCTTAGTTAAAGTTGAGCTGGGCCTGGCTCGCGGAAAAAAAGCCTACGATAAACGGCAGAGTATCAAGAAACGGGAAGTTGAGCGGAAGATCAAACGAGCGATGAGGGTGAAGGCATGAGGAAAATCAATTTCACTATTCGGCTAACCAAACTCTCCGACTGCCCTGCCTGCCAACGCCTTGGCCGCGTACCGGAAATCGCTATCGCTCCAGGTTGGTATTTACCTCTCGAATATTACCGGCGAGTGGTTCGTAGCAAACACATTTTTCTGGTGGCTGAAATGAAGAAAAAGATTATCGGTTTTGTCATCTTTGAAAAAATCGAGGCTGGCTTTCTCGGGCAATACGTTGTTGTTCATAAGAAATTCCGACATCATGGCATAGGGCTAGCGCTGTTACGTGCGGCCGAAACCGAAGCGAAAAAACGCGGCGCCTATTTTCTCCTCGGGTATGCCGTGGCAAAAAGCCAAGGCGTGCAAAAAGCCCTCAAGCACTTGGGTTATCGGCGTGGGCAATTGACGTATGAGTGGAGTAAGGGGTTGAGTCGGTAGACATAAAAAAACCGTGGCGTTGCCGGCCGCGGTTAGTTGCTATGTTGCACAAATATTGTTTCTGAAGGTGCTATCTTATGATGTGGCCGGCAGGTGGTGTTCCTAGTACGGCAGTTCTTGAAGCTCTGGGTTCAGTAACATGAGATACATTTCACGCCTATTTCCGTCCTCACGGCGGCGAGAATCAAGCATGCCGTCTTCGCAATACTCATACCAGCGACCAGCGGCTTGCTCAGGTTGAAGGTTGATCCGGGCCATGTCATCCAGACCAATGGGCATCAACTCGACGAACTCTTCAAGCACCGCTAGCGTGACAAAGGCGATTTCGGGAGCAGGGTAGCGTCCCTCAAAACCAGCTTTGAGCGTCTCGCTCATGGTTTGAAGTTCGTCGCCGGTGTGAATGCCTCGAACGACTTTGTTCCGTTTGAGCGTCTCAAACACGAACCACCATCCGAGCCAATCGATGTGCCGCAACTGATTGAACAGTGTCTGGCTAAAGGATGTGTTATCCTTCCGCTCCCACTGCTCAACTTTCCGAGCAACATCTCTAATCCTATTCATGTCCCCTCCGAGACAACTGCCGGTGACACAATGTCATCGGTCAGTTCATCGGAAAAGACGGCGGAAAGAACGACTTGCCAGGCTACACCAAAATAGCCTTTTTGTCAATGCTAGCTTGACAAATCCCTTATTTTCCCCTATACTCTAGCCATTCAGTTAACGTTTTGGACCTTCGCCAGTCATCATTCAGCCACGCGCTACAATGGTGACCGGGGGATGTTCAAACGTCGATCGATCGTTGATAGCTCGATTGGTATCATGCCGAACCGCCGACAACTTCGTAAAAATGTCGGACATGATAAGTGCCAATACACTTCTCAGCAAACTTCGGACCGCGGTAGCTCGCGCTTTCGCGACCCCGTCGTTTGTTCCCGCCTTCGCTTAATACCGTTGGCGCATCCGTCTCCTGACTCCGGTTAGGGAATCACGGGTGTCACTTCACCGGACCGATTGGTAGACCGTTCAGTCCTAGCAATCGGTATTGTCTGAACACCGTCATCACGACTTCTCGTTCGTTGTCTACGTGGTGACGTTATCCAACAGCGGACTATGCATGTAAGACGTACTATCGGGATATCCGTCGCCACGCGGGTGCAAGACCCGCCATCTCCACCAAAAGCTACTGTCCGAAAGGATGGTCGTTTTTGTTTCTGCTCTCATGGTGTGCTACAGTGAATTGAGAAATGAGTTCGAAAAAAAGCTCCATTCTCCCAATCGCCGTTATGGCTCTGGCCATTGTCGCGTTTTTGTTCGTCATCAACTGGGCGATCACGCCGAACCAAAAATTGCCATGGTTGACCAATAGTAGTCAGGTCAAGACGACGAACACAAACACTTCCCCTGAAGGAACAAACGTCGTGTTAGCCGGCAAGGTCTGGATATATGGTTGTCCGGCTCAGCGGGTGAATACTCCTTGCGGTGGACCGCCGCCCACCAGCGACACTATTGTGGTGTACTCTGGCAACCGATCGACGGTCGTCGCGAAACAACAGTATGGTCAAAACGGCTCGTTCCATTTCTCGTTACCAGCTGGAACCTACATCCTGGCTCTCGGAACGTATGGCCTCAGCTCCGGTCAAAATGAGCGACAAGTGACGCTCACATCCGGCCATGACGTGACCGATCTGTCGATTCAACTCGATAGCGGGATACGATAGCTCAAAAACAGCTTTTCTGCTATCCTGTAAGTAGAGATGCTCGAGGTCACAACACGTAAAGGAAGTGTTCTCCCCATCGCCGTCATGGCCTTTGCCATCGTGGCCTTTTTGTTCGTTATGGATTGGGCCGTCAATCCGCACCAGCGATGGCCGTGGTCGACAACTTCTGCGTCCAAAAACACAAACATCGTAGCCTGTACCCAAGAAGCCAAACTTTGTCCTGATGGAAGTTACGTTGGTCGGACTGGGCGGGACTGTGCGTTCGCGACCTGTCCGAGTGTGAACGCTAACATGTCCATCAATTCATCAAACTACAACACGAATAGTCCAGAACTCACTCCCCAAGAGGACAAGAATAATGCCAATAGCAACACCAACGAATCAGTCTCCTGTGGCGACGCGGCCTACCGTTGTCCTGATGGCAGCTTCGTCTTCGAGGTTCCCCCGACCTGTCACTTCGCCGCCTGCCCTGGCACCTAGATGTTTCTTGCGCTCCCTTAACCCTTCCGCTATACTCCTTGCAGATAAATTCCTGCCTTGACTAGTAACCAGCAAAACAATTAGCGCTCGACGGTACCGCGTGAACGCGCAGATCCGCGTGCCGGAAGTCTCGGTCATCGACGAGACCGGGAAGCACGTGGGAAATCTACCCACCGCCGACGCCTTGGCCCTCGCTCAACAGCGTGGCTATGATTTAGTTGAGATCGCGCCAATGGCCAAGCCGCCAGTCTGCAAGATTCTTGATTTCGGCGCCTTCCAATTCCAACTTGAAAAGAAAGAACGCAAAGCCAAAGCCCACCAGAAGAAGGTTGAACTGAAGGGTATCCGCTTGACCTTCAAAATGGGCCCGCATGACCGCGACACCCGTAAAGCCCAGACGGCTAAGTTTTTGGAAGAAGGCCATAAAGTCCAGTTAGAAATGCGGCTGCGCGGCCGGGAAAACGCCCTCAAGGACCTCGCCAAGCAAGGGATGCTGGCCTTCGCTCAAGACCTTGGTTTCCCAGTCACGATTGAAACGGCACTCAACCAGGCCGGCAACCGGCTAACAATGATCATCGGCAAAAAGCGTTAATCTTGCCTGCCCAGAAATTCGCGAGGGCGGGTTGACGTGATTTTAAGGTTCGTGTACACTCTTTCCGCATTATGTCCAAGCTCAAGCTCAAAACCCACCAAGCCACGGCCAAACGGTTTCGCCAAACCGCTGGCGGTAAATTTATGAAACGGGCCGCCGGCCAGGACCATTTTAATTCCCGTGACCGCGGTGTAAAAACCATGGGCAAGCGACGCGATACGGTGGTGGCTGAGGTCAACGTTCCAGCAGTCAAGCGGCTGCTCCCCTATTCCTCATAACCGATGCGCGTAAAACGCGGTGTCGCCCACCTCAAGCGGCGAAAAAATTTACTGAAGCAGACCAAAGGTTTTCGTTGGAAACGGAAATCCTCGATTCGGCTTGGCCGCCAAGCCGCCGTCCGGGCTGGCCGACATGCCTACCAGGATCGCAAGTTAAAGAAGCGTGATTTCCGGGCGTTGTGGCAAATACGCATCAATGCGGGCGTTCGACCCTTTGACCTGAGCTACAGCCAATTCATCCACAAGCTCAAGGTGGCCAAAATTGAACTCGATCGGAAAGTATTGTCCGATTTAGCCGCCAATCAACCCGAGGTTTTTTCGGCCATCGTCAAGTTGGTCAACAGGTAAGTATTCAGTCACCGGGGCGTCATAGTGAGGTGAGGCGGGCCGTTTTTTGTTATCTATGCTATGCTAGTCTTAGCAAATAAATAACTACGCCTATGCGACATACCATGTTCAAAGCCATCGCGGTCCTGACCGCCATGTTTTCGTTGTTCATGACCAGCGTTCTACCGGTCGCCGCTAAAGTTGGCGATGTCCGGACATTCTTTAGTAAAACCTATGGCGGTGACGGTGGGGACGCGAATAGTGCCTTCCTCGATACGCCTCAAGGATTCCTCGCCGATAGTTCATGCAATCTGTACATTGCCGATACAGGTAATTACGTCATTAGAAAAATTGATACCAGTAATATCATCACGACCTACGCCGGTTCAAACAAGTACGATAAGAATAATGGCGCCCTACGGACAGCCTCGTTCCGATCGCCAACTGATATCGTTATGAGTTCGACCGGAGAATTCTATGTCAGCGATGCCGACACGAATTCTATTCGTTTAATATCCGGCTCAGTGGTCAGTACCTGGTTGAGTAACCTGAAACAACCGCAGGGCGTCGCCACTGATGGCACGTCACTGTTTGTCTCCGACACGGGGCACAATAAAATCCTGAAAGTAAACTTGACGACGAAATCGGCATCAACCTTGGCCACGCTCACCAGCCCGGGAAAAATGGTTATTCTGAATGGCACGATTTATGTCGTCCACGCTGGCTACACCGCTCTGGCGGCCGTCGACATGACTACCGGGAATGTGACCGATCTCAAGACCGGCATGCAAGATACCGAGGGTGTGACGACGTACAATAGCCAAATCTACTTCATCTCCGGCACGAATGGGACCTGGAACTCGCTGTGGCAATATAACCCCAGTGGCGGAGCAATCACCCTCCTCCAAAATGTTCCAGAAACCGAGTGGTATAACCATGCCTCTGATCTGCTCTTTTGCGGCGGGAAAATGTACATCCTCTTCAAGGCCGGATCGAGCATCTTCACGGCTGATCTGGATGGCAGTAACCCAGTAAAAATTGCCGGACTCCACCGCTGGAATGATCGCAACGGCGCGCTCAGCCAAGCCCTGACTGGCCGACCAACCGCTATGGCTTTGTCCCCCGATGGCAAGAAGGTCTACCTCATCGAGAACGAGAAGATCAAGGTCATCAACCTCAAGGCAAAAACCTTATCGTTCTTGGCTGGTCATGCCGACGATAACTACGTTGATGGCGTCGGCGGGGCTGCCCGGTTCAGCGGCGTCCAGCAAATCGTCATGTCGCCTGGCGGGACGAAAATCTACCTGGCCGACCGGAATAACAACCGTATCCGCGTCTTCGATCTTAAAACGTTGACGCTCTCCACGCTGACTGGAGCGGGCGGATTCAATCTCTTCAATGGCACGGCCAATGCCTATGCCGAAGGCGGACCATGTACGACAACGACCCTAGGGGTGGCCGGCTGCGCTTACTTTGACCGGCCGACCGGCATTGCCATCAGCAAGAATGGTAAAACGCTCTATGTCGCCGACAGCTTCAACCATCGAATCCGAACGGTTGACGTAGCAACCGGAAAAACGAAACTGCTGGCCGGCAGCGGGATCTCGGGCATGAAGGATGGGGTCGGTTCAGCCGCGCGGTTTAAACGGCCGTCGAACCTCCTGCTTGATAAGAATGGTTTAACCCTCTACGTGGTTGACTCTAGCGCTCACGCGATCAGCGCTATTAACCTTCATACAAAGAAAGTGACTCGCCTGATGGGTACTGGTAAGGCCGGTTACCTCGACGGCAAGTGGAATCAAGCGGTCTTGTCCTATCCCGATACGTTGTCCTACGGACCGGCGCACACCTTACTGCTGACGGAAGTTGGGAGCCAGCGGGTTCGGACAATCGACCTGACGAAGAAAACCATTAGCCTGGCGGCCGGATCGGGTCAGCGCGGCAATGCCAATGGTGACAAATCACATGCCACATTCAACCAGCCACGCGGCGTTCTCCTCATCTCGCCACACACCGCCTTGGTCGCCGACCAGCTGAACGATCTGATTCGCACGATAAACCTGTAGCAAGAGTTTACTCCGACATCCAACGTCCCGGACAGGCGTTGGATGTCTTGCGTACCAAGAATTCACCTGGACAATCTCTCACCGTGGTGCTACACTCCAGCCCGACGTATTTTTGTGTCAGTCTGGACCCATAGTGTAGCGGTTAACACGTCTCCCTGTCACGGAGAAGATCGGGGGTTCGAATCCCCCTGGGTCCGCCAATGCCCCCGCCCATCGGTCTCGAGGGTGATGTTGCCGTCCTGATCGGTTCGTAAAATCTTCGCGCCAATACGTTGAAGATGGAGCACGGCGGTTGGGTGGGGATGATGATAGTGATTATGCAGGCCAACCGAAATAACTGCCCAAACCGGTTGAACGGCCGCCAGAAATCTCGGACCCGAGGAGAATCGTGACCCATGGTGACCGACTTTAAGCAGATCAGCTCGAACGTTGGCGCCGCTATCGAGAATCCGATCTTCAATGTCCGTCGACGCATCGCCCATCAACATTGCTCGACTTCCGTCGCAGGCTAATCGAAGCACAATGGAACTATCGTTCACTCCCCCGCCATTCGCAGCGTTGTCATGGTCAATCGTTTCGTGGGATAGGTCACGACCGGGCCAGAGGACATCGAGAGTTGCTGTCCCGACGTGGTATCGTTGACCTGCCACCGCCACATGCTCAGGAACATGTTGGCGATTCAATTGGTCTAACCACGCGGCGTACGCGCCTTGACGAAACTTCAGTTCTGTTAACAGCACTTGCCGGACAACAAATCGTTGGGTTACGGCTACTAAGCCGTTGACATGATCCGCGTGCGGATGCGTCAAGACAACCAGTTCGAGATCCCGGTCTCCGGGTGGCAAAGCCCGGCTGAGTTTTTGGACCACCGTGTCATCGGGTCCGCCATCAATCAAAATATCTTGGCCGTCCGATGTTCGAATAAACAGGCTATCACCTTGACCGATATCAAGGGCAGTAAATGTACAGCCCTGATGGACGGGGTGGGGCACGTGGCCAGCACCAAGCCAAAGGAGAAAGCTACAACTAAGCAGGAAAATTTTCAGACGCATGGGTATGTCGAAGAAGAGCGGCCGCCAAAGCAACAAATACTAATCCGCTCGCAGCGGTCAAGGCAAACGGAAGGTACACCAATGACCACGGCCAGGCGGCGGCGGTCGTGATCACGCCGAGCACTATTCTGAGCACAGCGTCGGTCACCGCAATCACCGGCGTTGCCAACACTGGAATCATCAGACCGACCAAACAGAGCGTTCCTAGGCCCATGGCCAAGGGAATCAGAGGCAAAACAAGAATGTTTACGAACGATGCAGTCAATGATAACCGTCCGAATTGCCAGAGCAATAGCGGTTCAGTCGTAATGATTGCGGCGAGCGTCGTGGCTAAGTTATCGCGCAGCCCGAAAATTTCGGGGATGAAGGGCAACTGCTGAGCAAGTGGTTTTGACATGAAGACGAGGCCAATGGTCGCTAGAAACGACAACTGAAAACCCAGGTCGTGAAGCAGAATCAGCGGGTTCTGCAGCAGCATAATCAGGGCGGTATACGATAACAACCGCGCCGGATGAATCGGCCGACCGAAGAACATGCCGACTTGGCCGATGACCGCCATGACCGCCGCCCGGACAACCGACGCTGAAGCGCCGGTCATAACGACAAACAGCAAGACGATGAGCAATCCGGGAATCCAGGCCCACCGTCGTCCGACTACGCGCACGAGCACGACCATGACGCTGTTGACGATGATCGTCACATTGAATCCCGATAGGGCAATAATGTGCGTTGTGCCGGTGGCTTGAAAGGCGCGGACGAGTTCGGCCGGCATTCCTGTTTGATTGCCGAGGATAATACCGGACAAAAGTGACGCCTGAGGTTCGTTGAAATTGTAGCGAATGAAGTCCACTACCGATGCTTCCGTGTTTGTCAGCCATCGGCGAAGCGATGGCGGGCCGGAAGTGCTGGCCATGACTACCGCATTGAAACAACGACCCTGAATTCCGTGCGACCATTGTCGCCATTTGGCTCGAGCGGAAAACGCTTCCAGCTGGCAAGACACGGTGAGCTGCTGGCCGCCCAGGTACTCTGGAAACGGCGGCAGACTAGCCTGGAGTCGTCCGGTCAGTTGTTCGTTACCACGACGGAGTCCTCGAAGAACAACGACCTGTTGATCGCTGTCATCCGGCAACCCAACAATATCGCCGGTCAGGGTCATGTGCTGACCAATATGCGTCGCCAGACCACTCACCGGCACAGCCGTCATTGTTTGCCACCGCCACACGCCGAATCCAAGACCCAAGAGAATGAGGGCCGGCAGGCGTGTTCCCCGCCAGGATAGACAAACGCATGAGATGGCCAGCGCACTCCCAACCATGGCTACCGGCGCAGCCCAAAGCTCGGCCAGGCAAATCCCGCCGCAAAAACCAATCAGGAATGAAAACAAAAATGACCGACGCATAGACGCGATTCGGCCACCAACTTGTCGACGTGAACCTAGCTTAGAATTACTGCTTTGTCAAGTTAGACTTTGTCATCACTCCCGGCAACTTTAGGGCGGCCTGCCTTGACCCATCGCAAGTAGGCCTCCATAAACGGCAGGAGGTCGCCATTCAACACCTGATCGACCTGCGACGTTTCCTGCTTGGTCCGATGATCTTTGACCATCCGATAGGGCTGTAAAACGTACGACCGAATTTGATTTCCCCAGGCCGCTTCGTGGTATTCCCCACGCAGTTTTGATTTTTCATCGGCCCGTTTTTGCAACTCAAGTTGATGAAGTTTCGCCTTAAGAATTTTCATGGCTGTCTCCTTATTCTGCGTCTGCGATCGCTCATTCTGGACGGAGACCATAATCTTCGTCGGCAAATGGACCACCCGAACAGCCGAGTACGTTGTCTGGACGCTTTGTCCGCCATGTCCAGACGACAAGAACGTATCAATACGTAAATCTTTCGGATCGATGATTATCGACTCAATCTCTTCAAGCTCTGGCAAGACTTCGACCAGGGCGAAGGACGTATGTCGCATTTTTTCCGCGTCAAACGGTGAGATACGGACGAGGCGATGAACACCAGCTTCGGACTTGAGATAGCCGTAGGCCAGTCGCCCTTGAACCTCAAACGTTATGCTCTTAATCCCCGCTTCTTGGGCGCGGGATTCATCGACGACTTTGGTCTTCCACCCGCGCTGCTCACAGAATCGCAGCAGCATCCGCGACAACATCTCCGCCCAGTCCATGGCGTCCGTTCCACCGGTGCCAGCGTGAATACTGACGATCGCATTGGCTTCGTCGTGCTCATCGCCGAGAAGTAACAAAAATTCCAGTTGCCGGTACTGGTCCTCAAGTTCAGCGACATGCTTTTCAACTTCGGGCCGCTGGGATTCCTCGGCCATGCCAGCTAACTCAATCCACGATTGAACTTCTTTTTCTATCTTCTCCCAAGACCCAACTTCATCTTTCAGCTCTTTCAAGAGGCGGCTCTTCGTTTCGGCGGTGGCCCGGTCAGCCCAAAACTCCGGCTGGCTCATCGCCTCCTCGAGCTCCCCTATCTGTTGTCGTTTTTGATCGAGGTCAAAGTAAGCCCCGTGCCGAAGCGATCTTCGTACGGAGCGTCTCCAGTTTTCTGACCAGGTCGTTCATGAGAGTAACTCTACAGTATTATGTTTGGGTTGTCGATATTGTCGCGACGCATCACCGTTTCTAACAAAAATCCGTGGCTCGCCGATTTATCGACTTTGATGAGAGCCCATGAATGGGCAAGTTACGTATCAACCAACCGTCGCCTCGTCCTTCGTCCTACTTCGCTTGCCCAGTACTACAACGCAGTCGTTAGTGCTAGGTGAAGGTGAAGGTGGAAAGAATGGTTTTGGGTACAGTGGAAGAATCGGAGCCAGCCCGTAAGAGAATGTTTCTTTCACCCGTCCAACTAGTCGGTGGTGTGCTGAATTTAATGGTAGTGGCGGGTGAACAGGATGTGCAGTTGGCTGAAGAAACAACGGTCCAATCGCTTTGAGTGGCCATCTTATTGCCGACAGTTACTTGCGAGGTTGTGGCTGTATATTGAGCATCTTGGGTCACGAGACAACCCTGGCTAGTCGGACACACTTCAAATAAAATATTGGAGTTAGCCGGATCCGTTACTAACGCATACTCGGTTCCAAACACATTCTTTGGATCATCCGCGTGGGCGGTTTGCAAACTCCAATTCGATGGGTACTTGAACGAATACCCATACTTCGTATCAGTATACGTCTTCCACCCGGCGGTGGGATCGGTGATAACTAACGTCGACAGAATAATTCGAAGTGTTTCGATGTCAGCCGATGTCTTTGGTTCAGAAGTAATGTTGTTGTTGGCAGTCCATCCATTCATACGATACGTTGTTAGGACGTAATAGTCGTAGTTAGGAAGATTTGTAGCCCCTAAATTCTTCCGTACGGTTTTCTTGGCTACCTGCCCAGCCAGCGTCACAGTTTCGGTGGAAATCACATTGCTATCGTCTGTCGTTGACCCATCTGGGATAACGTAGAATAAAGACTTTGTTGTCGGCGCGGTTACCCCTGCGCCTACTGACAATGCGGGCTTTGTATCTAACGTCCAATTTGTCGGATACTTGAAAGAGAAGCCATGTGTCGAATCCGTATACGTCTTCCAATCCGCCGTTGCATCAACATCCCCGTGCGTCGGGCCGATGTTAGCATTTTGCTGATCTTCTTGGGGCGTTAGTTCGGGACTATTGGTGTTGTAGATTGGGGTGTTTACCACCTGCCCGGTATTCGTGTTCGCGGTGTTCTCCACCTTCGTTGACCATGGCCATTTCAGCCCCGGCGAGACTGCCCAAGCGATAACGAAAATAAAAGCCGCCACGGCAAAGGCCATTACAGCGATGGGGAGAATGGAGGCACGACGCATAGGGTTTGTTGTTATTTCTGCGGTGGATAAAGTATAGCACAAAATATCAGCCCCTCCCCTGAATTCAGGGGAGGGGCTTGGGGTGGGGCGAGATCACTTCCGCTCTTCCAACTTCACCGACACATCCTTCGCCTTGCCAGCGTGATAAACCTTCAGGGTGATGGTATCACCGGCGTTATAGCGATTGAGGAGTCCAGTCAGCGTATGCTCGGTATCAATGTCCGTTCCATTCACGGAGACGATAATGTCGTTCACAACCAACCCCGCCTTCTCGGCTGGCGAACCAGAAACGACGGCTGGGCTATTGGTCGTGTCGTCAGCTTGGATCAAGGCCCCATGATTCACCGGTAATTTATTATTGTCGGCCAAGGCTTGTGTCACGACGACGTAGCGGACACCAAGGAATGGTTTCACGATGTGTCCAACCTGCGTGACGCTGTCCAGATCGCGTTTGACGACGTTGACCGGAATGGCAAATCCAATCAATTGCCCAGACTGGTTAACGGCCGTATTCATACCAACCACGTGCCCGGCTAAGTTCAGTAGTGGTCCGCCGGAGTTACCAGGGTTAATAGCTGCATCCGTTTGGAAAACATCTTCGAGCGTTTCCGTCTGGCCGTTTGAGTCGCCAGCCGTGATGGTCCGGGATTTACCTGATATGATCCCTTTGGTCACGGTGTTGCGGTATTCGCCCAAGGCGTTGCCGATGGCGATAACGCTCTCGCCAATTTGCACCTTATCGGAGTCATCGAACTGCAAAGTTGGCAAATTCGAGGCTTCAATTTTCACGACTGCCACATCGTTGGACGGGTCCTTAGCTAATACTTTGGCGTCGTATCGTTTGCCGTCATTCATAACAACCGTGTAACTGGCTTGATCGTCGTCGACGACGTGCTTATTGGTAATGATCGTGCCGTCGGACTTGGCAATAAATCCGCTCCCGCCACCGATCTCCTGCACGCCTGATTGGGGTTGCTGCGGAAGGCCAAAAAAATTATCAAACGGCGACGCTGGCTGTTGGCCGTAAATCTTGGAGAAGTCTTTAGAGATAATAATGCTCACCACGGCTGGATCGGCGGCTTTGACAACATCAACAGTAGCCGAGTCTTCTTGGACCGCGAGGGTCTGGGTTTTTGTGCTCGTTCCACTGGCTGAGGTGGTTGTCGAGCTCATCGGACTGGCTAATCGATAGCCAAACGCACCGCCAATCAAACCACCGGCGACAGCCGCAATCAGCAAGCTCAGACCAAGTGTTGACCGAGGGTTTGTCGTGGGTTCATTCATAGAGATATCATCCTTTCTACTACAGTATGTAGTAGATGAATTCCCATGTCAACTGGCTGTTGGGATAGGGCGTCCAGCGGAGCCTGGGCTTACTGGATGGTAAAGACCGATGACACGACAGTCGGCGCGTTCTCCACCTGCCAATCCCCTTCGCTGGGGGCCTTGGTCATGGCCAGGTACTTCGCGGCGAAACGATAGGTCCCGGATGGAGCATTCATGACGACGTTGCCGAGTTGAGGTCCGGGGACTTGGGTATTCCATTGTGCTGTTTTGATCGTGTGACGGGTGAACGTCTCTTGACCGAAGTGCGTTGTCGAGCAGGTTTCTTTGCTCAACGGAACGGCCATCCAGGTTTCTCCATCGCTCTGCAACTGTTGAACTTGCCACCAGCTATCGCTACAACCGTCCGCGTGCTCGGTCAGCCAAATTGGTTTCCGACTATCGTTGCGCAAGGCAAGTAAAACCGTGTCTCCGGCCCGATAGACCTCTTTATCGATTTGGAATTTCAATCGTACCGACGACGTCATCACACTGGCTGGGTGGTCGAGGCTATCAGCCCCAGCTGTCGTGATTCTCGATTGCAGAACAAGAATGGCCAAGACGCCCCAACCGACAATCAGTCCCAAGGAAATAGGGATGCTAACCCGCTTCGTAACGCCCATCATGATGATTGGAGGAGAGTTGATAAGGATACCGGCGTGTAGCCCTTAGCTTTCAGGTCAGTCAGCAATCCCGGGAGGAACTGCGGAGTAATATCATAGCCGGCATGGAGCAAAATAATTGCCCCAGGTTCAAGTTTATCGAGGACACGCTGCTTCGCTTGGTCAGCCGTGACGCCATCTTTCCAATCAAAGGCATCAACCGACCAGGTCACGACGCAGTACCCAGCGGCCTTGGCGGCCGCTACGACGGCAGCGTTGGTCGCGCCAAAGGGCGGCCGGACAAGTGGTTTTGAACTCTGATTGGTCGCGTTACTAATGCTTTGGTCGGCCGACGCCAGCGATGCAGTAACCTCCTCGGGTGTGAGCGTCGTGAGATCAACGCTTTTTGCGCCATGGTTGTAGATCGCGTAGCCGGCGGAGGACACTGATTTTAGGAAGTCCGCATGGGCGTCGGCGAACGTCCCGGTGCTAAAGAAGCTGGCGGCAACTTTTTGCTGTTGTATCAGGGTCAGCACCTGCTTGGCTTGATCGTTGGCGGCGGACAGGTCAAACGTCAGCGCCACGTTCTTCTTCGTTCCGAATTGTCCAATCACACCACTACAACTATCAACCGAAAAATTCGTCCATGCTTCAGAAGTTGTCACCGAGGTGTTCGTGTTGCTATTGGTCGTCGCGACATTAACGTTCACGGACGAATTTTCGTTCAGCAGGGCAATGTCGACGGAATTGGAATTTTTTGACGCGGCGTGGGTTGAAGGCTTCTTATGACCAAAAACCGCTCGTCCAATCAGAACGACAACCAGAATGGTCACGAGCGCGCCAAGCCAGCGCCGCCACGGGAGTGGGGACGAAGCATGACGAGGTTGGTACCGGCGAAAATCACTCATGAATAGCGACGGTTGCGCGCCGCCGTGAGTATACCACAGCCAATTGGTACAGGCCAAAGAAGAGCCCTGTATACCCTAGGTCGCCGAGAACGGTGTTGCGGAAAAACGGTAAGCCAGCGATATACGACTGGCCGAGGCCAGCCAGCGTGCGCACATAGATGGTTCCAAAAGCCCAGACGGCCGCGTTCGTCACCAGGTAAAACAATGCTGAGCCAGCCAGGCTGGCGAGGATTAAGCGAGCGGTGGTGAGTCGCCGGGATAGCCACCGCCCAAGGGCGTAGCTAGCGGCGAAACTGGCGTAGATGCTGATTGTGATCGGCAGGAGGTCAAAACCAATGATCGTGTCGGCCACGAGCATCAGTCCCAAGGGGACAACCAGGGCATATTTTCGCGGTAACGCGACGGCGCTGAGCATGGCCAGGGCGCTGACCGGAGCGATGTTCGGAGGCAATGGCAGATAGCCAAAATGCCGGGTCACCCGCAAACCAGCGCCGATAATGATCAGCCCAATCGCGTACCAGGTCGTGAATGACCAACGTTTCATTCCCATGTGACGGTCAGCGTGTCGCCCTGACTGAGACTCGTTGAGCTCAAGTCATTGACCGCCGTCCCATTCAGCTCGACAACCCATTGCCCAGTAGCGTCGTTGGGCTGATGCAAGAACGAAGCCAGGTATATTGATGCTCCCCGGCTGACATAGGTCAATGACCCGTGGAGAGCGCTGGCCGACCGGGCCAGGGCTTCAGTCACGGTCCCGCTGGCGACCGTCGTGGTGACTGTCGTTTCGCTGGTCGGTTGACGAACAGTCACGCTGACGCTTAAGGGTTGACTGGTCTTCAATCCAAGAATCTTTCCCGATGATTCGCCTGGCAAAGTAGATGGGCTGGTTGAACGCGTGACAAAACCGGCAATGGAAACCAAGGCGACCGCCGTCAGTACCCCCACCATCGGCAAGAATCGTGACCGAGCCTGAATTAACTCGGGCGGCGCGATGAGCGGACGGGAAGAGGGGGTCGGCCCAACCTTGAGTACTGGTTGGTGGATCGCCTCGGCGTAAACAGTCTTCTCGGCTACCGCTAGCGCCGCCGGTCGGATCAAGCTCCGAAGGGCAGTCGAAACTGGGACTGCACGCTCCCCGCCCATCTTCTTGGCAGAAGTGGTTGTGGTGGACCGGCGGACTGACCGCTTCGTCGAATGAGAACTTTTCCGGCGACCCGCCGGACCTGAAGCCTTAGAAGGCTTCAAGCTTCCACTCGATGGTATCCGTGTTCTTGGTTTGGTAGTCTTTCGCACCGACTTCAGCTTGTTTGCCATTAACGTAGAATGACCAATATTGGTGATCACCGGGTTTCACGCCGTCGATAGCGTTGACGAATCCGGCGGTCGAGACATCGACCGTGTGTGTAGACTTGAGCAAGTCTAAAGCATTTTTGCCAGTTTGACCAGGGTAGCGGTGACAGCTATCAGTCTCGGTCGGACATTTGACGACAACCTGGGCACTGGTATTCGTGTGAACGACTGTATTGGCATTATAGGTCTGCGTCAGACTGCATGAAGCGCCGGTTAGGCTCAGGGTGACCAGGACCGCCAGAAGTAGTTTTTTTTGATGCATAAGATGTTGGTGGGTTATGAATAAATCCCCGCCAACGTGTTGTAGCAGGTATTTTC
Source organism: uncultured Gammaproteobacteria bacterium (assembly GCA_964518425.1). Taxonomy (GTDB): domain Bacteria; phylum Patescibacteriota; class Patescibacteriia; order SBBC01; family CAIJZX01; genus CAYLHT01. Next base: position 34,950 of record CAZFGG010000003.1, read on the forward strand.
TGTCATGGTTCGACTACCCGCTTCGCGGGCCTCGCCTCCGGCGAGGGCTCACCATGACATTGAATACTAGCCTTTCCACGAAGGTCTTGTCTTTATCCATCATTCGACGGTGATGGAAAGGTGTCCGATTGTACGGTGGCGGGACCATCCCGGAATTGCGCCGGGTTACCTACAAACAGTGTAAATGTCCGCTATCAGGGTGTCAACCACTAATAATCCAATCCCCTGGTCGCAATAATCCCCTGGTAGTAGGGGTGCTTGATCATTTTCATCTCTGTCACGAGGTCTGCGTATTTCAGCATCCACGGAATTTTTTTGTGTCCGGTCCAGATGAGGTGGATATTCTTGGCTTGCTTGTCTTTCCGTCGGTCCTTCAGAAATTGTTCAACGGGTTTGCGTTCCAACAACTTTTCCTCAACCGCTGATCCGAGTTCGTCGAGAATAACGAGTTGGAATCCACCGCGAAAAACTTTTTCCCGGGCGACGTCGAGGGCGTGCAAAGCCGCGCCCTTATGTTGCTTTTCGGCTTTACGGTCATTGAGAATCTTGTACCATCCTTCACCCATGACCTGAACTTCAACGCCAAGTTTTTTCAAGCTCGTCCGCTCCCCGCTCGGCCACTTGGCTTCTTTCATGAACTGTAAAAAAAGCACTCGCCAGCCATACCCAGCGGCCCGAACCGCCGTCCCGACCGCCGCCGTGGTTTTGCCTTTGCCGTCACCAATATACGCATGGGTCAGGCCGTGGTCAGCGGGACGGAGTTTTTTTGGAGCGCGAGGTGGCATACATTCGTCGTCCTGAGGCTTACGAAGGACAATGTTGTCGATCGTGGTTCGAGAACCTCGCCACGACAACTAAATTTTTATCTTCTGACTCCACCCATACACCAGCGGCAACTGGTACCGTTTCCCCTGCCAGGCCTGGACGAATCCAACCACCATCCCGGCCACCGCCAAGGCCCAAACAATCCAGCCAATAACGGGGATGAACCCAAAAACCGAAGCGATCAAGAGGATGACACCCTGTTTAGCGTGGAATTGAACGAACTCGTCGTTCCGTTTCACCACCAACATAATCAAGCTGATAATCCAGACATACGACAGGGCGGCCATGATATTCTGGTCGCTCGTCGGCGGGATTTTGTTGATCTCGCTCTTAACATCTTCTTTAACTTTGTTGATGGTAGGCATAAAATATTCCTTTCGTTAGTAGTATATCACTGCTTGTCCGTTGTGGATACTTTAAGGTTATCGAAACGCACCTTTGGTAAAGCGTTTAGGGTCGGATCAGATAAACCGATACCAATACGTTTTTTGCCATTAAAGGATTGTTGCATAGTGAACGTCCACTGCATTTCCGGTCCGGCGCTTTTTGTTTCAACCTTCTTTCCATCTCGGTCGTAAAAACTGAGAAAAACTCGCACCTCGTGCAGCCCTCCCGCCGTCGGTTTTGCCTCAATATAAATCTTCCCTTTGACAGCATGTTCAAGGGGAATGTCTTGGGAAAGATACACTCGGTCTTGAGCCCTTTCAGGTAATCCGTCCGGCCTCCAGTTACGCCAAATGTTGTCTTCGTCCATTTTCTTTAATGAAACTGCTCGTCGGTCGCCATCGCCAACATTAAGTATAAAAGTATTTTCAACAATCACAAATGTGTTCATCTGTTGCGTCTTAGGCGCGACGGAAAATTCTATTACAGAGTTCTCGGTCAGTGATTTTTTTGAAAGAAAATATCCTTCGGTACACCCTCCGGCGAGAGTCATTACATTACTATCCAGGACAATACAATTTTTTAAATTTACCAAGTCTGACATATCATTAGGATCAGCAGCAAGAATCACCTTATAGGCCGGGCTAGTAATCGCAAAAACAATACCGAGCCCGTCCTTGATGATCGGGTATAGAGCTGTCAGCACCGCTGCTGCCAAAAAAAGTTCCCTTGACCGTTTAAGTGCCCATTTACGAAGAGCACCAAAACTCAGGGAGTTTTGGTGCTTCTTCTGGCGCTGTTTCCACTTGTATAAAGTCTTTTTAGGCTTTCCCCATAAGGACATTTCTTTGCTTACCTGTCACGAGCGGTTTCACCTAGTTCCGTTCGATTAGTGAGTAAATTATTATAAGTTCGTCAACTACACCCCGTCGTCGTCCCACACTCAATGCAGAGCATGCACGAGCCATTCCGTTTCATCTTCATCGAGCCACAGTTGGTACACGTATCGCCGGTAAAGCCTTGGGCTTTGGCCACGGCTGTCGTGTTGATCGGTGATGGACTCATGGCGACATTGTTGGCCGCAACATTGGCTGGTTTTTCAATGACGGCCGTACCCGGGAACTGTGCTTGGACCGGCTGATCGTCGTGGTTCGGCTTGATCTGGACGAGGTCTTCACGATTGAGGTATTCGTACCCAAGCAAGCGGAAGATGTAATCAAGAATCGAGGTCGACATCTTGATATTCGGATGGCCGATGACTGGGCCGGCTGGTTCGAAGCGGGTGAAGGTGAATGTTTCGACCAATTCTTCCAAGGGCATACCGTACTGTAAGCTCTTCGAGACGAGGATAGCGAAACAGTTGATCAACGAGCGGTAGGCCGCGCCGTCCTTATACATGTCGATGAAGACTTCGCCCAGCCGGCCGTCATTGTACTCACCGGTCCGGAGGAAAACTTTGTGTCCGCCGACCACAGCTTCTTGGGTCCAGCCGACGCGTTTCGGCGGCAACTTCTCTTTGACCGCCCGCATGGCCGCGATATTGTTGACCTGCTGCGGCGTCACTTCTGCCACGTCGTCGTCGACCGCGCCAAGGGCCGTGATCTCATCGTCATCAGAATTGGAGTTCAGGGGTTGTGATAATTTCGAACCGTCACGGTAGAGCGCCACCGCTTTGAGCATCATCTTCCACGAATCCCAGTAGACCTGCTTGACCTCTTCGATCGACGCTTCGGCCGGCATGTTGATCGTCTTGGAGATAGCGCCAGAGATGAATGGTTGAGTGGCGGCCATCATTTTGACGTGGGCATTGTAGGCGATGTAACGCTGACCCTTGGTGCCACATTTATTGGCGCAGTCAAAAATCGCGTAATGTTCTTCTTTTAGGTGCGGCGCGCCTTCGATAGTCATGGTCCCAACGACGTACTCATTGGCCAGGGTGATCTGATCTTTGGTGAAGCCAATCGTTTCAAGAATGTTTAAGGAGGGATCGTCAACTTTGACACCCAACCGATTGATGATGTCCGGGCCAAGCGTAGCCGGATTGAAGACGAAACGGATATCAAAGGCACCGTCCAGCGTCAATTCAATCTTGGCCAGGTCTTCGCCGGTCAATCCTTTGGCTTTGAGCGTTTCGTGATTGATGTGCGGGCTACCGAGCAAGGTGCCATGACCCTTACAGTAGTTTTCGATGTCCACGATTTGCTGATCAGAGTACCCCAAGCGCTTGAGCGCTTTCGGCACAGATTGGTTGACGATTTTAAAGTATCCGCCGCCGGCAAGTTTCTTGAATTTCACAATGGCGAAATCCGGCTCAACACCAGTTGTATCGCAATCCATCAGTAGGCCGATCGTACCAGTCGGCGCGATAACCGTGACTTGGGCGTTGCGGAAGCCGTAGTCTTTCCCCCACTGGAGAGCACGGTCCCAGGCTTCGCGAGCGGCTCGGATGAGGTACTCGGGCGCGGCTTTCGGGTCAATGCCCATGGGCGTAATGCTCAACCCTTCATATTCGCTGGCCGGGGCGTTGTAGGCCGCCCGACGGTGATTTCGAATAACCCGGAGCATGTGGTCTTTGTTCCGTTCATAGCCGGGGAAAGCGCCGAGGTGCGAAGCGATCTCGGCCGAAGCGGCGTAGGCTTCGCCGGTCATGATCGAGGTCAGTGAGCCCGCGATCGACAAGGCTTGTGGCGAGTCGTACGGTACGCCCATCATCATCAAGACTGTCCCGAGGTTGGCGTAGCCGAGACCAAGCGTGCGGAAGATGTAGGACAAGCGGGCAATTTCTTTACCTGGAAATTGGGCCATCAGAACCGAAATTTCTAGAGTGATCGTCCAGAGCCGGCAGGCATGTTTGAATCCATCGACGTTGAAGGTGCCGGTTTCAGGGTTATAGAAATGGGCTAAATTGATTGACGATAAATTACAGGCCGTATCGTCGAGGAACATATACTCCGAACAGGGGTTCGAGCCGTTGATCCGGCCGTCTTCCGGACAGGTGTGCCATTCGTTAATCGTCGTATCGAATTGTAACCCCGGGTCAGCGCAAGCCCAAGCGGCGTACGCGATTTCATCCCACAGGTGCCGCGCCGGAACAGTCTTGGCGACGTCGCGTGTTGTCCGCCAGAGTAAATTCCAGGGCTGATCCCGCTCGACATTATCCATGTAGGTATTCGTGACGCGGACCGTGTTGTTGGAGTTTTGACCGGCCACCGTCTGATAGGCCTCGTCTTCGAAGTGCGTAGAAAATGTTGGGAAGTCAATGTGATCATGGCCTTGCTCAACCAAAGCTAAACAGCGCTGGATGTAGCTGAGCGGAACGTGGCGTTGTCGGGCGTGACGGACGGCCTGGCCGAGCCGGGCGCTCTTGCGATAATCGGTGGTGTTCTCTTCGCTGGCCACGGCCATGATGACGTTGAGTTCGTGGTTGTTGATTTTGCTTCCGGCCACCAGGTCGGCGACTTTCTGTTCTTCTTCCACTTTCCAATCAATGAACTGTTCAATATCTGGATGATCGACGTCGACCACGACCATTTTGGCCGCCCGCCGGGTCGTGCCGCCAGATTGGATGGCGCCGGCGCTGCGATCGAAGATTTTCAGGAAAGACATCAAGCCGGAACTATGACCGCCGCCGGACAATTTCTCTTCCCGGCCGCGCAGGGCCGAGAAGTTCGATCCGGTCCCGGAACCAAATTTGAACAGCCGCGCTTCACGCGTGACCAGGTCGAAAATACCGCCCTCGTTGACGAGATCATCGTTGATTTTCTGAATGAAGCAGGCGTGCGGCTGGGGGTGGGTATAGGCGTCCGTTGATTCTTTCAAAACACCGCTCTGCGGATCAATGTAGTAGTGCCCCTGAGGCGTACCAGTAATCCCGTAGGCCCACTGCAAGCCCGTGTTAAACCACTGCGGCGAGTTCGGCGCGCCCATTTGGCGGATCAGGGTGTGTTCCATTTCGTCCTGGTACGCTTGAGCGTCATCGGTCGAAAAGAAATAGCCGTGTTGCTCACCCCACCAGCGCCAGGTTCCCGCTAACCGTCGGACGACTTGTTGAGCGCTTCGTTCCGGCCCAAGAATCTGGCGACCGTCGGTCCCAAGAATTGGTGAGCCGTCAACATGGACCTGGGGTACACCAGCCTTGCGGAAGTATTTCTGGGCGATAATGTCCGTCGCGACCTGGCTCCAGGTGACTGGTACCTCGACATCCTTAATCTCCTTGACGACCGTTCCATCAGGATTCTTAATGATGGAACTGCGTTTTTCATATTGCAATTGCTCGAGCGGATCCTGCCCGGCCATGGTGAACTGCCGTTGGATCTTCATCCCCGGTCCACGTTTCTTCGGTACAGCCGCAACTGGTTGATCAACCGACGCTGCTTGCGTGCGCAAGCGATCAGGAGAAGAGGTGGTGGTCGCGGGCATGGAACCGAGTAGTTAGATGAATAAAAGTAAATGTCGTTATTTATTTGGTTGAACCTTTTCGCTTTTTTTTGGTCAGCCGGTTCAACTCATCTTTGAACGATTCAACATCTTGGAATTGGCGATAGACTGAGGCGAAACGAATGTAGGCTACCTGATCGACCCGTTGGAGACGCTTCATGACAATCTCGCCAATCTGCTGGGAGGTAATCTCGGTCCGACCGCGGAGCTGAATGTCGCGTTCAATTTGCCCCACCAGCTTTTTGAAGGTTTGCCCAGTGATGGATCGTTTCTCCGTCGCTCGACGAAGCCCAGCTTCCATCTTCTCGCGGCTGTAGGGTTCCCGTCGGCCATCTCGTTTCATGACCGTCAGGTTCAGAATTTCGACTTCTTCGATCGTCGAAAAACGATAACCGCAGCGATCACACTCTCGGCGGCGGCGGATGGCCAGACCCTCATCGGTCACCCGGGAGTCCATGACGCTGGTATCAGGATTGTGGCAAGAAGGGCACTTCATCGTCGCAAAGCAGGATGGTGGAGGTGGCCATGAAGAAACCCCAGCCCGCTGGTCAGGACCTCGGGTCTGGATGGACGGCCAAATTGTTCAATGTTCTTGGAGTTTGTCTTCGCCGCCGTGGTTGGGGCGGGTCAATCACTACATCTAGTACTGTTATGGGGTAGTATACTACTACATCTAGGGTTGGTCAAGAATGGCTATTTCCGATGATTTCTTAAGAAAATGACTTGTTTCACGTTTGCCGAACTTCCTTTTCCGACACATGTCTCCCCTAGCGCTGTGGACAAGTGCTTATTGCCCGAGCAATCCGTCCGGCCATGACGGTAAGGGTCGGTCCTCTTGCCCAAGACGTTGGTAAAGATAGACTCGGTCGTCATGATAGACTTGCCGATAGGCTGGAGATCCATCGAGCCATGGAATCAGGCGATCAAGCATAACTTTTTCAGCCAGACGCTTATCATTCGTCATTAGTTGGGGGTCGAATTTTCTGGCCAGGATAACGATGTAGTCGACGGAGGTAATACCATTCGGTAATAACTGTACCACTGGCCGCTCAGCGAGAAGCGGGCCGAGATTTTGCGTGAGCGCGACCGATGATCGACCAGGAATCATGGCCAGGGCCCGCTGCACCTGGGGAGTCAGGTGTTCACGCCAGCGGACAATGGGCCAGCGATTTTGCTCGCTCGTCGCCGTCAAGGGGCTGAACGCATAGGTCGACAACACGCTTCCCCCGAGGATGAGTATGCTCAGTCCAACATCGACGAATCGGCGTAGCGGCGCCCAGTGCCGTAGCCAGGCCCATCCAAAGCACGTACTCAAGAACAGGAATGGAATAAATAGCGCGTGATAATGGAGAACGACAGTCTGCATGTTCGGGCTATCGGATAGCCAGTACAGCAGAACTTCTGGGGTAGCCAAGAAAACGATGGGGCTCAGTAATGGCCCAATGATTCCCAGAGGTAACGCCAGCTGCACCGCTGAGTGGAGATGGATTGAAGTAAAAAGCTTGTGGGCGACGGTAGACGGATGAAGCAGATGACTCAGGATTCCTGCCAGCCCGTCATCGTGTTCACTAAAAAACTTGTAGGCGAAGCTAGCCGGTAACGCCGGACGAGAGAGTGGGATAATGATCGCTATTTGGAGGACAGCCCAAGCCCAAGGAATCGCTAAGGCCCATCCAGCTAAACGGCGGCGATGTTGCCACCAGGCCACGGCCCCAGCCAGGAGACCTAGTGTTATTCCAGCTTGTTCTTTAGTCAGGAGCGCTAAACTAAGCCACATCCAAAACAGGCGATCTCGACGATCAAGGAGTGCGTCCATCGCCGCCAAGAAAAAAGTAACGGCCAGGGTCACAGCATGAAATTCAAACATGGTGGCAAACTGCAGCGGGGAATAGAACAAGTAGACCAGTGCCAGTATCCAAGCTGGCCACGGTCCGAGGAGGCGCCGGGCTAAGCGATACAGAAACCAAGCGCCGACGGCAACGACTGTCGCTTGGACAATCAGCAAGAGTTCCGCCGTGTGACCAAACCAACTCAGCGGCGCCAAGAGGGCCAACACATAGTCAGCGTGAATGCTAGTTCGCGGGGCTGTCCAGCCATGAACCCCGCCCGGACCGAGTTCCGGATTCGTAAAGGTAAAACCGAAACCATGTCCGACCCGCCAAACCGTCTGCGTCATGATGCCGAGATCGTACCAGCCGGCATTGAAATTATGAGCGCGGGCAATAGAAAACCAACTGAAGAAAACCGCGTACACTCCAATCGCCACCCAGAGTAGGCGCTGCATCCAGCGTTCTAGGATCGATCGCGTAAAAGGAGGCGTGTGCTTCATGGATGATACGCAGCGACCCCGCCTCAAGCGGGGTCGAAAACAAGCATCAAAAAATTAAAGCATTTTCTTCCGGATGAAGGCCGGAATTTCTAAATCGTCTTCGGGCGCCTTGGGCACGACTGGCGACGACACTGGCTTCATGGGCATGGCTGTCGGTGTCGCTCTCGGCCGCTCGGGCACGCTCGGCATCTCCATGGCTGGAGACATATTCGTCGCGGCCGCCACAACTTTTCTGGCTGATCGACCGCCGCCCTTTCCGAACCCTGTGGCAATAACCGTGATTTTCAGTTCGTCTTTCAGTGATTCGTCGATGACGGCGCCAAAGATAATCTTGGCATTGGCGTCGGCCGATTGGGTGATGACCCGCGCCGCTTCATTGACCTCGTACATACTCATATTCTGTCCGCCGGTAACGGTAAAGAGAATACCTTTCGCTCCATCAATCGGCATTTCTAACAACGGAGAATCAATGGCCGCTTTGGCCGCATCAACCGAACGATTGTCACCCGTCGCTCGACCAATACCCATCAACGCCGTGCCTTGTTCTTTCATGATCGCTTTGACGTCAGCAAAGTCGACGTTGATTAATCCTGGGACAGTAATGAGTTCGGCGATACCTTGGATACCTTGGCGAAGGACGTCGTCGACGACCTGGAACGATTCGAGAAGCGACGTTTTCTTGTCGATGATCTGGAGCAGACGGTCATTCGGGATGGTGATGATGGTATCAACATTTTCCGCTAAGGCTGAATATCCGACGTCGGCGATCTGACGGCGCTGGGCGCCTTCGAAGGAAAAAGGCTTGGTCACCACGGCCACGGTCAGCGCTCCAGCATCGCGGGCAATTTCCGCCACGAGCGGCGCCGCGCCGGTTCCCGTCCCGCCGCCTAACCCGCAGGTAATAAAAACCATGTCGCTCCCCTTGAGGATTTCATGGAGTTCTTCCTGGTCTTCTTCAGCGGCTTTGCGTCCGACTTCCGGATCCATTCCCGCTCCGAGTCCTCGGGTTACCGTTTTGCCAATGTGGACTTTCGTGGGAGCGGCATTGTGATGCAAGGCTTGGGCGTCGGTATTGACAGCCACAAATTCAATCCCCCGGATTTTATGTTGCATCATCCGATTGAGGGCTGAGCCTCCTGATCCGCCGACGCCAACGACCTTGATCTTGGCGAAGGTTTCGATATCGGGTTTCACTTCCATAGTCGGGCGAGGGGTCATGATGGAATTAGTCTACCAAAGTCATCAGGGTTGAGCAACTGGTCCCGGGCCAACTGAACACCAGAAGTGTTCAAGCCCTTACCGAACGGCTAGCCACCACACAAACATGAACGCCATGACAGCCAGCAACGAAATAACGGCCGGGGTCAGGGTATCGGTTTTTTTGACTGACGGTTTGTTTGCCATAGGCACAATGAGTGAATAAAGATTATGGAAGGAAGCCTTTAAACCACTTACGCATCGTATCGACCGTATCGGTCACGGCCGTCAATCGACCAGGTAGGGCGCGAAGTAATCCGCCTGAACCGCCACTGTTCCCCGCCGCCCAGCTCGCTAACCCGAGAGCCGTGGTGAATGCTGGGTCATTGATTTTGTCGATAGCGCTGCTATATCCTTCTGGGAAGCCGATACTCGCCGGCAATCGGAATTCTCGTTTGGCCACGTCGACCATGCCGGGTAATTTTGCTCCGCCCCCAGTCAAGATAACGCCGGCCGGTAAAAGCCCAGCGCGGTCAATGTGTTGTAGCTCTCGCTCGGCTAACGACAAGATTTCTTCAACCCGGGCGGCGATAATATCAGCTACCTGTTTTCGTGAGACCGTTGTGTTCTCGCCTCCGAGCTCGGACAGATTGATATCATCGTGTTTGCCGACTTCGGTTGGAAGCGCCGTGCCGAATTCTGTTTTCACTTTTTCCGCTAGATCAATCCCAATCCGTAGGCCTATGGCCACGTCATTCGTCACGTGACTCGCGCCAACCGGGAAGATCTTCGTATGAAGAACATCCCCTTCTTCGAAAACGAGAAGGCTCGTGGTATTCGCGCCGATGTTGACCAAGGCAACGCCCAAGTCCTTTTGGCGCTTCGTCACGCAAGCTAGTGATGAGGCTAGTGCCGCCAGGACCAGATCATCAATACTGACACCGGTGCGGTAGATGGCTTTTTGAAGATTCTTAATATTCGAGGTCAAGCCTTGGATAATCTGGGCGTCCACTTCTAACCGCATACCGGACATACCAATAGGGTCCTTGACCCCGTGCTGATTGTCAACCGTGAACGACCGCGGGATGACGTGGAGAATTTCGTAGTTCGGCGGCGTGGCAACGGCCTGGGCGGCTTCGAGAACGCGATCAACGTCATTGGGTTTTATTTCTCCATCAGCCTTGGCGACGGCGACAATACCGTGGCTCTCTTGGGAGGTAATCTGAGGACCATTAATCGCCACGGTCGCGTGCTCAACCGGGACCCCAGTCATCCGTTCGACTTTTTCTAAGGTCGACGACAATGACGACACCGCATCATCAATACTCGTGATGGTGCCCTTGGTGATTCCTTCCGCTGGCCCTTCCGCCGCCCCAAGAATATGCAGTCCTTCCTGGTTGGGATGACGTTGGGCTACGATGACCCGGATAGCAGATGAACCAACATCTAATCCGGTAAACAGTTCGGTTTTCGCCATAAGCTAGACTGACCGATAAGGCATAGTGTCAATAGTATACATAAAAAATGACAAAAAGACGAGGCTGTGGATAACATGGACTGAACACTTTTTGTGTTCAGTGATTAGAGGTGAGGCCAAAAAATGAGTAGGCCAATAATAATTGCCGCCATCGTTGTGATGAGTACGGCTGCGGCCATGAAGTCCTTAATCACTCGGACATAGGGGTGAACCCGCGGTTCCAAGAGACCAGTGAATCGTTCAACAATCGTGTTGACGAGCTCTAGATTGAGGATGGTACTGATGACCAGGATAAGGATGATTGCCTCAAGTCGACTGACGCCGAAGAACAGCATGGCTAGCACGACCACCCCGGCCGCCACTAGATGAATGCGAAAACTGTTTTCCGTCGCGATCGCTTGGCGCAATCCCTGGCGAGCATAGCCGAAGCTGCGGCGAAAGCGGGACCAGCTAATCGTTGTCATGGGTGGAGGAGGTGTTCGTACCGTTGCCAGCGACGTTGCTCGGCAGGCGTCTGATGATCCAGGTTCAGCAAGTGAATGAGGCCATGCTCCAGGAGAAAACGTAGGTGCTGGCGATACGATCGATTGTGCAGCCGAGCTTCCGACCGAATAACGGCCGGACAGAGAATAATTTCACCCCACAACGCTTGGCTGCCTTCAGCGATCGGAAGTCGCGGATAGTGAAAGGATAAGACGTTGGTCGGTTTATCCTTTCGTCGGTAGGTCCGATTCAGCTGGCGACTTCTGGCCGGCCCAACAATGCTGATCGACAGCGCTCCCGCATGTGCCGGTAAACGTCGTCGAGCCGTGGCCGCCCAGGATGTTAGCGTCCGATCGCTGACCCCGCTGACGGCTAGTTGACGAACATCAATGCGCCCGGCAGGTTTAGCTAGCGACAAGTTTGAAGCTACGAACGATCACGTCAAACGTGGTTCGATAATTGACTTGCGTTAATGAACCGGTGTTGTACTGGATGCTGTAAACTTTCGTATCTTTGAACAGATAGGCCGTGCTCTGGTCTTCGCTGTAGATGCCTTCTAACCCGTTGACCGCAAAGGTTGTTAGCTGATCGGTGTTGGCCGCAGGGTTATTTGTTTTGTACCAGTCCTTCGGCGCTAATCGATTTGGATTGTCGTTGATCGCGACTTGGAAAAATTCTCCCGTTTGCTGCGTCGGCGTCACGAGGAGTCCACCGCTCTGATCAGCGGTTGCCGTCCAGCTGGTTGGAATAAGAAGACTGTAGATTTTCCCACTGTCTTCGACTCGCTTAACCAACCCCGACGTTTCGAGCTGACCAGCGCCTTTAGGATTATATCCGAGGTAAAGTTCTCCGACGATCGTGCCATCAGCCCGAACTTGTTTGCCATCAATAAACCCATCAGCGTCGGTATCAGCTTTCGCCGCATCGGTTCCGTAAACCGCTTCTTCAACGTCGGTCAGTCCATCACTATCCGTGTCAGTTGACGAGGGCAGGGGTCCAGTCGGAGTAACAGTCGTATTCGTATTGGCATTTGTGCTGACGTTAGTATTCGCGTTGGCGGTGATGTTCGTATTCTGATTCAAGTTGCCATTCGCGTTCTCGTTGGTGATGCTATTCGTATTTTCATTGGCCGCGTTGACCGACGTGTTCGTATTTCGATTCACCCGGTTGGTCACGACAACGTTGACCGAATTGCTGTTCGTCTTGTTCAGCACATTCTGGAAGACGTACAGACCGGCGAACCCAAGCCCACCCAGGACAGCCACCACAATAAGAATAATGACCAGCTTTTTCGTCGAATTTGATCCGGCCGGAGGCCCTCCAGCGGCGCGGAATCGTTCCGGCATGGAATGCACCTGCGGCGCCATGTTGGGCGATGGGGGCGGAGTCATCCCCGGGGTTGGAGGAGTCATGCCGGGAGAGGGAATGATCGGATTCAATGGATTAGAGCTTGGTTGTGATTGGTCTTCAAACATACTGGCGGGGGTTATTTAGTTGGTGACTGATGAATAGCTTGATTGACATCAAATAGAGTACCACTTCCATTCGGATTCGTCCCGCGCCGGACTTCGAGTCCATCCGAAGCGCCATCATTATCGGTGTCAGGATTGAGGGGGTTGGTGTGATAAATCTTGACCTCGTCGTAGTCAGATAGACCGTCCCCGTCGGTGTCTGCTTGCGCTGGATTCGTCCCGATTTTCTCCTCATCCGCGTCCGGCAATCCGTCGAGGTCTTGGTCGGCAATCGTCGTGACCGAATACCGCCGGAAGGTGGGGTTGGTTTTTTTGCCCGGCGTCGTTTGGTTTCCGACCACGACCGGAGTCGCTGTGTTAGATGTCGGTGTCGATCGATTGGATTGAAGGAGCGGGGCTAACGCGACGATCCCAACCAAAACCACCACCGTCCCTCCTAGTATAACGAATCGGCGGTTACGCGCCAACCACGACTCCGCTACCGGTTCGGGTGGCAGTTGGGGGTACTGGCTGGAATTCAGATCATCAGCCATGGTTATGAGGAGGTCAGTTTATAATTGAAACAGCCACAACTCGAACCAGCTTGCGACGTGCAGGGGTTATCGGGCGGTTGCGGGCTTGGGAAGAACGTTGATTCCATATGTCCATAGAGGGAGTACGTCGAGCCATCAGAGTGGTAGAGATAGACATGGGAATTCGATGGACATTGGAACGCGTGCTGCGGTTCATTCCAGCAGGTCGAGCCATCATACCCACTAGGACAGGCCGGGCTAAAGGTATTCGCTGGATCGGTCGACAAAGATTTATTCAGGGTTTGTCCAAGCGTCGCCTGCCAGGACGGCCAGGACGATGTGCTGAAGCCTGGTAAGTAGGTTCCGCTTTGGAGGGTCGGGTAGCTGCCGTGTAAAGTTTTGTAATTATCGAGGGCAACCTTGACCGAGGCCAGGTCCTGTCCCCGCTTCGTGTCGTTGAGAATTGCCTGCTTGGTAAAGCTATCTTGGTTGATGTTGAACATGAGCTGACTCGTCATTTGATCATAGATCTGTTTCGTCGCGTCAGAAGCATTGTTTGAGTTGTAGTCGAAGACAAACATCAATCCGGTCGGCGTGCCGCTGGTACTGACATCCGTCACACCAATGTAGGTTGTCGTGCCGGTCCGGACCGCCGGATAACCGCTGACCGAGGTGGTCGCGGCACCAGTTTGCGTCGGGAAGCGCTGAATGAACCAGTCGTAGGGCGACAATATTTGCGGGTTGTTGAAGATCAGAATACCAATGGTATCGCGCGATGCCTGCGATTCTTTGAAGAAAAAGCTTTTGAGCCGCGTTGGATCTTGGCTAGCTGATGCATCGATGACTGGGTAAGAGAAGTTCGGTAAAAGCTGCGTGTTGTTTTGTCCGCGGCAGTAAAAGAGTTTGAAATTCCAAGTACTATCGGTATACCCGGAGTTGGCGGGTTGACCAGGGACATCCCACGGATTGTCACAGATATCCACGTTGATATCTGTTCGCCCGGTCCGCTCAGGTTTATCGTTTTGATTGAGGCTATTGAATGTCACTTTGGCCTTGGCTTCAGCGTAGGTCTTGCCGTTGGCCTTGGCCGTAACAACGGCCGTACTGGCCAAGAGGTTTTTGGTCGTCGGATCCATAACGGCCGTCGCGACCGCGTCATTTCCCGACAGCCATGACCAGTCCCAGCTGTAGACTTGGTCAATGTTCTGCAACTGTTCGCCATTGGCGGCGTAAGCTTTGGCGACTGGCGTCGGCGCTGCGGTTTGGTTGACCGCGGTCAGGAGATAGGTGTTCTCCAGAATCCCGACGTGATCGAGCGTACAAATGTTCGCTCCGGTAGTAAATTTCAGCGGCGAACCGCCGACGTCAGCCAGAACTCCTTTATCACTACGCAGCGATGTCTGACCAGCGGTCGTCGTTAAGAAAAATTGCTGCGCCGCGCCGGCCGTCAGTAACCCTGGGCTATAGGTTATCGTCGATTGGTTATTCGCTGTCGTCAGGCCAATGCTTCCGTTCACGACCGTCGCACCGTCCTGATATCGAACCGTCGAGGGCGTGACAGTTGATCCGTCGAGGGGCGTGCTGAACGTCACTTGAGCGGCCGTGTTCCGACAGGCGTTTGGGCTGTTTTGGGGCGGCTGGAAACTGATGATCTTCGGTTTCAATTGGCAACAGCCAATTGACGCACCGGCCGGCAACGCGCAGCCGCGCGGCGCATTCGTCGCATCGTTGCTGCAGACCGCCGCGTCGCTAGCACATTGATCAGCCAAGGGGCAGCCTCCCGGACCTGAACCATTTGGATCGTTCACAAAGAAAGGCCAGGGGTTCGACTCCGCACCATCGTTCATCACCCGGACCTCGCTATCCCCTAGCCCGGCCAAAGCCGGGACGGCCGTATCAATGGTCGCCTTAGAACCAATGTCGCTCCAACTATTGTAGGTCGACATGACAACTGGGGTAGCACCAGAGATAAGTTTCGTGACGTTCACTTGGTCCTGGGCCGTGCGCTTGGCTGGTTCATCGGCGCCAAAGCGTATGCCGGTCGCGGTCAACGAGCTGTTGGGCAGACCATTACCCGGATTGAGGTGACAGAGTCCAGGATAGACCTTGGTATTGACGGTAAAATCATTAGGAGAGGTCGCTTGTTTGCTGTCGCCACGGGTAATTTGGACTGGGCCCGTCACGGCGTCATTCGTTGGGTCATTCGTCGGCGAATCGAGCTTCGGTACCTCCCGAACAATCCGTTCATTTTCCCAGGTGGCAGCCGCTGAACCACAAATAGTGGTATTGGGATCAAGGCCATCTTGATCGTCAGCTGCACCGGCACCGCCGAGGAAAGTCACTTTGCTCTTGGCCGTATCATATCCGCCAAACCAACACCCCTTGATTGTCGTCCATGTCCCGACGGAACCATTGTCTGGTTCGAAACCATTGACGACTGGTGTGCACGCATTATTGACACAGGTTGAGGCTGAACAGGACTCGCCGTACTTATTTTTCTTGCATTGTGAGTCGTCAGTACAGGACGTTGGGTTATACGTAATCTTGACCGTATTTGATTGTTTACCAAGTACCTTCGTGAAGACGCCTTCTTGTCCAACCGCCGGACCAGTCGGCGGGTTGGCGGCAATATTTTGGACTGGGGAGGTTCCGGTGATCGATGTTGATTGCAGATCAAAAACATGTGGCTCGCTGCTCGTCGCCGGGGCCGTCCAATCGAACGTTTCGCTTTGATTGACGATGTGACAGGCAGCATCAACGACGTTTGCCGGCAGAGCCAGGGAGAACGGCGCCTGCTGGAAGGTTGCGTCTGATTGCTGGATAACGACTCCGCTGATTTGACACCCTTGGGTACTGGTCGTGAATTGCCAAGTATACGGTGCCGACAAAGCTTTACCACCCGCGGACGGATCAGCTTTCACACCGGTCGTGATCGTTACTTGGTAGAGCGTGTTTGCCGTCAAAGGATTCGTCGGTTTCAGGAGGAAGGACTTTGTTCCCTGCTGGGTGACTGTATATGCCACTGTACCAGCACAGGTCGTGGTGTTCGTACAAGAATTCAGGATGATATTCGTAGTGTTGATCGTCGAGGCATCCATGCCTAACGTAAAATCAGCGGAAATATCGGCCGTCAAACAGACATTATTGTCACCGTGATACGGATTCGGGCTAGGCGTAATTCCTGACTGAACGTTGCAGGCCGGATTATCAACGACCGTAGGCACTCCCGTGACCGGCGGTTGAACGTCGAAGATGACGGGATTACTCTTGATGACACCTTGCTCAACTCGGACAGTACTTTGGCCAATCGATGTCCCCACCGCAACGTTGACTTGGTCGATTTGGGTGTTATGCCAGTTCGTGGCCGGGTTGGTTATCGGCCAACCGGATACTGGCGGGTAACCACTCGCCGTGACCTTGCTTTGCCCAGCAGTGTAGGCTCCAAATCCATCGCCGGAGGCCGATAGGGTTGTACCAACCTGACCTTGATTGGGATTGAGCGAGTAGAGGCAGATACCATTACCGCCACTTCCAGCATCGAGTAGGAAATTCGAGGTAGGTGTGATGGCGCTCTTGAGAACACCGATTTGGCCACCATAATCAACGCTGACCTGGTAGGGATGTGGTCCCCCAGCCGGCAGCGACCCGGCCTGAACTTTAGAAACAATGCTCTGCTGATTCCAAGCACCATTCGGAACCGTTTGGTTTACCCCGCCCAAGGTCAATGTATCATTGGCACCTGGCGTCAGAATGCCTGGTTTCAAGAAATATGAACCGAGGACGGAAACGCAAGCCCCGTTCTGACCTTCGCCTGGTTGGACGCTGGTCACGACTGGCGGTTGGATGCACTTATCGGCGGCCGCAACGGTAAAGCTCCAGGGTCCTTGCGACGGAGCGTCAGCGAGTGGGTTTGCCTGCGTTCCGGTATCACCATAGTTGAGTGTGTCGCCGTTGACATTGATCGTCAAATCAGAGTTAACGCCGACATGATAGGTCGTTCCGGGAGTCAGGTCGACGCTCTCCGGAGTAAAGGCATAGATCTTACAGGTGTTGAGTTGGTTGTTCGGATCGAACTGGTCAACCACCGAGAAACTCCTGTTCATGTCCGGAAAGTTTCGGCCATTGCTCACATGTGATCCCGGCGTACCCGGATTACAGGCGAACACTCCACTCCCCACTTTCCACATCGAGGTGTTGTATTGAATAAACACTTTCGTTGAAGGGCAGGCGTTGGCAAAGCCATCGGTTGGATAGACTTGGGCCACGCCGGGCGTAACGTCATTGGTTTCAAACACCCAGCTATATGGCGCGGTCATGGCCGTACCGCACAGGTTCCGGAAATTCTCGACCACGACTTTGTACCAGGTAAAGCTGTCAAACAATGTGTCCTTCAGCTGCAGCCACGCACCCATCCCGTCTGGGCTGCGCCGAATATCAAACAGGGTCGGGTCTAAGGGCTTGGTCGCATCATACGTCCCGCCGGTCCCATCATTCGGATCGGGCGGTGCCGTAAACTTGTAGACGCGGAAGTTTTGGGTCGTGATTGAGGCTTTATCAATAGCGTTATTGAATTGAATGTTCAGCGCCGCATTGCGTGGAATATTCCGGTCAGGATGGGCCGTGGAGTTAGCGGCCAAGTAGGCTGACGATGGTTGCGTACTTACTTCCTGCAAGGCCGGCCCATCCGTATCGCTCCCGGCTTTGAAGATCCATGTCAAGGTACCATCCGTACTTTCTTGGCAATGTTCACCGGGAAAACTATCGCCAATAATCGGAATTCCCGGTTGCTGCTGACAATGGAGGAGAACGCGCTGAAGTGTATCGCTGAGCGCGGATTTAGCGGTATTCCGCGGAATGGTTAAGCGGTAGAACCGGCCCGCTTCAAAATATCGATTGTCTGGGCTGGCCGGGTCTGTTGAAAATGACAGGTGATAGAACGTAACGGTATTTTGATCAGCGAGCCATTCCGCCTTTGTGCTCCCCTTGGCGCCGGCCGGAGTAGTGCCGGCCGTGAAGACTTGGTTATCAACGGGTTTCGGTGTGCCAGGGTTATTACAATGAGACGCGTCGCTGGAAGCATCACACGCTTCGACGATCAACTTCGGATGGTCGACGTCACCGTTGGCTTCGACCGCGGCTTTGACCGAGGCGGCGGTCACATCCGTATTGAAGGTCAAGCTGATATTGCTCGATCGGGGGACATTCTGGCTGAAATCGGGGGCGGCCGCACAAGAGGTAATCGCCGTCAAATCGAACGTGCTCGTCGTTGAGCAGAGTGGGCAAGGCGGGTTGCAGTTTACAACGCAGGGGGGATTATTATTTCCGGTCACGTTCGTCGCCGTTTTAACGACGAACAAGACAATCGCCCAGGCCAGTAGAATAATGACCAGGCCAATAGCGGCCTGGAGAATAACTTGTTTGGCTTTCTCAACCCGCTGTTCATTCCCAGCCGCGGTCAACCACAAGTAGCCACCATAGATCATGTACGCCACGGCCACCAGTGTGACAAAACCTAAAGCCCAGCGGATGATATTGAGAACGGTTTTTTGTAGGTCCGCGTTGCCTAAACCAACCTGGCTACCAACCGATTCAATACTAAACGTCGTCTGGGCGAAGAGATGATGCGGTCCAATCAGCAGCGTCACCAACGCCACCGCTACCCCGATGAAGAGGCCGACGGCGAAGGGATGGCGCGGTCTCAGCATGGAGAGACGTCGCATCGGTAATCGTTGTTTCGTTGGTTAGTGAAGTTTGGCTTTGACGGCGGCCGAGACGCGGCTACCGTCGGCTTGACCTTTGACTTTGGCCATGGCGGCGGACATAACTTTTCCGAAATCCTTTGGGGTTGGTTGAAGCTCGGCAATGACCGAGGACACAATCTGGTCTAATTCATGATCGCTGAGCTGCGTTGGCAAGTATTCCATCAATTCCTGCAATTCAGCATTTTCGTCGGCCACCTTGTCCGCCCGCCCAGCCTGTTGGTACATGGCGATGGCCTCGCGTCGTCGTTTCGCCTCGGTCGTCATGACCGCGATGATCTCCTGGTCGCTCAGTGGATGGTGAACCTCAATTTCAGCGTTTTTGATCGCCGCTTTGATCAAGCGCAAGAGATTGACCTTGACCTGATGGTGCCCCTTGAAGGCGACCTTGTAGTCTTCTTCGATCTGCTCGAGCAGGGCCATGCTAAATCGTTCGAGGAATGGGCGGCAGGCGCTTACGCGGCTTGCCTCGTTTCTTTAAATCAAACTCTTCAAGTTTTCCCATTTTGCGGAGTATTTCTCGCTGTTCGCGAATACCCTTGCGACGAAGCGCGTCGTCCCGCTGTTCGCGTTTATTCGGCGAGGGTTCGTAAAAACGGCGTTTCTTAGCTCGAATGAGCACGCCGGATTGCTGGACCCGCTTGGTAAAGCGTCGGACCAGGCTTTCGCTTGATTCGTTATCACGTTTTTTGACTTCAACCATGCAGGCACACCTCCTTTTCAGACTCGCCGCTTGAGCGGCGAACAACAAATAGTAGATGGCCAAACTCTACCATCTTTTTGTCACTTCGTCAAACGCTTCAAACCATCCGTCCTAGCAGCTGACCACCCAAAAGATGGAGATGGACGTGGTCGACCTCCTGACCACCATGGCGACGGACGTTGAAGACAAGGCGGTAGCCATCGGTTTCAATCCCCTGCTCGGCCGCCAAGACCTTCGCTCGCCAGAGCATCCGACCGAGGATATCCTGTTGGCCTTGGGTCATGTCGGCCACTGAGGCCATGACATGATCTTTCGGGATAATCAGCAGATGGACTGATGCTTTCGGATGAATGTCCTTGAAGGCCATCAGTTGATCGTCCTCGAACACCGTCGCACTCGGTATCTCACCGGCCGCGATCCGGCAAAAGAGACACTCCGGATCACGCATCGTCTGCTCCGTCATCAATCGGCGGCATCGGAGTTTCTTCGGGCTCATCATCCGGCTGCTGATACCGATCAAGGCGTTCAGGCGCGACTTGACCAATCACCGGGGCAACACCATTCGTCTTTGTCTTTTCGAGTCGTTTTTTAATCTCGCCAACCGCTTTCTTGAAATCCACAACTTCCTGGATTCCGTTCTCCATGTCGCGGATTAAAATCGTATCATCCATTAATTCTTTTTGACCGACAATCAGCGTGTACTGAGCGCCGAGTTTATTGGCCATTTCCAGTTGCTGTTTAAGTCCGTCCTTGATCAGGTTCTCCGATACCCGGATACCTTCAGATCGAAACTGCTCGAAGAGTTTCAACATTTTCTTCCGGGCCGGTTCTCCTAACTGAGCTAAGAAAATTTCCGGACGGGCAGGAGGCGGTGGATTAATTTGTCGTTCTTTGAGCTGAAGTAGCAGTCGTTCAACGCCGCCAGCAAAACCGGCAGCCGGGGTCGGACGGCCCCCGAGGTTTTCGACCAGCGTATCATAGCGCCCCCCGCCACCGAGGCTGCTTTGGCCGGAATCATCGCCGACCGGCCAGAACTCCCAGACTGTTCGGTTGTAGTAATCCAAGCCGCGGACAAGGCGCGGATTCAAGACGAAGGCGACCTCGACTTCATCGAGATATCCAACGACTTCTTGAAAGTGCAGTTGGGAAGCTTCATCAAGATAATCAATGATCTGCGGCGCGTCGGTCAGGAGACCCTGAATGACTGGGTCTTTACTGTCGAGTAATCGCAACGGGTTCTTTTGTAGGAGTAGGCGGTGATCTTCGGTCAGCTCAGATTTTTTTGTTCGGAAAAACGCCTGGAGAGCTTTAATGTATTGTTGACGAGATGTTTTGTCGCCGAGGCTGTTGATTTGGATGGTCGTTTCAAGACCGAGCGTACTATAGATTGCTCGAGCCAACAGAATGAGTTGGGCTTCAATGATTGGCTGGGGGGCGCCGAGAACCTCAAAACCAAATTGCCAGAACTGTCGATACCGTCCAGCCTGTGGCCGGTCATGGCGGAAAAACGGCCCGAAGTACCAGAGCTTGACCGGCTGAGGCAGGTTAAGCATGCCATGTTCGATGTAGCTGCGGACAACGCTGGCCGTTCCTTCAGGCCGCAGGCTCACGTTGTCACCGTTTTTATCGACAAAGGAATACATTTCCTTTTGGATATCTGATCCTTCCCCGACCGACCGGGTGAAGAGCGACGTGGCTTCGAGGACCGGAGTTTCAATTCGTTCAAATCCGTACAAAGTTGCTAGAGAACGAACCGTATCAAAGAACCACCACCAGTACGGTTGGTCGGCTGGCAAGATGTCTTTCATGCCGCGCAGCAGTTGCGGAGTAGGAGCCTCTTTAGCCATGGTTATTGGGATGGAACGACAGGCGCTTTGTACTCAATGACTGGGGTCTGGAACGTTCGGGCTCGATAGACTGGCCAGGCTCGAACGGCGGTCCGGCCGATAATTTGCGTACGCATAACCGGACCAAAGATCCGTGAATCAAGGCTGGCTGGTCGGTTATCGCCTAAGACATAGAATTCGTTTTGACCGAGTGTCACGTCAAGGTGGCCAAAGGTTATCCGATCAGGCGGCAAATATTCTGATTCATTAAGGATGGCGCCGTCCGGATGAGCTGTATCAAAAACAGTTATTTCACCATCATTAATTGTTAAGCGGTCGCCGGGAAGGCCGATAACTCGTTTAATCAGAAATTCGCTGGGTTGGCTAGGATTTCGCAAAACAATGACGTCTCCGCGGGCCGGCTGGTGCAACCGGTAGGACAATTCATCAATGATGAGATATTCATTGTCATGAAAGTTCGGTTCCATCGACGCCCCCTTGACGTAGAACGGCTGGAGAATAAAGAACCTGATCGGAATAATGATCGCGAAGGCGATGACGATGATTTTGACAAGTTCCGCGGCAAAACTCCCAGCTGATCGATTGAAGCTCGGGAGAAAGTCTGATCGTTTTTCTGTAGCGGCCAATTTCCGTAAGTCAGTGCTCATACCACGAAAACGGCGTGGGTCACCAAGTGGGTTTTCCGGAGTAGACGTTGGAGAAGTAGGCATGAAGAGAAAAATTGTGGTGGTCGCACCTGGACTCGAACCAGGGACCTTTCCGATGTGAACGGAACGCTCTAACCAACTGAGCTATGCGACCGAATCAACCGAGGAAGGCCCGTCACCGCTAAAATTGGCCAAGAATAGCCACAGGATACCACGATTTTCTGACCATGGCAAGGGTTAACGTCGAGACAGGCGCCAGGCTAAGCGAAGGTCTTCAATAATGATGGACCAGGAGAATTTTGATTGGCCTGCCCGTCGATCGGTAAAGACCATCGGCACTTCGGCCACCCGGGCTCCCGCTCGCCGCGCCAGCCAGGTCATTTCCATCAACCACGCGTATCCGCGCCCCTCCATTGTCTGTGCCAGGATCCGGTTCAAGATGTCAGCCCGCCAAGCTTTGTAGCCAGTACTCCAGTCGTGAATGTCCCATCCAAGCAGAAGCCGGATATAGACATTCCCGAAAGTGCTGATCCAGCGTCGAAACCAAACAATATTGACCCGGCCACCAGGCACATAGCGCGAAGCAATAACCACATCATGGTTATCGAGTGCGGCCAAGAGCGCCGGAATGAGGCTGGGCGGATGTGATCGATCAGCGTCGAGTTGAATAATCGCCTGCGCGCCATGTTCCAGGGCATAACGAAAACCTGCTTGGTAGGCGGTGCCCAGCCCAGCTTTAGCTGGGCGATGGATGACATGAATCCGAGGATGCTGCTGATGGAGTTCATCCGCTAGCTGCCCCGTCCCATCGGGTGAATTGTCATCAACCACGACGACATCAACGTCTCCAATGCTGAAAATTTCGTCGATCAGCGGCTTGAGGTTGTCCCGCTCGTTGTAGGTCGGCGTAACGATCCAGGTGGTCATGACGATCGACGGCGGCTCGGGCGCCGGGGTCGAGAGCGACGCGTCGGTCGTTCAAGATCGCGCTCGATATTTTCCAATGATTCTTCAACTTCAAGATCGGACAACTGCTTCCGACGAACCTGTCGGCGAAGTGTATCAATTTCTTCTTCCGCCCTGAGATCCCGTTGGTGCATCCGTTGGACAGCCACCAGGAGCCGGATCATGGTCCAGGTAATCAACCCTGCGAAAAAGATCAGAGCCAGCGTGGCGACCGGAAGAAATGCTACGGTGGCAATTGGCCGACCGCCCAGCAGAACGGAGTGCCCGCTCACAACGAGTGGGACTGGATCGCTCGCCACGCTCACTTGGCCGTCAGGGCCCATTGCAACAGCGGTGACGTTGTAATGACCGGGACGAAAAACCTGATCGGTCGCGAGGGTCCACGGCGCTCGAACCGTTACCCCGCTCGCTAGCGCTGAAGGATCAACTTGTCCAGCGACCGATTGTCCAACCGCCTGACCATTAACATAGACCGTGACCGTATCTCCGGCGTTAGCGGTTCCCTTCACCTCCAGGCGGTCAAGGAGAAGCAGTGGACTGGTCAGACTGGTGATCGTAGGAGCCTGGTAGCCTTCTTGTCCAACGGTCACTTCACTCGCGGTACTATTTCCAGCTTTATCAACCGCCGTGACCACGACCGTATGTTGCCCAGATTTCAGATCAGTCAGGGTAGCCGGACTAGAAACCGTCGTGGCCGGAACGCCGTCGAGGGATACTGTGTAGTGATCAACTCCGCTCGTGGCATCAGTCGTTTCGAACTGGACCTGGGGAG
The DNA here is from genome assembly GCA_964518425.1 of uncultured Gammaproteobacteria bacterium. GTDB lineage: Bacteria > Patescibacteriota > Patescibacteriia > SBBC01 > CAIJZX01 > CAYLHT01. The sequence continues at coordinate 58,760 of CAZFGG010000003.1, forward strand.
TCGGGTCTGATGGTCCCCGATCACGGATGACGGAGAGCGTGAAGTGGTCTGGTGCCGTATGGTCGTATTGCAGACGGAATCGCTTCAGTCCGCCCCAGCCATCGCTGGTATGACTCTGGAGTACAAAATACCATACACCATCTGCGGGGAGAGAAACGCTGGCGGCAGTCAACGTTGTTTCGGTGAATTGATCGGGCGTAGCATTCGCGTCTTGGGTCAGAGCATATCGAAAACTCGTCACTCCGGATGGCTGTGACCACGTCATACTGGCTTGGCTCTGCTGGTACCAAGCATTTTCGCTTGGATGAGTAGTCGAGCTCACCGATGGCAGCGTCGGACTAGGGTTCGACGGAGCGGGTGTCGGAGTCGAGGCGGCCGTGACGGTGATTGAGGCTGTCCCGACACTCGTTAAAATATCAGTACCTTGCCCGTCATTCGCCAAGACCTTAGCTCCGCTGATTGAAAGATCCGCTTGGCCAACGGCGGTGGCTCGAAAAGTTGCGGAAATGATTTTCCCTCCGCTACCCGTATATCCTGGACTTGGTAAGCCGCCAGAAAGGGTAATACGTCCAGTGCTATTCGAACCGCTTGGCTGGACTGCCCAAAAGCTAAAAATTGATCCGCTCGTACTGAGGGAACTCAGTTGGAGGCGATTGGTTGAAAAAACAATGGTCGCTTCGGCAGCATTAATGGCTTGTCCGCCGGTGTTCACTTTTAAGGATAAGGTCACCGTCGAGCCAACTGCAAGAGATTTGCTGGCTGGGCTAAAATAGAGGCTCGCCCCAGCAGCCTTGGCGGGCTGCGCCCAAACGCTCACCAGTGTCCAGGCAAGCATGACCGTCAGTAAAGAAATTCGTCGGATCATAGGGACGGGGCGGGTGGTGGAGGGGGCATGGTCGGAGGCGGAGGCGGAATCGTTGGCGAGACAGGCGTCGTTACCGTTGGAGGGACCGTCATATCGAGGTTGTGTTGAACGAGTACTTGCGCTCGTTGAAGTTCATTTAATTCCCGCTGCAACTGATCAGATTTTTTTCGAGCGTCTTTCTCTAACGTCGCTAAGTCATGCTGGAATGTCGAGCGAATCCGGAGACGACGCACGATGAGGATCGTCAAGGCAATCAAGAGCAAGACCCCGAGTCCGAGAACGACAGCGTTAGCAACTGCTGGATTTCGCAATAATGGTACCCGGGCGAAGAACGATAGTCCAGCGGCCGTGACCGTTAATGTGACGCTGCCATCGGTCGCGTTGCCGGCCCGGTCGAAAGCCCGAACTTGCCATGCATACTTGCCAGCGGCCAAGGGGTTGATGATGTAGGGACTGGATGTTTCAACAAACAGCGTGTTGCCGGAACCGTCGCCACCGAGCGTCACTTGTCGAACTTCATAGTGATCGAGTCCCGAAGCTGCGTCCGTCGTTAAAAAACGTAAGGTTGTCGTATCTTGAGTGGTGACAATTGATTGGTCGATTTTCGGCGTGAACCCCGCGGGGGGCGTCGTGTCGATCTGGACCGGGTAGGACGTCGTTCCGCCCCAACTGACCGTCAGGGCCCGGATGTGAAAATACCAAACGCCATCACTCGTAGCCTTGACGCTCGCTGAGGTTTGGGTCGTATCCACTTTTTCGTCGGGTGTCGACTTGGCCGTTTGATCGAAACTGTAGCTGTAGCCAAGTGCGCTGTCGATCGGTTCCCAGGCGAGTTGGACCTGGGAATTGCTATACCACTCATTACTATCCGGATGGGTCGGACTAGTCACGACCGGGCCAGCAGGGGGAGGGGTTTTGAGAGTAAGTTGAGCGGTCCCACTGCTGGTTAAGATGTTTGTTCCTTTGCCGTCGTTCCGTAAAACTTGTGAGGTCGGAGCAAACTTTATGGTGGCCGGGCCGGGTGATTTAACGCGAAACGTAACCGTGCTAATAACGCCGCCACTCGTTTTAATACCAGGGTTTGGCAGGCCTCCTTGAAAATGAATCGTGCCGTCGGTGTTAGAATACGACGGGGCAGTGACCCAAATCGAGATAAACGACGTACTGGCGACCGGATTAACGACTTGGAGTTTATCAGCCGGAAAAAGAATATCAGCTTGGACCGCGTTGATGGCTTCCCCGCCAGTATCAACCAGGAACGACACGTCAATCGTACTACCGACTTCGTAGGTACCAGCTAGCGGTGAGATGCTCAAGCTGGCGCCAGAGGCATACACAATTCGCCCCGTCGCGAGAAGTAGGATCAAGCTGAGCCCGACCGTCAGTGACCGACGCCCTGAGCCTGTGATCTGTCGGACCATAGGCGGTGAGTATACCACAAGCTTAGCGCCGACGTTGGCGTCGCGTGAAGAACAAAACTCCGCCGACAACGATGACGACAGCGGCTGTCGCAAGGCTATCGCGGACGAGAACCGAGTGTCCAGTCAGGTGAATGGTTGCCGCACGTTCATTACCAGCCTGATCGCGAACGATAATCATCGCGTCATGGCCGCGCCACTCCGGCTTGATGACGAGCGGACTGGTCACTATTCCTTTGTCCACGTTGCCGACGCGAAGGTGGGCATCAGCTACCCCCGAGGTGGTGTCCGTGGTCGTCCAACTCATCGTCGGTTGCCCGTTCGTTTGGCTCGACGGGAGCAGCAGGATAGAAAATGGTGATGGCGGTTCGCGATCGAGGAGGAACCTGTACTGACTCACGCGAGACCAAACACCATCCCCAACTTCACTTTTGATGGTGAAAAAATACACGCCGTCGCTCAAGCCATCGTAGTCAACCGAACCTGGCATTGGTTCGGCGGTGTCATCGGGGACATCATCAATTTTTGAAGATAACCGGTAGCTATAGATCGTTCCGGATGGAATCGTCCAACGAACATGAATCGTGTCAATGGCCGTCCATCGATCAGGTGTCGGGATCGTCGAGGCATCGAGCGGAATACTCTGGACCAGCGTGTCGGCCAGCATCACATCGAGAGGTGAGCTCGTCAGATCTAAGCGAGTTCCCTGACCATCATTCAGGTAGGCTGATGATATTTTTTGTTGGAGTGAGATCTGCCCGATGCCCGAGGCGAGACTGCGGAAGACCAGCGTCGCGACGGGAGCATCAATGGCGACTAATCCATGTGGCCGCCCAGCAACGAGACTAACCGTGCCGCTGTGGTTGTCCCATCCTGGTTCTTCCGGCCAGAGTGTCCAAATCGACTGCTGCCGCTCAACGCGCAGAAGTTCAAATTGAGTGCTGCTGAAGGCCAGGTGAAGATCGACCGCATTAATGATTCGGCCAAGACTATCCATCCGGACCTCAACGCTGACGGTATCACCGGCCCGAACAAGGCCCGCCGGTCCAACGAGATGAACGTTCGGACTGGAGGCAGCCATGGCCGGCCGAATGAATGCCAACCCAGCCACGGCGATGACGATGATGGCGTATCTTATCCGGTCCATTGGAAGAGCATAATACTAAAGTCTGTCAGGTCAACGCGACCATCGTGATTGATGTCCGCCCGGCTGTTACTCGGATTCGTCTGGCGCCAGAAGAACAAGAGGATACTAAAATCGACGATGTTGACCTGGCCATCACCATTCAGGTCGGCCGGCGGCTTGCCATCGAACAAGCCCAGTGGGTTCACCGCGAAGGTCACGACCGCGCTCGCTTCGGAGGCAACACTACCACCGAGCACGGCCCGGGCCTGAGCTGTGTGTGTTCCAACACCTAAGGCTGTTGTATCAACTGATTTTGACCAGCGTCCTTGATCATCTGGATTGAGCGTAAATGACGTCGCTTGGACTGAGTGGACGGTAAGTGTCAGGGCGCTGTCTGGAGTCGTCGTACCGGAAATAAGGACCGGCGTACCAATCTTAACGGTCCTGGTATTAATCGCGATCGAGGGACCAAGAAAGACGCCGCTAATGAAGGTCGTGGTGCTCGGGCTCAACGTTAAAGCAAAGGTGACTGGGCTCAGGACATTCTGCTGGTCATCGGTACCATCGACTTCATAGACGACGGCTCCGGTCGGCTGATCGGAGAGGGTAATCGAAAACCTTGCTTGCGCATCAGCCGGCGTCGTGTTCACTAATTGACCATTACGGTTGATGGTCACCGTCGCGGTCGGAGCGGCATACCCGCTGAAGATGACGGTTGGGTTGGTCGGACCGGGCGGGGTGGTTTCTACCACTTCCGCTGACACCACAACTTGGTCACTGCTGAGAACCGATAAAAAAAACTGGAAAGTATCAATTGGTGTTACGCCATTGGTGGTCGTCAGGTTAACAATCAGTCCCTGGGCCGGTGGCGGCGTTCCCAATTTAGCAATTGACCCGTCCGTCACGGACCAGCCATAGAGGGTTCCGGCGACCAAGGGACCGACCCCACTGACCGTGATGGTGTCAACGCTGCTCGAGCCGCTGCCTTGAACACAGTCGGCAGTGAGTGTTCCCGGTAGCGGCGTCGCGTTTTCTGTCACCCCCTCCGGACTACTGATGCCGCTGACGCTCAAATCTACACCGGCCGTCCGGCACCACTGGCCGTCATCGCCGTCGGGAAAATCAAAAACAACGGTATTTGAAGAACCCGGGAGAGAAGTAGCTGGATTAAAAAAAACTTGATGAACTTCGCCCCCAGCCAAGTTGGCCTGTTGTCGCATCAAGTAATCCCGAACTTGGCTCAAACTACCAGCGTGAGCTCCGTGGGCGGAGAAGGCAAAAAACGTGATGACGACGAGACAGGCTAATCGCCAACGTTCCAGCCTCATGGAGAATTACTTCTTCGGGGATCCGCTGGCCCGGCGGATAATCATGGCGTTATACTGCCGGAGGCCAATGACCAGGGCATAGATGACGGCCACAATCACGAGAAGAATAACCAGCAATAATTGCCATGGGAAAATGGTGAATCGGACGGTTCCAACGAGTGGTTGGTTGGTGCTACCGTAGGTCAAATTCAAGCTAGCGGTATACGTCCCTAAGGCGAAATTGTGCCACTCGGCTCCAACTTCGTGGAAGAACCCTCCGCGTCCCTGGTCAACGCTACTTTTCGCCCAGGCGACGTCAAAGTGCCGAGACGAGTTTGGCAAAATAGCTCCGCGGCTAGAATTGAAGACGAGCGAGGCTGTCTGCCCGCCAAACATGTTATGAATAACGACTGTTCCTTCTGGACGGATATGAACGTTGCCAGTGTTGTTAATAACCGTTTCAATCGTTACCGGCGGACGCGTAAACGATCGGGTTCCACTTTTGACGACAAGGCTTTCAACCTTGGCCGATTCATTCAGCTGTCCTTGGACAGTCAGAATGATCAACGTTCCGATTTTTGAAGCAATCAAGACTGTTCCGCCCTGCCCGGCGTTCGGTTGAGTGCCGAAGAACAAGGCCGCGTAGTGACCGCCCGGAGCGGCATCTTTCGGAACGGTGATCGTGACCGGGACAGTCACGTTCTCGTTTGGCGCTAAGGCGTATTGTGTCGGCTTGACCGAAATCCATGAAGCCAAGTCTTCTTGTTTTCCTTGCGGATCAAACTTCGGCGTTCCATCTTCGTCAGCCGCGGTAAAGTTCGACGTTGACGTAAACAATGTCACCGGGTCAGACGACTCATTGTAGAGCTTGATTGACGTGGTCAATGACTCACCGGGTTGGGCACCAAATTCAAGACTCGGCGGAACAAGTGTAATCGCTCGGGCGGCTGGAGAAAAGAATATTGCCCCGATGATGATAATAACTGAGGCCAGTGCTCGAGTAATGTTTTTGTTCATGGTTGTGTCCCCTCCAGGATTAATACTGTTGGTTCTTTTAAAACTTCCCCGTCGTCACTAAGGTACTGGTGCTCGTGTAACTACCAGCTTTCGTTGTGCCAGAGACACCAGCGCCAAAGCATAGGGTCGTTGTCTGCGCACTGACTGGAGCGCTGGCAGAGGCAAAGCTTTGGAAAGATGTTGAGAGTGCCGTCAGGTTGGTCGTGCTGGTAGTGGTAGCACAGGATGTTGGGTTCCACTGGGCGATCGTGTTGCCGGATTGTGAAGACGAAGCGCCATAGCCTTCGTTACCGATGGCTAACGTGCTACCAGGGACGTTCTGGATTGTGTTGCTACCGGAAGTAAGCGTCGCGTTGTAGTTCACTAAGGAGGCATAGCCGTTGGCACCATTCGTCGTGACTTGGCTGGTAATACCGGCTTGGTTGATGTGACCGGTATCGAGGGTACCGAGTGAAGCGGTGTTGGCACTCAGGACAACCGTCAAGGTTGGATTGACCGTGGCTGACACGGCGACTTGGTCGTTCGAAATAATTGAGAGAGCGACGGTTCCCGAATCAACATCGGCCGAGGCTCCCGTTTGGGTTTTGACGGTGACCTGAATGTCGTTCGCTGCGGCTGAGGTCGTTCCCAGTAAAGCGGTTGGCGATCCGGCTTGGGCAATGCGGACACCATATTTTGTCGTGCCGGACAGTGCCGCGACGTTGCTAATGGTAATCGTATCTGGCGTTTGGCTACAGGCGGTGCTGAAGCTGCTCGAGGAGGTCAAGGCTGAAGCTGATTCTGTCGCACCGGTTGGGTTGGTAATACCGGTCGCGACTAAGTCTGAGCCGGTCGTTCGGCACCACTTGGTATTGTGGTTAGCGCCAGAGGGGAAGATGATCACGACTTTGCCGCCCGAAGAAACCGCGCTGACCGTTGTGAAAAAGACTTCCAGTTGCAATCCGCTGGCGAGGTCCGCGATTTGGCGACTGAGGTAAACACGAGGAGTTGAGAGAGTACCAACGGCAAAAGCATTGTTGATCGGATACGAACAAACAAGAAGGCTCAGTACGCCAATCAATGCTGTCCAACGTGACAAACGGATTCTCTGGCTCTTAGTGATTATAGGGAGGTTCTTCATATCGTCCAGGCTAGAATGAAAAGTAGTTAGAGGGTGTATTAAAACTTCCCCGTTGTCACTAAGGTACTGGTGCTCGTGTAACTACCGGCTTTGGTTGTGCCGGAGACACCCGCGCCAAAGCACAGGGTGGTCGTTTGGGCGCTCACCGGAGCACTGGCGGAAGCAAATGATTTGAAGCTCGTGGAGAGGGCCGTCAGGTTGGTGGTACTGGTAGTCGTAGAACATGCCGTCGGGTTCCACTGAGCAATCGTATTGCCAGATTGTGAAGATGCCGCACCATAACCTTCGTTACCAATGGCTAAGGTGCTACCAGGCACATCTTGGATGGTGTTACTTCCAGACGTGAGGGTAGCATTGTAGTTCACTAGTGACGCATAGCCATTGGCACCATTCGTCGTGACTTGGCTGGTAATACCGGCTTGGTTGATGTGACCGGTATCGAGGGTACCGAGTGAAGCGGTGTTGGCACTCAGGACAACCGTCAAGGTTGGATTGACCGTGGCTGACACGGCGACTTGGTCGTTGGTGATGAGAGACATGGCCAAGGTTCCACTATCGATATCTACCGATGAGTTGTTTGTCGTCGTCACTAAGACCTGAATATCGTTACCGGCCGAGGCGGCCGTCCCGAGTAGGGCGGTCGGTGATCCTGCTTGAGCGATTTGAACACCATACTTGGTTGTCGCTGAAAGGGTCGTGAAGTTGGCCACGATAATCTTGTCAAAGCTACTGCCACCAGATCCTTGGGTACAGCTCGCGGTGACTGAACCGCCGGGTAGGGTCGTGGCACTTTCCGTCGCGCCGGTTGGGTTAGCAATGCCGGTCACCACTAAATCGGTTCCAGCCGTCCGACACCATTTGCCATCGTCGGCATCGGGAAACTGTAGGGTGATTTTCGCGCTCGCACCACCCGTCACTGAACTGACCGTCGTGAAGAATACTTGGTGGGTAATGCCGCTGGCGACATCCGCTTGCTGCCGGCTCAAGTAGTCTCGAGGAGTGCTCAGGACCCCGACCGCCAGAGCGTTACGAATAGGCAGGCTAGAAAACGCCAGTCCAAGAATTGTGAGAACAGCAAAAAAACGGGCGAAAATGGCTCGCGTTGTTTTATTTGGTCCAGACCGAAATTTCATGGTCATAATTGGAAAATAGTCTTGTTTTTCTTTGTTTTTACTTATTTCTGTCTATAGTATAGCACTTCCTGACAAAATGGTCAATCCACAGGCTAGAACCGACCAGTTGTCACAACCGTCAAATTGCTTGTGTAGGCCCCAGGGACTTGCGTTCCTGATAGAGCGGTCAGAAGGCAGAGCGTCGTAGCCTGTCCAGAAACCGTGCCCGATGACGAAGCGAAGCTCTTAGCAGAGGTAGACAGCGGCGTGGCGCTTGAGGCACTGGCCGTCGTGGCGCAGCTTGTCGGGTTCCACTGGGCAATCGTGTTGCCGGCCTGAGAAGTTGAGGCCCCGAACCCGGACGTACCAGCCGACATGTTGTTCGGCGGTGATCCCGTCGTATCGGCAATTGTGTTGGCACCGCTCTGGAGGGTGTGGTCGTAGCTTACAACCGAGACGTATCCCCCGCTCCCCGTGGTCGTGACGGTGCTAGAAATACTTCCTTGGTAGACTTGGCCAGTGGTTAGCGTTCCAAACGCTACTGAGTTGCCGGATAAACTGACCGTCAGCTTCGCAAAGGTCCAACAATCATTATCTCCTTCGTTCTTATTTGTGCCATCGGAAGCATCAATCACTCCACCCGTACTACTACAAGCTTCGGAATCTTTGACGCTGGCAAAGGTAATCGTTCTTGAACCACTGCCAGCGTTGATATGCCACTGTGAACCTCCGGCTGAACTGTGCAGAGTGACAAAGTGTCCGGATGTTCCACTGAAGTTGATGGCGGTTAACGTATAGGTTGAACCGGCGTTGAACCGGAGCTTGACGTCGTTGGTCGCGGCGGTAAACGTATTGTTCGTCGTCAGTCCGCTAGCCAGAATAACTGACGGCGACGAATCGGGATCAGAACCGGAACTGTTGGTGATGGTTAAATTGTAGAACGTCGGCGACCCGCTGACAGTTTGTTGCGACGAGCCATTGAGGGTTAACGTATTATTCGTTGTCGGGGTAAACGTACCATTCGAGGCATCAAAGTTTCCGCTGACTGTCCAAGCTCCCGTACCGGTCGTGATCGCCGGAGTAGCTGATCCCCCTTTGGTATAGGTCAGGTTTCCGGTCAGGTTGACCACCGGGTTATTCGATCCAGAGAGCGTCAGTATCTGACTTTGGCTAGCACCAGTAATAATTTTTAGATTAGCGCTAAGGTTGTGCGTCCCGGCTGACATTGTCACGCTTCTGACGTTGGCCGTATTACCGTAGATTTCTACGTCACCACCATAGGTTCGGTTTGACATCGTCACGTTTCCGCTGACCGTATCAAAGCGGACAATACTATTAACCGTGCCGGTCGTGGGGAAAGCGGTGCCCGTGTTTTGATAGTTCAGGGTACCCGTATTGCCGCCAATGGTCCCGCTCAGGCTCAGCGTCGTGCCGCTCGTCCCAGACAAGGTGAGCGTCCGGCTAGCGTTGAGTGTTAGCGTCTTCGTGTTGTTGACGGTGAGCGTTGTGCCGACCGTCAGGTCAGATGTCGCTAAACTGATGGTGCCACCGATCGTCAGACTACTTAACGTCGCTGAACCACCAGTCAGGTTTTTACTTGTCCCGTCCATGGTCAACGTACTCGTCCCAGCGGTAACCGTACCATTCGTCAGGTCGACGTTGCCGCTCATTGTCCATGTCCCACTCCCCATGGTCATTGTCGGCGTGCCGCTCGAGGGTTTACTAAAGGCGAAGTCCCCGGTGAGATTGACCGTTGGGTTATTCGTTGCTCCGGCTAACGTCACGTTCTGAGAATTGTTCGCGGTAATTGTTAATGTACCCGAGAGTGTGTGCGTACTGGATAACATGGTCACCGTGCGGGCTGACGACCCGGAATTGTTGTAGATTTCTACATTACCACCATAGGTTCGATTGCTCATCGTTTGATTGCCGCCGGTGGCGTCGAACCGTAGGGGCGAAGAAATTGTTCCGGTCGTCGGGAAAGCGGTTGTGCTTTGATAAACGAGCGTTCCGCTACCGCTGATAGTCCCGTTTAAGTTTAAGGTTGAACCAGAATGTGTCAGTGTTCGGCTGGCTCCCAGTGATAGTGTGTCACCGGTCGCAACCGTGACCGTGCCGGAGGCAGTAAGATCACTACCACTAAGCGTGACGGTGCCCGTGCTTTCTGGATCAATGTTCAAGCCGCTGAGCGTAGCGTTGCCGCCAGTGATCGTGGCCGCAGTGCCTTCCATCAGGACTGTCGATGATCCCGCGGTAATCGTCCCGCCGGTCATATCAAGATTACCGGCAATAATATGCGTCGCGTTGGCTAGAGTGATCGTGCCCGACAGCGTTAAGTTGTATAAAGCATTACTGTCCGTCGTCAGTGTCTTGCTCGAGCCGTTCATGACCAGCGTCGGCGTACCGGCCGAAACGTATCCAACGCGCATGACCGGTGGAACCGTACCTTCACTCGAATCAAAGAATTGATCAACGTCATTAATATAATTCGTGGCCACGGTAATATCCCCAGCAATACGCGATTTGACGTCACTCGTCGCCGTAGCACCGAGTTGATAATACTTGCGACCGGTCGACGTCCAATCTGTGGCCGTAGCATAGGTCTGTGAAACACCTTGTCGGGCATACATCCCTCCGGGAGCGCCTGAACTACAGCTGCTGGCATCGATACTATCGACGTTGGTCCGGCCGATAAGAACTTGCCCGCTGGCGGCAGTCGAAACATTCACCATGAGCTGCGACGAGGTAATGGTCGATGAACCGAGTCCGGAAAAGGCCGTCGATAGGCTAAAGCGCATAGCTGACTTATAGGTATCTTCGTCGTAGGGGTAGTTACTGACGCAATCCCCACCCGTGACATGCGCAACTTCTAAGCTTGCGCCGCTCGCGCCCTGACATGAGTAGATGGTCGATTGAAGATCACAGCCCAGTCCAGCATCGTCAAAGTGCATGTCTTGAAAAACTGTCCGATCCCAGGCGGGGTTGATCACTTTTACCTGCGGCGCATAGAATCCACTAGTGAAATCAACGTTGCCGCTAACCGTCCACGTTCCACTGCCAGCTACCAGCACTTCTTCCCCACTGCCCGTACCGGTGTAGTCGAGATCGCCAGTGATATTGATCGTCGGATTTTGGGCACTACCGTCAACCGTGACGTCAGCCGCGCCATTGGCATTGAGATAGAAATGGCTGGAGAAGGTGAGCGTCTGCGAACCAGCCGTCCCTAGGGTAACTGTTCGTAGCGTCGAGGCTGAGTTGTTGTAAAACTCGACTTGGCCGCCATACGTTCGGGCCGAGGCGGTTTGATTGTTGTTCGTAGCATCAAATCGGAGATGCGAACTGATCGTGCCCGAGGTGGGAAACGTCGTACTGCTTTGATAGACATACGTTCCGGAACCGGTGATTGTCCCGTTGAGCGTGAGCGTGGCGCCTGAATGGGTTAAGGTTCGGTTGACATTAATCGTGAGTGTTTTTGGAGAGTCGATTTGCAGTGTCCCCGACACCGTCAAATCGGTATTTTGCAACGTCGTATCGTCAGAAATCGTCAGGGCGCTCAGCGTTTTTCCTCCGCCATCAATTGTTTTTGTCGACCCAGTCATAACGACTGTTGACGTACCAGCCGTCAACCCAGTCGAGCCAATGTTGAGATTGCCAGCCAAAGTATGGGTCGCGCTGGCTAAAGTAATCGTTCCACCGCCAGAGGTCGTGAAATTGTTTAATGTCTTTCCGTTCGACGTTAGCGTACCCGTGCCGTTCATGGCGAGCGTGCCAGAGTTATGGTTGAACGTGGTGACGTTTGTCAGGTCAAAGTTACCGCCGACAGTCCAGGTGTTCGAACCCATCGACAAGGTGATCGCGCCGTTGGCCGTTGAAGCGGTTACGTTGCCGGTAACATTGACCGCCGGGTTATTCGTATTTCCAGCGATGATCATCGCCCCGCTACCGGTCGTTTGCATATCGAAATATCCAGAGAGCGTGTGCGTGCCATTCCCCAGTGTGAAGGTTCGCGATGAACTCGAGGTGTTCAGAACTTCGATTGAACCATAATCCGTTCGAACCGCCGACGTCATGGCATTCGTGACCATGTCGTACCGGAGGATCAGAACGGCGGCGAGGGTGCCAGTCGTCGGGAAGGCTGTCGATGAACGGTAAATTAATTTTCCCGGCCCGTTGATCGTCCCATTCAGCGTCAAGGCACTGGCTCCAGTATTCGAAAGCGTCAGTGTCCGACCGCTGTTCAGGGTGATGCTCTTCGTATTATCTACTTGCAATGTATTTGACGCCGTCAGATCGGTATTTTGTAAAGTTTCAGAACCGGAAATGGTCAAGTTGTACAAGGTTTGCCCACCTCCATCGATCGTCTTACTTGAACCGGTCATGGCGATCGTTGATGTGCCGGCGGTAATCGTCGCGCTCGAACCAAGCGTCAGGTTTCCGGCCAGCGTGTGCGTCGCGCTGGCTAAAGTAATAGCTCCTGATCCTGAGGTCGTGACGTTATTGAGGGTCTTACCGTTCGAGGTTAGTGTTCCAGTTCCATTGAGTGCGAGAGTTCCCGAGTTATGGTTCAAGGTCGTAACGTTTGTCAGGTCAAAGTTGCCACCAACGGTCCACGTATTCGAACCCATCGACAAGGTAATTGCGCCGCTGGCCGTCGAAGCTGTCACATTAGTCGTGACGTTGACTGCTGGATTATTGGTATCCGTCGCCACGATCATCGCACCGCTGCCGGTCGTTTGCATGTCGAAGTATCCAGAGAGCGTGTGCGTCCCGTTACCGATCGTGAGCGTTCGGGACGAGCTGGAAGAGTTGAATGCCTCAATCGAACCATAGTCGGTCCGCACAGCCGACGTCATAGCGTTCGTGACCATGTCGTACCGAAGAATAAGGACTGCCGCTAAAGTCCCGGTCGTTGGGAAGGCTGTTGATGAACGGTAGATCAGGCGACCAGGACCGTTGATAGTGCCATTTAAGGTCAGCGCGCTCGCGCCAGTGTTCGACAGGGTGAGCGTCCGGCTGCTGTTGAGCGTAATACTATTCGTATTGTCTACCTGAAGGGTGCTCGAGACAGTTAAATCAGTGTTTTGTAAAGTCTCCGAACCTGAAATGGTTAGATTATTGAGGGTCAATCCTCCGCCATCAATCGTTTTCGAGGAACCGTTCATGACAACCGTCGATGTTCCGGCGGTTAATCCAACCGAGCCTAAGGTCAGGTTGCCAGTAATCGTATGCGTCGCATTGGCCAAGGTAACAGTTCCTATACCGGAGGTGGTGAAGTTGCCTAGGGTGCTGCTCCCCGTTGTGAGGGTTCCTGTACCGTTCATTACTAGCGTTCCTCCGCTTGAGGTAAACGTTCCTGAGTTTGTGAAGCTGCCACCAACGGTTAGTGAATTTGCGTCTGATGCGACGAAAATGGCCGAGGCTGCGATGGTCATCGTGCTGGTCACAGTGATGGTTGGATCATTCGTTACGTTGGTAAACGTTAGGGCGTTCGTCCCGTTGCCGACGGTCAGGCTACCTTGGACGCCGAACGCGCCAGACTGGCCCGTATACGTTACCGTCCCAGCTGGCGTCAGGTTCAAGGTCCCGTAGTTTTGGGTCGAAACGTTTTGCGCGCTGGTTTGCTTATAGGTCGTCGTGCTTGTTGAGCCAAAGGTGTAGGTCGTGAAACCGGTCGGGAACGTTTGTGTTGTCCCGTCCATTTGGAAGGTGGCCAGGTTCTTCACTTCAAATGTTTTGCCGCTGGCGCCGGTGATATTGAGACTCCCGTTCTTAAACAGGACGCTCGACGTTGAACCGTCGCCGACCGTTAGGTTTCCGGTTAAGGTGGTAGCCGTCGGAGCTGCGTCTGGGGAAGCACCGCTGGCATTCGTATTCAGAATTTGCAGGTCATTGTACTGCGCTCCCGCGTTACCCCAGGTGAAGTAGACCGTTTGGGCGGCTGAACCATTATAAACCCATTTACAGCCGGATGAACCAGGCGTCGAGGTGGCGCTGCCGGGATTGGTGATCGATCCGGAAATTTTTACTGTGGCCGCACCGCCGGAACAGTCAATCACTTGGTCAGCCACTGTCGCGTTCGAGGCGAAGGACAGACTGGTTGAGGCGGTCATGGTTAATGTCCCGGTCGTCAAGATAATTTTATTAATGAAGTTGCCGGTATTTCCGCCGCTGAAGGTGATCGTTCCCGACACTTCGGCGGTCCCGGCGTTTATCAACCAACTACTAATCACTTGGTTATTGACCGGTTGGGTCAGGGCCACACTGCCAGAAATATTGAGGTCAATCCCGCTCGCTTGGGTAAAGGTGGTGGCCGTGTTGTTTGGGTTCCAGGTCAAGTTTCCACCGCCGATGGTGGCGTTGGTATTGAGTGTATAAGAAGAACCATTACCAAGGACCATGCCATAGAACGGCGTCAAGGATGACCCCCCGATGGTTTTGCTTGAGCCAATGAAGACAATGGTTTGGTTGCCGCCAGTAAATGGTGTCGTACTATTGTTCGTCCAGTTACCGGCGATCGTGAACCCAGCCACCATATTTAATGTCACCCCGGAATCAATGAAGAAATTCGGGTAGGTATAGGATCCCGGACGACCGTTGGCCGTGAAATGGAAATTTGACGTTGAATCGAAGGTACAGGTGCAGCCAGGAATAAAGTCTCCGCCGCTATTGACCGTTGCCGCGCCGCTCGTCGTAATTTTCGTATTGCCACTCGTCCCAGCAAAGGTAAAGGCACCAACCGAGGTTATCGTTCCCGTACTGGCTTTCAGCTCAGCGGCGGTGACGGTACCGCCCGTGATTGAAATCGTCCCGGCCGTCAACGTGCAGGTCAGCATGTCGACTGTCGTTTTGCCGGTCTGGGCGGCAGTTGAGCTGCTGGTCATGGCAAAACCATTGGTGACAGTTAACGTGCCGGTGGCGCTAGCGGCACAGGTGATGTTGGACGATCCGGCGGCGGTCATGGCCGGAATTGTCAGCGAGCTGGCGTTCAAATTGGCCGTTCCATTCATGGTAATCGTTTGGTTGCTGCCGCCGGCATTGGCCGTATAGTTGAGCGCGTTCGTTACTGTCGTGGTCGAACCGGTTGAGAGCGAGAGGGCTACCGCTGAGGACGCGCTGGCCAGCGTCAAAGCGGTGAAGGTCACCGTCCCAGTGGCATTATTGGTAACGGTTGTGCCGGCTGGAATAGTGTAGGGGTTTTGATTGAACAGGAACGTGCCGGTTCCAGCGATTGACTGGCTCGTTGTCAGGACCAAGCTTCCGCTGCCCGCTTTAAACTGGTTGGTACTGTTATTGGTAATCGTGCCCCCGAATGTCACGGCCGGGTTCTGCCCAGAGACATCGAACGTTCCGCCAGAGTTGACCGTCACGGCGCCAGTAAAGGTCCGCGTTCCGGTCGACCCAGTAGCGGTTGTCAGCGTGCCGGTAATTGACGATGTGCCTGTCACCGTGAACGCGAAGTTTCCCATGGTCAGCGACTTGGCGTTATCAATCGTCAAATTTCCACCGGCCGTAGCCGTGTTGGTGAGGGTCGCTGTGCCGGAGATGGTAAGATGATTCAATGTTTTTCCTCCAGCATCAAGATTTTTTGACGCGCCAGTCATCGTGACGGTTGACGTCGCAGCCGTTATCGTTGAAGAGCTCGACAAGGTGAAGTTTCCGCCAACGGAGAATATCGTTCCATCGCCTTCGTTATTCGGCGCCGTATCAGTCGCGTCGAGTACACATGAGCCTTGGCAATCCAGGAAATCTGTTAACGTAACTTCGTACCCTTTGGTATTAAAAGTGTCGGTTGTTGGAATCGTCAGCGAGGTCGCTGAAAAGTCTGTAGTCAGAGTGGTGATCCCAGGACTGGCACCGGCTTGGACCGCTCCGAGGTCTTGTTTGGCCGTGTTGTTGTCGGCAAAACTCAGGCCGCTGGAGTTTTCGAAGACAAGCTTGCCCGTCCCGGATGTTTTCGTCCACGTGGTCCCATTGGCTAGACTAAACGACGTCCCGTTGACGGTCATCGTCGTGTTCGCGGCCTGTGTAAAGGCTCCAGCCGTCAAGGTAAAGTTACCGGCCATGGTCAGGTTACCACTATTCGTCCAGTGACCGCTGGCATTGTTGAGCGTCAGGTCTTGGATTGTCGCGCCGCCTGTGTCGATAGTCATGTTTCCTGAAGCGGTGCTGGTAAAAGTAATCGCTGAACCAGCGGAACTCGTCAGGCTGCCGGCATTAACCAGGTGGCCCCCAATCGATAAGGCGTTGGTGCCGAGGGCAAAGGTCGATGTGGCCGGGATGTGAACATCACCGGCAATGCTCGTGGCGTCGCTGGATGATGTGGTGGTCACGTTACCACCAGGCGTAAACGTTTTTCCGGCCAGGACGTGGAGTTCCATGCCTGACTCCGTTGTTAGGTTGCCGCTGGCCACGTTATAACGAATACCGACGTCGCCATTATCGGCCGTGTTGAGGAGGGTGTTCGTCATCGCCGTGGCTGATTCTTGCGACACAACAACGCGACTAACGATTAAGGTGAGTCCGCTGATACTGCCGGTTCCGCTTGACAGCGTCACCGTCGTCAATTTATTGGCTGAGGCATTGTCACTGAAGATAGCCACTGGGATATCCGCCCCGGTGGGCGCAACCGCGCCAGAAATCGTAAATGTGCCATTGGCGGCAGAACATGTTCCATTCTTGTTCGCTCCGCCATTCGTCGAGACGTGGAGGCTAATACTATTCCCGCCGCTGCAGTCGAAAGCCGAACCTTCCGCGCCCGATTGATAAATCGTTCCGGATACAGAAATATAATCCGCGAAATTCCAATTGGTATTTCCAGTTGCGTCGAAACTCGATGTTCCAGCCTCGATGGCGGCAGCCGATCCCGAGGCGTTGGAATCCTTGACATTCGTATTGGACACCGTGGCCGTTCCGGCTACATTGAGTAACCAGGCTGAGGCACTGGTCGAGCTTCGGAGGAAAACTCGCGTCCCGGTGGCCTGACCGTTGAGGCTAATGTTCTGGAACGTATATGTTGAGGTGGCATGGAAACGCAGCTTGGTGCTAGCGGTGGTGGCAGTAAACGTGGCGGCCGTTTCGGCATTACCGGCAAAGGTGACCGAGAAGGTTGAGCTGCCGTCGCCAAAGGCATTGGTAATTGTCAGATTATTAAACTTCCCGGTTGATCCGCTTAACGTTCCGGACCAATCTTCCTGAGCCGAACCGGCGGCCGTGACCGTTCCGCTATTATGGGTAAACGTCCCACTGTTGATGTAGTTGGCGTTGATGTTGAACGTTCCGCTACTCGTGGCTTGAACAACGCTGCCGGATCCAACGGTCAACGTCCCATTCGTCGTAAACGTTGTTGGATCGGTTGTGTTCATATCGAGGGTCGTTGCTCCGGCGCCGGCAGACGTCACGGTCAAGGTTGAAGAGAAGGTGTAGGTCCCTGAGCCAACGGTACTGATGCTTTTACCGGTGGCAGCGTTCGAATACAATTCCGTCGCTCCGCCGTAGGTCCGACCATCAAACGTCGTATTGGCGACGTTCGCGGCCGACGCATCGAATCGGACAGGAACGCTCAACGTTCCACCCGTCCCCGGACCGCCGGAAGCATCGGTAAAGGTCAGCAAGCCCGTGCCACTAATGGTGCTACTTCCGTTGCCCCAGGAAATATCGCCCCCGGTGTCCGTCAGCGTAACGGTGGTCACGGTCAGTGTTTTTGACGAGGCTACTGTGAGCGTGCCGGAAACCGTTAGGTTACTCGTAATCAACGACGTATTGTCGGAAATGGTTAAACCACTCAAGGTGGCTGTACCACCGACCAAGTTTTTACTCGAACCGGTCATACTCAGCGTGGTACTTCCTGCGCTGATCGTACTATTGAGCGTAACGTTTCCGGCAGCCGAGAGGTTGTCGGCCAATGTTGTCGTTCCCGTTCCGGAGAAGGTTACATTGTTCAGGCCGTTGCCGGCGGTGGTCAGGGTTTTCGAAGCACCGTTCATCACCAAGGTCTCCGCGCTTGTCGTCCACGTCCCGCTCGTCAGGTCAACATTGCCAGAAACTGTCCAGGTCGCGGCTGCATCCGGTGCAGTGACGATTTCGTTCGCGCCGCCCGTACCGGTGAAGTCGAAGTCACCGCCGATATTCAGGATCGGGTCCCAGGTCGCGCCCTGGAGCGTGACGTGGTTAGGAGAGGCGGCGTTAGCGATGACGTAGAAGTAAGTACTGGTCGTGATGGTCTGTGATCCAGCCGTGCCGAGCGTGACCGTTCGAGCATTAGCGCTTCCACCGAAAGCTTCGATCGCGCCGTAGTCAGTTCGGGCTGGGATAACCATGTTCCCGTTGACCGTATCAAAGCGGGTAATCAAGGTTGACGCTAAGGTTCCATCGGTTGGAAAGGTCGTCGCATGATTCTGGTACGTCAGCTTGCCTGGACCATTGATCGTGCCGCCAGTCATCGTCAGCGTCGTTCCGGAGTCGCCGGAGAGCGTGAGCGTTCGGGCAACATTGTTGATCGTCAAAGACTTCGCACTATCGACCGTCAACGCGGTACTAACCGTCAGGTCGGTGTTCTGAAGGGTGGCCGTTCCAGAAATTTGAAGTGTGGCCAATGTTTGTGCGCCGCCATCAATCGTTTTTGACGTGCCGGTCATGACTACGGTCGATGTTCCGGCGGTGATGGTACTCGATGTCAGATTGAGATTGCCGGCGACCGTGTGTGTGGCGTTGGCCAGGGTAATTGCGCCAGACAGGGTAACATTATTCAGTGTTTTTCCATTGGACGTCAGCGTCCCCGTTCCGTTCATCGCGAGAACACCGGAATTGTTGTTGAACGTCGTGACATTCGTCAGATTGAAACTGCCACCGACCGTCCACGTGTTCGAGCCCATCGAGAACGTAATCGCGCCGTTAGCCGTTGAGGCAGTAACGTTACCCGTGGCATTCACGGCGACGTTGTTCGTATCCCCCGCTACCGTTAAAGTGCCGGTCCCCGTCGTTTGCATATCAAAGTTTCCAGATAAGGTATGGGTCCCGTTCCCAATCGTGAGAATGCGGTTCGTGGACGAAGAATTGAAGGCTTCGATTGATCCATAATCCGTACGAATAGCCGTCGTCATCGCGTTCGAAACAAGGTCATAGCGGAGAATCAGAACTGCGCCCAACGTACCGGTCGTCGGGAAGGCGGTTGATGAGCGGTAAATCACCCGACCGGGACCGTTGAGCGTGCCGTTCAACGTCAGGGCACTAGCACCACTGTTGGACAGCGTTAAGGTTCGACCGCTATTGAAGGTTATACTCTTTGTGTTGTCGACCTGGAGGTTATTGGAAACGGTGAGGTCAGTATTTTGTAATGTCTCTGAACCGGAAATGATCAGGTTGTAGAGGCTCAAGCTCCCGCCATCAATCGTTTTCGATGAACCGGTCATCGTCACCGTTGACGTTCCGGCCGTCAGCCCAGTCGAGCCAAGACTCAGGTTGCCGGCCAGGGTATGCGTCGCACTGGCCAGCGTGATCGTCCCGCCGCCGGAGGTCGTGAAATTGTTCAACGTTTTACTGTTCGAGGTCAGTGTGCCAGTCCCATTCATGGTCAGCGTACCCGAGTTGTTGTTGAAGGTGGTGACGTTCGATAGATCGAAGTTGCCCGAGACATTCCAGTTACCCGAGCCCATCGAGACGGTTACAGCCCCGGTAGCGACCGAGGTGGTGAAATTTCCAGTCACGGTCACAGTCGTTGGGTTATTCGTCGCGCCGTCCAGTAGCAGTGTGCCGGTAGCGTTCGACTGTTGCAGGTCAAGACCCGACGAGAAGGTCGGCGTTACGGACGTATCAAAGATAAGGGACCGAGCCGAGGTGGTTCCATTCTTCCCGACAACCGCCCCGCTGAATGTTCGATTAGGAATCGTTTCGTTGCCATTAACCAAGTCAAACGTAAAGGCCGACGAAATCGTCCCGCCGGTTGTCAGGGCTGTCCCGGCGCTATTTTGAAAAATCAACGTCCCGCCGGTGACGGTTCCGGAGGTATTGAGGTTCAGTGTCGATCCCGAATTACCAGAGAGTGTCACCGTCCGGCTGGTCATGGTGAATGTCTTCGCATCAGCCACGTTCAACGTTCCAGCGATCGTCAGGTCACTCGTGATCAGGGTTGTGCTATCCGACAATGTCAGGTTATTGACCGTAGCGCTACCGCCGGTTAAGTTTTTCGCCGAACCAGTCATCGTCAGCGTCGTCGACCCGGCGGAAATGGTGCTGTTCAAAATGACATTCCCGGCTGCCGAGAGGCTATCAGCCAATGTCGTCGTTCCCGTCCCGGAGAAAGTAACGTTATTGAGCCCATTGCTATTTGTTGTTAGGGATTTTGACGCGCCGTTCATGACCAGAGTTTCTGCGCTCGTCGTATATGTTCCGCTAGTGAAATCAACATTGCCGCTCACCGTCCAGGTCGCCGCCGCATCAGGCGCGGTTACGATTTCGTTCGCGCTACCCGTACCGGTGAAATCGAAGTCGCCACCGACATTCAGCGCTGGATCCCAGGTCGCCCCTTGCAAGGTCACATGGTTCGGTGAGGCGGCATTAGCGATGATGTAGAAGTAGCTACTCGTGGTGATGGTCTGTGAGCCGGCCGTGCCGAGCGTGATCGTCCGGGCATTGGCACTGCCACCAAAGGCTTCGATTGCGCCGTAGTCGGTTCGGGCTGGGATGTTCATGTTTCCGTTGAGCGTATCGAAGCGGATGATCGGCGTCGCTCCCAGGGTGCCACCCGTGGGAAAGTTCGTGGCACTGTTTTGGTACGTTAACCGACCGGTGCCACTGAGCGTCCCCGTTAAGGTAAAGGTTGTGCCTGAGTTGCCGGACAGCACCCAGGTTCGGGCACTATTTCCGTTACTCAGTGTCGTGCTAGCACTTATCGTCAGCAGCGTCGTAACCGTGATGTTTCCCGGTGCCGTCGGTGTGGTACTCGTCGTAATCGTGTTGCTGCCTGCGGATGAGGTCAAGGTTAGATTCACGAAGGACCAGGCGGTCGTATCAGCAGTCACACTCGTACCGAAGTTTTTGCCCGTCGCCACACTTTGCGTAAATGTTCCACTGCCAGTGTTTTGGGTCATATCGATAGTCCCACACGAAGCGCCGCAGGCGATATTACCGTTGACCGTCACATTCAGCGCCCCGTTGCCGTAGAGACTTCCGGCCGTTATCGTCAGATCGCCAGCGATCGTCAAGCTGTTCGTATTCGGTTTCCACGTTGAACCCGATTGGTTAATGGTCACACTGTTAAACTGGGAGGCGCGGTTATCGATCGTGTAGTTTCCGGTCGAACCACCCGTGAAGCTGACGGTTTCTGTTGCCTTGGTATAGACCGAGTTGGCGGCTACAAGCCAGTTTCCGCCCACGTTGATAGCATTCGAGCCGCTTGCCGCTGCCGTGGTGACGTTGGCTGACCCGTCGCCGATTGTTAAGTTGCCTTGGACATTCAACGTCGCGGCTGGGAAGTTTTGGGTGACAGAAGCTGCGGCGACCATGCCCAAGTTTCCGAAGCCTGGTGAGGCCGGTGCTGGGAGGGTCAGCCCCGCCGTGGTTTGTTTAAAGTTGACCGTGCTTGTAGCACCGTAGGTGAAGGTCGTGAAACCTGTCGGGTAGGTCGAGGTTCCGGGCATGTTGAAGGTGGCACTATTCTTCACCGTAAAGGTAAAGGCGCCGCCGGCAATAGCGAGTCCCGTCGCATCATTGAAAATTGCCGCCGTATTCGAGTTATCACCAACCGTTAGGTTTCCCGTGACGTTCGAAGTGGTGATCGATACAGCGAGCGTCGCGCCACTAGCGTTGGTGTTGTTGATCACTAAGTTGTTATATGCACCAGCCGCGGGCATGACCACCGTTTGCGCAGCGCTGTCGGCATAGACAAAGTTGGCCCCACTCGTGCCCATAGTAAAGGTCCAGCTTGTGCAAGTCGTCGTACAGGCCGTGCCGTTGACAGAGATTGCACCTTTCAAGTTGAAGGTCCCCGTACCGCCGGTCATGCTGATGATGCTATTTCCAGCCGTCGCCGCTCCGGTTCCGGTGGTATCAATTCCGCCATTGGCATTGACAGTTCCGCCAGTCGCGACATTGAGCGACATAATACGTGCTGAAGTGGCCGTAATGTTAGAAATTATCTTCCCCGTGACAGTTAAGGTTCCTTGTCCGACGTTGTACGTATTTGTGCCGAGGGCACTGCTACCAAAAAACGTGGCTGTTCCACCTACACTCAGCACGGCCCCACTGTTTGTATTTAGATCCAGTTTCGTCACGCCCCCGCCACCTTGAGTATCAGTATAGTTGTTAGTCACCGTGACAGTTGTACTCGCACCAACGGTAAAGTCCGTCGCGGCGGCGCTCGAGGTGAGCGTGCTAAAGGTCGTATTACCAACTACGGTCGGTGCAGCTCCCGAAAACGTCGTCGTAAACGCACCGGTCCAAGAACCGGTTGTATTATTATTGACAAAGGCCGTCGTGCCCGTACCCGCAACCGTTACACCGGCGGCCAAAGTGACGACTGCGCCCGAATCGATCTGGACTTTACCCAGCGTCAGCGTTCCAGCTGAAGGTGTAATGGTTCCGGAACCGGTGAAGTCTGCCAGGCTAGTCGCATTGAACGTGACAGTCGGGGTCGAGCTAGCGGTCGTGGTCAAACCATTGCCAAGTTTGACGGTTGAGCTAGCGATCGTGGTAAATGTTGCTGCACTGGCACATGTGGCCGAACCAATGGTTATTAAAGAATCAAGTTGTAGTGTCCCGGCAGTTGTTTGGTTACGCAACGTTCCGCAGTTCAGTGTCTCAGCACCGCGTATCCGGATTGTTCCGCTGTTGTTGAGCGAGACAACTTTGTTGGCCGCCGGCATCGAGGCTGTCGCGCCGTAGGTAATGCTTCCGCCAACATCAAGTAAACCAGTTGTGACGGTAACCGTGGCCACTGTGCTGGCCGTCGTGGTTGTACCGGCAACAGCCAGGTTGTTTGAGTTTTGGATCGTTAAGCCGCCGGAGGTCATGGTCAATGACTCCGTCACCGCAGCTGAGGGCTGGTTGATCGTCACGGTCCCGTTGACGAAAAGTGTGTTGGCGCCGAGAGCGAGCGTCATGGCCACGGCGCTTGAGTTCATGGTTAATCCTCCCAGCGCCAATGAAGAGTTGATCAGATTCGTGTTCAGCGTGAGCGTTGATCCCGTGGTGTTGTTCGTAATGGTGGCGGTATCGCCAGCCGTTGTTGAACCGGGCCAATTCCCATTCGTACCCGTACAGCTAGCCCATGCCGCGGTTGTCCAGCTAGCGGCCGCCGTGTACGTGAGCGTACAGGCGTTTGAGTCTGAAGCAACTTGCCACTGACGGGCTTCTTTAAACGTCCCAATCTGCAACGGACCGAGTACATAAAACTCCGGGGCTTTGTTCGGGAATTTTATAGAGTACCCGAGTGTATGCGTCTCCCCTGCTTTCCAATGAACGCTCCAAGTCATCTGTTGGTGATGCTCATCCGGCGACGTAACAACTCCGGCGTCACTAATGTCAGAAAGGATGAAAGAATCGGGCACAGTTTCTATGACCGGACCGGAGTAATCTTGCTTGGCGGTAATGGTAAAACTAACTGGATATACGGGAATAGGATAAATACGGCTGGGGAAGGCCGTCCGTTCAACATCGAACGCTTGATTGTCATCAACCTGGAACGAATCGGTAATCGACCGCGTCCCGTTGGCGTTCGTGGCCGTCACTTTCGTAACATATTGTCCTGGGCCGCCAGTCGTATAGTGAACCGCATAGTCCGGATCGTTGGTGACACGTCGGTCGACACAACCCGGGTCAATCGCGACTGACGTGTCTTCAGTCGTGAAGTGTTGAATCTTGCCCTGGGGGTCGGTCACATCGAGCTGAACGCTTGCGTCGCAAATAGTTTTACCAATGTCATCCAAGACGGACATGGCGATTTGGATGTCACTATGGCTATGGCTGTATGACCGGCGGACGTTGACGTCGAGTACACCCCAGGTGAAGTCTTGAGTGATTTGTTGAGCGTAGCCGTCCTGAACAACTGTTACTTCCGTCGTGTATTTACCTGGCTTGTGAAGGATCGTCGGGTCGAAAGCAACATTTGTCGTGACCGTTGAGCCTTGTGTCGTGTTGGTCGTCGTCGGGTCAACAAGCTCAGCCTTCGTCGAGGGGTCGATCAGCTTAATCGCCGTGATTTGCCGTTTCGTCTTGTTCATTCCAAACGGTCCACTCGATGTTTCCGTGTCAACTTGGACGATCGGATTCTCCGAGGCTCGATACAGCTTCTTCGTCGTTCGTACCGCGTCCTGAATATCTTGCTTAACGTTGTCCGGGGTTTTGTCCCGGCCGGTAATCATTATTTCTCTTTCGGAATACAAGTTCTGCCCATTCACCGTTCGCGTCAACTTCAGATGGTAGCTTCCTGATTCTTCTGGCACGGTCGGAACGGTATATGTATCGGTGTTTGCGGCGGTCGTCAGTTGGCAGGAATCAGGCGCAACGATGGTTCCATTATCCGTCCGGTAGCTCATGTCTTTCCCACTGGGCGCGGTCACGTCAAGCACCAAAGGAGTCGCACAGTCCGTCGAGCCTTTGTGGTCAGTGCTCGCTACGGTCAGGTCAAGTCGATCCAATGCGTAATGCTTACCAGTTGGGGCCGACACATCAAGCGTTCCCCATTCGAAGGTTTGGGTGAGAGTCGTATCATCGGCGAGTGTCGCGGTGACCGTATACTTGCCCGGCCGCAAGCGGTTATTCGGAACGAGATACGCAACGGTCCGTTCCAAGTTCCCCTGCTTGACGAGATCATCTGCTTCATCAAAGCCGGTACTCGGTCCATTCGGCGCCGAGATAGTAAACGACTTGACGGTCTGCGGCTCGGCACTACCCGGAACGATGAAACCTTTGGTCCAGAGCTTCACGGCCACCTGATCGTCAGCCGAGTAGATCGGTTTCTCAATCGAGATCAGCGCCGATTGTGATACCTTCCAATCGTTTGGGTCTTCTTGAATCGGCGTAAACGCAATCTGATCTTTTGTTTTCCGGACAATGGTATCTGATGCGATTTGCCACTGCCGCGGTTCAGCAAAATCAGCTCCTCGCAATGCGTCACCACCAAGAGTGAGCGGTCCAACGCTGAACAGCGCTGGCGAAATATCGGGCGCATCAAATTGATAGCTCAAGAAGTAGGTGATCCCCTTTTGCCAATCAACCGTCCAGTCAATTTCTTCTTGATTGCCCGGCGTCGTCAACGGTATAATCGTCCCGGTCGGCAGAAGGTTAGAAATTTTGAACAAGGACGGGAGTTGTTCTCGCACTACTCCTCGAAAATTCTGTGCCGGGGTTACGGCCAGACGAACCGTGTAGGGGGCCAGAGGATAGATGCGTGTCGGAAAGTCAAACCGATCGACATCGAAGGAGATCGTTGGATCAGATTGAAAAGTTTCTTCGGCCACCCGCAATCCGGCCGAGGTTTCCGCCTCCATGTGAAGATGATACAGCCCCGAGAGCGTGACCGGCATTTTGACGACGTAGTCAGCTAGGTTGGTCACTCCCCGATCGATACAAACTCCGCTGCTGGCAATCGTCTTCGTCTTCGTTGAAAAATGTTTGAGGCCGCCTTTCGGGTCGGTCACCGTCAAGGTCATGTCAGCATCGCAAATCGTCCGGCCGGCATCATCGAGGACGCCCATCCCGATAACTTGTAGATCACCCGGTTTGGTAACAGCGTGATCGGTATTGAGGGCCGTCACCCCCCACAGGAAGTCTTTCGTCACCGTAGAAGATACGCCGGAGGTATCGCTCATGCTGATGTTGAGCCGATAGCGCCCAGGGTGGAGGTCTCGGGTATCGAGGGACAGCGACATTGACTGATCACCTCCTTGCGCGACGTCATGGATTGAGTAGCGAGCCGGCCGAGATACTCCGGCTTGATCAACCAAGTTGACCTGCTCCAGATGCCAGGTTGTCGTGGCGATAGGAATAAAAAGGATCCGTTTCGTCGATTGTTTCGGGAGGACCACCACTGGCTGTTCAGCCCGTTGGTAGAGTTGTTTGGAGACTTCCACTAAGCGGTTAAGATTTGCTTGGCGCTGTCGAGCGGCCGACGCATTCTGCTGGGGACTCATCACTTTAGAGCTGTCAACGAGCAGCGCCGCTGACGCTAACGAAATCATTGTCCGGCCTTTTTCCAGATTGATATCGGGCAGCAGGCGCAAACGGAGGTTTTGCCGCTGGGCCCAAAGTTTAACTGGCAAATCAAGAACTAAGCGGGCCGACGGCGTGTCAGCTAAGGACAGGATTTTTTCCGTCGTCCACGTTTGGCCATCAACGCTGTAGGCGATCGAAAGGCTGTCGGTACTATTGGCCGGCGCTTGGACGTTGAGGTTAACAACAAATCGCCAAGCGGTTGGGCGCTGGGAGGTCTGGGTCGACCCCGACCACTGGCCGCAGGTCAAGGTACTGTTCACACTATCGAGCGACCCGACGGCGGTTCCTTGGTTGGCTCGAACGGATTGATCGGCCGAAGAATATTGGGCCACAGCCGAATGATCAGCCGGAACGGTCCAGCCATGACATGTTGGCTGTAGTACTTCAGTGATCGAGCTGGCTATCCCTGCCTGGCCGACTTGGGGTATGACCAAGGCCACGATGAGCAATGCGCCAATCGTCACAACCGCCGGTGGAGTCCATCGCGGAAATTTTCGCCAATCGGAATGAAGTCGGGCCGGTAAAAAAAGAGGTACGCGTTCGCTCAGTTCGATCTGTCGTGCCCGAATGAGCTCCTTCCGATACCGTCGGTCGCGGCGGCTACCGATGCGTTCTGCCCGGAGTTTCCCATGCTGATCCCACTGACGCAAAGTATTCGGATGGACATGTAATAATTTCGCCGTTTGGGCAATGGTCAGCAGGTTCGGCAAAACATCCCAATCAACGGTGACGGGAGGTCTTTTGGGCTGACGTAAGAAGAGGGCTGAAAACCTGATCATTCCTCAGTTTGGTTTGTCTTTCAGGGTCACCTTTTACTCGTCTCAGTATACCATGTTTAGGCTATCATGTCAAATAGGTAAATATGCTCATTTTTTGCCTTATCTCAGCCAAAGCCACGCCATCACCTACCAGGGTTTTGTATACTTTCCTGACGATTTTTTGCTCGAAAGCGATTTTGTCTGTGCCGATGAAAAACCAAGCCGGATCGGTTGACCGGAAGTCATTTTCGACCGTATACTTCTTCAAGCGTCCATGTCCACAACTCCCCTCTCATCCGCCGTCACTCCGACGCCGGCCCTGCCCCCGTCTCCCCAGCGTCATCACCGCCTTCGCTGGACCCTGCTCTCGGTCAGCGCAGCTATCCTTGTCGTCCTTCTGACTGGGGGATGGATTCTTTATCGAGCTATTTCCGTGGTCAATACAAAAAAACTTGACGGTTCCAATAGCCGCTTGTCGTTTTTCCAGCAACTGACCCACATTGTCACATCAAACAACCAAAAACTCCAAGGCGAGGCCGATGGACGGATTAATATTCTCCTCCTGGGCATTGGTGGTCCTGGTCATGACGGTCCGTACCTGACCGACACGATGATCGTCGCCAGTATTGAGCCCTCCAGTGGACGGGTAGCCCTCTTGTCGATTCCTCGCGACTTGGTCGTGAACATCCCTGGCTACGACTATCGCAAGATCAATAACGTCCTGTCCTTCGGTCGGGACCAAAAATACCCGGGTGGCGGCGAAGCCCTGACCGTCAACGTCGTTAGCGACATGCTCGACATTCCAATCCAGTACTACGCCCGGATCGACTTTACCGCTTTCCAGGAAATTGTTGACCAAGTTGGCGGCATCGACGTTACGGTCGATAAATCGTTCGCCGATTATAGCTACCCGACGAACAATTATGGTTACCAGACGGTCAAATTCACTGCCGGTACGACTCATATGAATGGCGACCTGGCCTTAAAATTCGCCCGCTCCCGGCACGGGAATAATGGCGAAGGGTCAGACTTTGCCCGTTCCCGGCGGCAGCAAAAAATTCTGCTTGGCCTCAAGCAAGAATTGTTCTCTTTTGGAACATTAGCGAATCCGAAACGAATATCTGATATCCTCGGCAGTATTGGCACGCATAGTCAGACGAACATGGAAGTCTGGGAAATGGTCCGCTTGGCAAAATTAGCTGAGGGCCTCGACAGCAGCAAAATTGTCAACAAAGTTATCGACGATAGCAGCACTGGCCTGGTCAAAGCTGAAACCGGTTTGGGCGGAGCGTTCATCCTCGTTCCAACGAATCGCACCTATGCTGACTTGCAGTTCCTGGCCCAGAATATTTTTCTGATCGGGCAAGCCGAGGCCGAACACGCTACGGTTGGCGTCGTCAATGCCACAAATTTCACTGGCCTGGCCGATACGGCTTCGCACGCTTTAGCCGGATTTGGCTTGTCCATGACCAAACCGGTCAGTTTACACGACACCACCAGTGGCACGACCGTCATCCTCGATAATAGCGGCGGACGTTTTCCTGCCACCGTCGATCTCCTCGGCCGCTACAAGCGCGCCCACGGCTTCATCAGCCTTGACCAATGGACGACCGAGAGCGGCGACACGACGATTGGGAAATTACTGACCGTCACCAGTGAACCGTCGACAAACCTCAATCTCAATTCCTCGGTTGCCACCGCCGCACCCAACGTTTTACTTATTCTCGGTCAAGACCAGCCGAAGACGGTCGTGACGACCATCCCTCAGTTCTCTGCGCCGCGAACCGCCGCCGTAACCGCCCCAAAGAAAACCGGCCTTCAGAAAACGGCCTCACTTCCTCATCTCTAGATTTCATGATTGTCGTCGGCCTTGGCAATCCGGGCAGTCAATATGCGCTCACCCGCCATAACCTCGGTTTTCGCGTGGTGGAACATTTTGTGACCATGCTGGGCGGGTCGGAATGGCGATCCGAGCTCGATGTCCGTTGGTCAACGGTCGCCGAGCATCTGCTGCTTGAGCCATTCGAGTCGATGAACACGAGCGGCGAACGCATGAAAAAGTTTCTCGACTGGAAAGAGATTGGGCTTGAGCCAAGCCGTTTAATCGTTGTTCACGATGATCTCGACTTCCCGCTCGGGAAAATAAAACTCGACGTCAATCGGTCAGCTGGCGGACATCGCGGCGTACAATCGATTATTGATACTGTTCATACGCAAGATTTCCATCGCCTTCGGCTCGGCATCGGCTCCAATCGAGATCTTGGACTCCCGGCCGAAGCCTACGTTCTCCAACGATTTACCGACGGCGAGATTGATGCCGCTCGTGACTTGGTGGTGGCCGCGGCGGATGTCTTGCGACAACAACTAGCGGTATAAAGGGTAAAAAAGAGGGGTGATCCTGAACAACCGTTTGACCCCAATCGCTCAGACCTGTCCATAGGACACTAGTCAATCGGGATACGGAACGAGTTGCCAAGATCACCCGACGAGGGCGAAGGGCTATCGACGCTCGAAAGCGTTTTTATCATCAGCTTCCTCCTGGCAAGGTGTGCGAAGTCGTCAGGAAAACCCGACGATCCCGCACGACGTCCACTCACAGCGGTAGGAGGGGTTGCTGTTAACGGAAGCTTCTTGCCAGAAGACAGCTGACGATGATGAGGAGAACGAGGGAGCAACCTAGCACAGCCTTTCTTGTATGTCAAGCCGGGTGGTTCATTTGCTTTCCCTCAGACCTTCAGCTATACTTGACCACAGCATTCCGCACGCTCTCGTCTGTGCCTGATCACCGCGACCATTCGGTCGGCGGGCCCTTGCGCCAATTAGCCGACCATCTCACCTCGTCGAGCTTAACTCGACTCATTGGCCTGCCCCATACGGAAGCCGAAGCTTTTGCTTTCGCCCGACTTTTCCCGCATCTGCCGAACCCCTGGCAAATTGTTTATCTCGTCGGATCAGAGAAAGAGCAGCGGGTAGTCATGGACGGATTATCAACCTGGCAGGGCAAATCAACCCGGCCTATTGTGGCTGTCCCGCCAATTTCTGCCGCCCTGCTTGATCGCCTGTGGCGACATGAACCGGTCATTCTGGTTGCTCAACAAAGCGCCTTCGCGGAATCCCTGCCGCACCCAAATGAGCTGTACGACCAATTCATCACGATTACCCGAGGTCAGACGGTGACGCTGGTTACTTTGGCTGAACAATTATCACGAGCTGGGTATGAACGCAATACAACCGCTAATCGTCCAGGTGCCTGGGCCCAACGTGGTGAGGTCCTTGACCTCTGGCCGACGGAAACTGAGGAAGCGTGGCGAATAGAACTTGATGGAGCGACTGTCTCAACTATTCGCTCGATTGCTTCCCATCAGACTCAGGACGAACTCCGACTTGCACCCGCTACCCTTAGCAACCTTGATCCCCGCATCTCACTTCTGGCCTACCTCCAACCCATGCGGACACTCATTGTCGTTCCGCGGGGAACGCTCTTGGACTCTCTGCCTCGCGGCAAAGACGCGATGAAACAATACAAACAACTCCACATTGAGCCTTTTGGCACCGAAGGTGCAATCAAATTCGACTGGCGGGCCGCCGCGAATTATCACGGTCAATGGCCACTCGTGGCGAAAGATCTTGAGCGGTGGCGACAGGATAAATTTCACATCGCTATTCATACCTCCCGACGTCAAGAACTCGTCGGTTGGTTAACGCGTCATCATATCAAAGCTCAATCGATCGATTGGTTAGAAGGCTCGCGACTCCAGCAAGGTTTCATTGCCCCGTCCGAAAAATTTATTTTGTTGACCGATCGGGAGTTGTTTGGCCGCGATGAGCGGTCGCGCACTAACCGTCGCCGAGTCGAAGAAGTGTTCTTAGGCGACCTCGAGGAGGGAGATTTCGTTGTCCACCTCGATCACGGCATTGGAAAATTTCTCGGTATGCGTTTACAACAGGTCAACGGGCACTCCAAGGAATACTTTGTTATTGAATACGCCGAGGGTGATAAACTCTACGTCCCAGTCGAGACCGCTGATAAAATTACGCGTTATATTGGCAGCCCCCATCCAAAACTGCACAAACTCTCTGGGTCGAGCTGGGCCGCGATCACCAAGAAAATCCGTGAGGATGCCAGTCTGGCCGCCAAGGATTTGCTCGAGCTGTATGCCCAACGTGAACTTGCCAAGGCCAGCCGCTTACTGCCTATTCCCGAAGCGGAGTCTGAGCTGGCTGCGAGCTTTCCCTACGATTTGACCAGTGACCAGGAGCGGACGCTTCAAGAGACCCTTGGTGATTTAGAACGCGACGTGCCCATGGATCGCCTGGTCTGTGGTGATGTTGGGTTTGGGAAGACCGAGGTGGCCATCCGGGCCGCGTTCCGAGCGGTCATGAATCACAAGCAGGTCGCCCTCTTATCGCCGACCACGATCTTAACCCAGCAGCACTACGACACATTTAAACATCGCCTAGAAAAATTTCCAATCAAAATCGGCGCCTTGTCCCGCTTTGAATCAAAGGAGGAGCAAGCCGACGTGCTCGCCCAGTTGAAGGCCGGAACGATCGACGTCGTTATTGGGACTCATCGTTTGCTCTCGACGGACGTCAAGTTCAAAAGCTTGGGCCTGATCATCATCGATGAAGAGCAGCGCTTCGGCGTTCGGCACAAGGAAAAATTGAAAGAGTTGCGAACTGAAGCTCATGTCTTAACCTTAACCGCCACCCCGATCCCCCGCACCCTCAACTTCGCTTTATCCGGCTTGCGCGACATCAGCGTCATTGAAACCGCGCCTGAAGGACGACGGCCGATTGAAACGAACATCCAGCCATATGCCGATGAGGTGGTGGTTGATGCAATTCGACGTGAGCTCGATCGAAAGGGCCAAGTGTACTTCGTTCACAACGAAGTTGAGACGATGAACTTAGCCCAGCGGCAATTACAACAGTTACTACCGAAGGTTAGTATTGGTATTGCCCATGGTCAAATGGACGAGAAGCTCCTGTCAGAGGTCATGTCTAAATTTGATAACCAGAAATTAGACATCCTCCTGGCCTCGACCATCATTGAGAACGGTTTGGACCTGCCGAACGTCAACACCTTGATCGTCGACCACGCGACCAAGTTTGGACTCAGCCAGCTGTACCAGCTCCGCGGCCGCATCGGCCGGGGCGACCGCCAGGCTTACGCCTATTTCCTCTACCGTTCGGAAAAAGTCACTGGGAAACCGTCAAAACGCCTGCAGGCCTTGATGGAAGCGAAGGATTTAGGCAGCGGTTTCCGCTTAGCCATGCGCGACCTCGAAATACGCGGTACCGGCAACATTTTGGGGAAGAAGCAACACGGTCATGTCACGGCCATCGGGTTGAATCTGTATGCCCGCTTACTGGCCCAAGCGGTTGAAGAGTTACGGACTGGTAAGCCAAGCCTGGAGAACCGTGACATTATTATTGACCTGCCGATGGAAATTGCCATTCCAAAAGAATTCATGCCGAGTGAACCGAAACGGCTACGACTGTACCAACGGTTAGCTGGATTAGAGACCATCGATGACTTGCGACATTTCCGTCAAGAAGAATTTGGCGAACGAGTCTTGCCAGAGCCATTAATCAATTTGCTGGAAGCACTGGAACTGAAAATCCTGGCCCAGCGCACGCCCGTGACCGCGATCCAGCAAACGAATTACAGCGTCGACGGAGTGAGCAAGGCGAAAATCGTCATTAATTTCCGCACCATGATTACTCCGGAACATATTGGCAAGCTCCTCGAACGAAATCAGGCCTGGGACTTCACGCCGGAGTTCATTAAGATTGATCGCGACGAGCTCGGAAAGCAATGGCTGCATGAACTGAAAGAGGTCATCAAAATTTTCGTTGAGCCGTCGGACCAAACTGCAAAATCCGCCGCTACTCCTGCAACAAAAGAAAAAGTCGCTTCAGTTCAAAAAAAATAGACCGGCTCGGGATTGCTCCCTTACCGGTCTGCGAAACATGTGCGAACTACTACTGGGTTTTGTGCTACTTCTTATTTCGACTCAGGAAGACCGCAGCTCCTGGATAATTCGGATAAGCCTGATGTGGGTCAGCAGGAAGTCGAGAGTCTTGTGAGCGCCCCTCTTCGTACTCACTCATTGTCGTAAAGCCCAGGGCAATCGCGGCTTTGCTGGCCTGCTGCCAGGTGCTGTAGAGACTTTTCTTTTCTCGACCGAAGAAGATCGGGTCACCGGGATAGTCTTTGTAAAACGTTCGTGGCTTGGCCGGTAACCGTGGGTCCACCGAGAACCCGCTCTCATACTCCTTTCTGAGGGTAAAACCCAGTCCAATTGCAGCTCTGCTAGCCTCCCGCCAGGTTTTATACTTCTCTCGTCCATAGAAGACTAGGTCTCCAGGATAGTCTTCGTACTTTTGGTGAGGGACACCGGGAAGCTTTGGGTCTTTATGGTAGGCGGCTCTGTAATCTCGCTGGTTTTGAATTCCGAGCGCGATTACTGCCCTACTTGCCTCCTGCCACGTCGAATACAAGTTCTTTTCCTCTCGACCAAAGAACTTGGTCCAACCTGGGAAATTCGGATAGAAAGCGTTAGGGTTAGACGGAAGACGAGGGTCTTCTCGATACTTCTCCTTGTACGGTTTCTCCGAGTTGAATCCCAGTCTTCGGACAGCCCTACTTGCCTCCTGCCATGTCGTGTAGAATTTCTTGTCCTGCCGACCCCAGAACTGAGGCCAGCTAGGAAAATCGACATAGAATCTACTCGGATTTGAGGGAAGGCGAGAGTCTTCTCTGTACCTTTCCACGTATTCGCTTTCTGAGCTCAATCCGAGCACTAAAGCAGCACTACTCGCTTCATGCCACGTAGGATAGAAATCCCGTTCGATGTGTTCCAGAACACTCATCAAGTCCACCACTCGGTCAGAGAAAGTGAACTCAAATCCTGCACCAGACACTTCGAACTTTTGTCGTTCATACCCCTCGCGCTGCTGTTCTCCCTTTGGAGTGAATTCTTCGTGCAAATCAGCGATTTCATTCATCATCGCCATCACGAGTTGAATTCGCTCCAGGTTACCAACAAAGTCGAGCACGATGAGCTTGTCCTTACCAGGACGTAGTCCTCGTCCCAACTGCTGTCGGAAGATAGTCGGCGCGTTTGTGACACGGCAGAAAGCAACCAACCCAACGTCTGGTACGTTCACACCTTCGTTGAAGGCGTTCACTGCGCAGATACGTCGGATGATGCCGGTTCTAAGTCCACGAAGCGCCGCTTGATTCTTGGCCCACGTGTCCCGCTGACCGTTACCGGTCTCCGAGTGAAACACGGCGCTAGAACGCAGGGCACGATTCATCCTCCCGGCGTGTTTGATTGACGCGCAGAATACGACGGATTTTTCTTTGTGGCTGTCGATAATCCGCGCAATCTCCTCGTCACGCTTACGGATGAAAATCCGGCGATTGACTTCCGCCATCGTGAATCGCTTCCGCGCCTCACGAATTTCTGCGGCAATCTCTTGCAAGGCGTCTTCGTCGAGACTCTCGTCAGTGACGACGTGGTATTCGATACGAGGGAGCCACCCACGAGCAATCGCTTCTTCGAGCGCAACATCTGCGACTTCCGGTCCAAAGATACTCCGGATGTCTGCTTCGTCCGCTCTATCGGGCGTTGCTGTGATGCCAAGCTTTGCGCCCGTGAAATATTGCACCACGGGGCGATAAGTCTCGGCTTCGGTATGGTGCGCTTCGTCTACGATGATGAGGTCGAAGTGGTCACTCGACCAGCGTTTCAGGTTCCGACCCATCGTCTGCCATGTAGCAAAGACGATTCGGGCATTCTCGGCACCTTCTTTGGACAAACCATTGTAGACGGCCATCTCAGTGTCCTCATCGAACACGAGACGGAACTCATCAACGGCGTGGTCCAAAATGAAGTTGTTGTGCACGAGGAACAGAATCCGTCGCACCCGAAGCTCCTTCGTAATGAAGGCAGCGGTCAGGGTTTTGCCCAAACCAGTTGCAAGAACTACGAGGGCCTGATGAGAGCGCCCCCGAAGTCCTTTCAGCGCAGCCTGAATAGCTGTCTGCTGATACGGACGTGGAGCGACTTTCATTGACCCCCCTAATGTGGTTAGCCCCCTAGTTACTTTCAGGGGCTGGGTTTACGGCATATGTAGCGTTGTTGAACGCAGATGACAAAGAACCGGAAAGCTACCGATACAAGAATGCAGGATCGATACTTATAACAGAATGTTTCTCATAAGTCAAGGCACGGTAATGAACTCGGCCGGTCTTGCCAAGAAATCAATTTCGCGCTAGGGTAGACCCGCTGTGGCTTGGCCCCGGTTTCGTACCGAGGTTATTTTTCGTATATGTCACCATCAACACAGCTCGCGCTCATTCACAGCATCGCCGGTCTCAAATCAAAAATGTTTCAAGCCCTCGTTAAGGCTAAAGCTTTTGAAATACCACTGAGTAGCTGGACTCATGAGAAATTGTCCGCCTGGGCAGTCGAGCCGGACCAGCGCACTTTACTGTTGTCGGAGATTCCGAAGCTCAACGGTGACCAATTCGCCGAGACACTTGAACAACGTGAGATTACGGTCATCGCCATCATCGACTCCCGCTACCCAGCGCAACTCCGGGAAATCCCCTCGCCGCCATCCGTACTCTACGTCCGGGGAAATATTAATAATCTCAGTGCCCCATCCCTGGCCGTCGTCGGCACCCGCCTGCCAACCCCTTATGGGTTGACCGTCACCAAGCGTTTGGTCGAGCCAATCGCCCAACATCACATTCCGATTGTTTCTGGTTTAGCGCTTGGCATCGATACTGCCGCTCATCAAGCGGCGCTGAGCGCTGGCGGACCAACGGTTGCCGTTTTGGGTTGCGGCGTTGATCACATCTATCCGTGGCAAAACCAAAGATTAGCCGAGGATATTCTCGCTCACGGCGGAACAATCGTTAGCGAATTTCCGCTTGGCGCCCGACCGGAACGACATCATTTCCCCCAACGTAACCGGATTATCTCAGGATTGTCGAAAGCCGTATTATTAGTCGAAGCTGGTGAGAAATCTGGTGCCCTTATTACTGCCAAATTCGCGGTAGATCAGAATCGGGACGTCTTGGTTGTGCCTGGCCCAATCACCTCGCCGCAATCCATTGGACCACTCAATTGGTTGAAGCTCGGGGCAACACCCGTTACAACAGTCGAAGACATTTTTCGCACCTTTTCCATGGTTGCGATCACGCCAGACGCTCCGCCACAACGCATTCATTCCGACGATCCGATTGAAGCGATGGTCATTGAACATTTGCACCAACAATCACGTCACATTGACGCCCTGGCGGAATCATGTAGACTGGACACCAGTGTCGTGTCTGCAGTTTTATCGTTATTGGAAATCCGCGGTCTGGTTATCCACGACGGCGGCATGATCTACCGCTTGAACATGTAGCCTGATGTCATCACTCGTCATCGTCGAGTCCCCAACAAAAGCGAAAAAAATAACCGAATTTCTTGGTCGTGGTTACGACGTCCAGTCATCCTACGGCCATGTCCGTGACCTGCCGCGCAGTTCGATGGGTATTGATATTGAACACGATTTTGAACCGCTGTACGAAGTTCCAGCCAACAGCAAATCGGTCGTGGCCGATCTGAAAAAACGGGCCAAGTCCGCGGACATGGTCTACTTCGCGACTGACGAAGACCGCGAAGGCGAAGCAATCTCCTGGCATTTGGCGGAGCTCTTGAAGGTCCCGGCGGCCCGGCAGCAACGGATCGCCTTCCATGAAATCACCAAGTCTGCTCTAACCAAGGCGATTGCCGAACCGCGGCAGATTGATCTTAACCTGGTTCACGCTCAAGAAGCCCGCCGTTTACTCGATCGGCTCTATGGTTACGAAGTCTCGCCGATTCTGTGGCGCAAGATCCGACCGGGTCTATCCGCCGGCCGCGTCCAAAGCGTGGCCATCCGGTTACTCGTTGAACGGGAAAAATTACGCTTAGCCTTTCATACCAGCGAGTTCTGGGATATCCTGGCCACTCTTTCCGTTGACCAGAAACAATCATTTCCGGCTGAGCTGGTCAGCGTTGATGGCCAACCGATCGCCATTGGTAAAGATTTTGATCCAGACACCGGTGAACAAAAAAATCAGAAAGCGTTGTGGCTCAAGAAAGAATCAACCGAGGCCTTGGTCAAGAAACTCAGCCAAGCCACGCCAACCGTCCAATCAATTGAGGAAAAGCCATTCACCGAGCGTCCGTCCGCGCCGTTCACGACGAGCACGCTTCAACAAGAATCAAACCGCAAACTCCGTTTGACTGCGCGGCGAACGATGCAGCTGGCTCAGTCGCTGTACGAAAACGGTTTCATTACCTATATGCGAACCGATTCGACGATACTGTCAACACAGGCCATCAACGCCGCGCGTGAATGGATTACCAGTCAGTACGGTCAGGAATTCTTATCGCCGACCGTCCGCCAGTTCCAAACGAAAGTGAAGAACGCTCAAGAAGCCCACGAAGCCATCCGGCCGGCCGGCGAACAGTTCACCCCCCTCGATGAAGTGAAAGCGAAAGTTGATGCCGACGCCTACAAGCTCTACGAACTTATTTGGAAGCGGACCGTCGCCTCACAAATGGCTGACGCCAACGGCCGCCGCGTGACCGTCACGATCATGCTCGACAATGCCGCCTTCGCTGCGAAAGGTAAAACGTATGACTTTTCCGGTTTCCGGCGAGCCTATGTTGAAGGTAGCGATGATCCTGATGCTGAACTGGCTGATCAGGAGGTTGTCCTACCAACGATGACGAAAGGTCAACAACTATCCACCAAATCCTTAGAACCTCGCTCACACGTTACCCAGCCACCCGCCCGGTTAACGGAAGCGACTCTAGTCAAAGAACTTGAGTCACGTGGCATTGGCCGACCGAGTACATACGCTTCAATTATCGAAACGATTCAGCGTCGTGAATACGTCATCAAGCGCGGCACTGCCCTCGTCCCGACGTTCACCGCCTTTGCGGTCGTGAACATGCTCGAGCAATATCTCAGCAATCTGGTTGATTACGATTTCACGGCGAAGATGGAAGATGACCTTGATGCGATTGCCCGCGGTGAAACTGGTGATGTTGCTTATCTCAAAGGATTTTACTTCGGCAACGGCCACAAAGGCTTGAAGCCAACGCTCGAGCACGTCAAAGACACGATTGATCCCCGTTTGACCAGTGGCGTGACTATCGGCCAGCATGAAAATCAGCCTGTCGAAGTTCGCATTGGCCGGTACGGTCCGTTTATCCGTTGGAATGAGCAGACGGCGCGGATTCCCGATGATATTCCGCCTGATGAGTTGACCGTTGAGAAAGCGCTTGAGCTCTTGAAACACAGTCAAGCGGCCGAACAACCACTCGGCACAGATCCGGCGACGGGTAAAAATGTATATTTCAAAATTGGACGGTTCGGTCCGTACGTTCAACTCGGCGAACAACCGCAACGGCCGAAAGATGCTGAAGGCAAACCGATCAAGGGTAAGAAGGCGGTTGGTGAGAAACCGAAAATGGCGTCGTTACTCAAAGGCATGACGCCGGAAGCGGTAACGCTTGAGGTGGCCCTGAAACTTCTTGAACTGCCCCGTACGGTCGGTCAGTTTCCGGATAACGAAAAAGATATCATCGCCAGCAACGGTCGTTTCGGGCCGTACATTAAATGCGATACCGAAACGCGAAGCATTCCCGAGGGCATGGATCCGCTCACGATCACGCTCGACCAAGCGATCGACCTGTTACGTCAACCAAAGAAAGCTCGCAACTTCCGCCGTCAGGCCGCGGCACTCAAAGAGCTCGGCCCAAGCCCAGACACGAAAACTCCCATCAAGGTCATGGATGGCCGGTACGGTCCGTACGTGACTGACGGCACGACCAACGCGTCGTTGACCGGCGATCTCACGCCGGAAACAGTGACGATCGAACAGGCAGTTGAATTGCTGCGGGCGCGGGCTGGAAAGCCAAAAGCGAAACGTCGAACGAGGAAGAAAGTTTCAGAATAATATTCTACGACATTTCACCGTTGACGAGCCCTGAGATCAAGGGCCTTATTTGTCAAACCACGCTCGACCGAGTAGTCTGCTGATATGACCGAATCAGAATTCCGGCACCAGGTTCAGCAAAAGTTTCCCCCGCCGCAGGCGCAAATCATCATTGACGCGCTTGAGTTTGCCACCACTGCCCATCAGGGACAAAAACGGAAATCCGGAGAGTCATATATTCATCATCCGATTGCCACGGCTGGATTGCTGATGGGTTGGAAAATGGATGTGCCGACAATCGTTGCTGGGCTACTTCATGATGTGCCTGAAGATACCGATACATCGATTGATGACGTTAAACAATTATTCGGCACGGAAGTCGCCTTCCTTGTTTCGGGCGTGACGAAATTGGGAAAACTCAAATACCGCGGTTTAGAACGCTACGTCGAAAACCTACGGAAGATGTTCGTCGCCATGGCCCAAGACATCCGCGTCATGATCATCAAATTCGCTGACCGGATCAACAATTTGCAAACGCTTGACGCGCTGCCGCGTGATAAACAACTCCGCATCGCCCGTGAGTCATTGGAAATTTACGCGCCGCTAGCTCATCGCCTAGGCATGGGCGAAGTTAAAGGACAACTTGAAGACTTAGCCTTTCCCTATGTTCATCCGAAGGAATATGCTTGGGTCATGAGCCTCGTTGGACCACGCTACGCACAGCTCGACGGCGAGGTACAAGCGATGCTGGCGAGTCTGCGAGAACGTTTGGCTGAACAAAATGTCAATGTCATCGATCTCCACGGGCGCCGGAAACATCTCTATAGTTTGTATGAGAAGCTCCTACGACCGGAATATCAGCGCGACATTACCAAAATCAGCGACCTTTTAGCGATGCGCCTCGTTGTTGGCAGTGTGGCCGACTGCTACGAAGCCCTTGGGAGCATTCACCAGCTCTGGCGCCCGGTCCCAGGGCGGTTCAAAGATTACATCGCCCAACCGAAGCCGAATGGCTACCAGTCGCTTCATACGACCGTCTTCGGCCCAGGCGGAAAACAAGTCGAAGTGCAAATTCGCGATCTGGCTATGCACCAAGCCGCCGAGTTCGGCGTGGCCGCACACTGGCATTATACTGAGCAGGGTAAACCACTCCGCGGCAGTCCGGTCGAGGAGCGGCTGTCGTGGATCAATGATCTGAGTACGTGGCATCAGGACTACGAATCTGAAGAACAATACCTAGAAGCGCTGAAAATCGACGCCTTCCGCAAGCGGATTTTCTGTTTGACACCCAAGGGTGACGTCATTGACTTACCCGAAGGCGCGACGCCGATTGATTTCGCCTACCACGTCCACTCTGATCTCGGTGATCGTTGTGTTGGCGCAAGAATCAATGACAAATTGTCTTCTCTCGACACCGAACTGAAGAGCGGCGATGTCGTCGAGATCATGATCGATAAAAACCGTAAGCGGCCAAATCGCGACTGGTTGGAATTTGCGCGAACCCAAGCGGCCCGTTCGCATATTAAACGGGCGCTCCGGGAAAACCCCTCGAATTAAGTCTTATTCAACCCGTCCAACCGCTGTTGCAATTCAGTCGTACTCGGGAATGCTTTTAAGCCTTGCTGTAATATTTCCTTGGCCTTGTCTGGTTGTCCAGCTTGAACTAAGGCGTTAGCGTAGCTGAGGTAGAGGGATGAATCGGTTGGCGAAATCTGGAGGGCTTGCTTGAAGGCTTGATCGGCCTGATCATTCTCTTTCAGGTTAGAAAAGACAACTGCCCGTTCAACCCAGAACTCACTGACGTGGCCGAAGGTCGAGGTGATCTGGTCAAGTTCGCTGAGCGCCTGATCATTTTGGCCGCCTTCAGCCAGGGACTGAGCCAACGCGAATCGGGCTTGCCCGTAATCTGGCTTCTTGCTGAGCGCTCGCCGGTAGGCCGTGATCGCCTGATCGAGGAGATCTTTCCGCTGCGTTTCAATAGCTGCGGAGTTTTGGGTTGTGGTTAAGCCTTGCCGGATAACCATTAAGGTTTGACCGTCACCCACGTCATGGATCGGATTGGTCGGTTCGAGTTTTTCTAAGGTGTGGAAGTTGACGTTCGCTTCAACGGCCACGTCGCTAATCGCTCCGCTCAATCGGTTGAGGAGGTTGTTCATCTCTTCGTACAATGCCGGGTTGCGCGGATCGGCGGCGATCGCTTGCCGGAGGTGTCCAACGGCAGGCTGTAACATCGCGGTCACATCGGTCGTTGATGACTGTTGGACCGCCAGTTGAGCCTTGGTCACTTCAGCATTACCGAGCAGGGTTAAAGCGCTGGTATTCTTTGGATTGAGTTTGACCGACGTGTTCAGTTGAGCAATAACGTGATCAATCGGAGCGATCTGGTTATAGAGCTGCCGTCCCTGTTGGTAGGCGATATCGCTGGCCGTGACCCGGGCCACGGTCCACCAATAACCGACCAGGGCCAAGATGAGAACTGAAAACCAGAGCGGTGCGGCCGCGCCCATTCGTGTCGGCTGGGAAGTCGTGGTGAGCTGAGCCCGGCTCAAGCCAATGCTCGCCCATAGCCACAGCACCAAGAGCCATGACCACGTTGAGAGGAAGCCGACCACAATCGCGGTCG
This sequence comes from uncultured Gammaproteobacteria bacterium, assembly GCA_964518425.1. GTDB lineage: Bacteria > Patescibacteriota > Patescibacteriia > SBBC01 > CAIJZX01 > CAYLHT01. The sequence goes on from CAZFGG010000003.1 coordinate 100,311, forward strand.
TGATAATCAAAGCCGTGGCGACGAGAGCCGCTCGCGGTTGTTTCCGGACATGGCTCCACATCCACCATCCAGCCATGACCAGAAAACCGAACCATAAACCAAGTGTGACGAGTCCGCCCGTTGCCAGCTGTTGCCACAATTCGCTGGCCGCCGAAACAAACCGTAAGCTCCAATATGGTGATTGGTTGAATGAGAGAGGGCGATGCTGAACAAAGTCCTGATACCAGGTCACCGGCCCGCTACCGAGTACCGGACGGTCCAGGAAAGTTGACCAGGCAATGGAAGAGCTCGTCCGCTGATCAAGGGAAATATCATTGGTGGCCGGTAGGTTGGCATGATTTGCGGCCCCGGTTAATTGGAGCAGCATTCCCGCAGCTGCCAAAGCGACCGCCGCGGTCAACAGTCGGATATTGGTTGTCCGGCCGCCGATCGACTGTTCAACGACGACGCTCATCATGCCCAGGGCAAAAATCGCCCAGCCCAACGGCTGACGCAAGAAGAAGAGAACTAACCAACTGATCACGACGCAAGCGACAATCCCCCATTTTGCCCAGCGCTCCGTTGTCCGTGACCATAGAAGGAGGGCGACCGCGCCGAAGAGAGCCGCCATGACCGCGACGTGGGCCGGGGTGCTACTGATCGTGCCCAGGAGCGGGTTTGAACTCAACTCCGCCGGAAGGATCGAAACGCTACTCAGTTGAAAAAGCATAACCAGGAGAGCCGCTCCGGTCCCGGTCATCAAGGCTGTCCAGCCAATCGCTTGGTCATGGCGAGAACGGAAAAGTTGACTCGTCAAGAAGTAGAGGCTGATAAATGACACAACCGCCGGTAAAGATGAGCTGGACCATCCACCGAGCCCCCACAGACTGACTGGTCCTCGTACCGAGACCAGCGTGCTCACGACGGTCGCTCCACCCAGGAGAATCGCAAACCAATCAAGCACATGCCAACCCCAACTGACCGTCTTCCGGGAAAAGAGGCTAATAAAAAAACTCAGCCACGCCAAGCTCATTAATCCAGCCAGGACTATTGTTTTCGGTTGCTCCCACGAATCGGACATTCGACTACTGATGATCAGCGGCGTGATGACCAGCGCCAAGACGACCAAGGTTTTAGAAATATTTTCCCATCCTAACCCTCGATCAGGAACAGCGGGGCGGCGAGAGCGGGCAGCGACAGCGGTTGTTGTTTTTCGTGGCGGCATAGCGAGGTGTTATCGTAATCGATTGATGAGGTTAGTAAATTCTTCGTCCGAATAGAACTCCAGACTGACATGACCCCGTCCTTCACGCTTCGTAATAGTCACTTTAGTTCCAAACTTACCACGCAATTCATCTTCGTACGCTTGCACAGCGGGTTCAACTTTACGACGCGAGTACCGCCGAACCGTCGTTGATCGACCCAGCTGAGCGGCCGCTCGGACCGGCAATTGCTGGTGCATGATCTGATCGAACAACTGTTGACGCTCGGCCGGCGTTACTGCCGAGAGAAGAATTTTAGCATGGCTGGCGGAAATTTTCTCTTGACGGAGGGCCTGGAGCATGTCGGGTGGGAGTTGCAGTAAACGAATAACGTTCGCCACGGTCGTACGAGACTTGCCAACTTTTTTTGCGATCTCATCTTGGGTTAAGCCGAATTCCTCAGCCAACTGTTGATAGGCCAAGGCCTCTTCAACCGGATTTAGATCTTGACGTTGGACATTTTCAACAATGGCCAATTCGAGTTGTTCGAGCTCCCGCGTATCGCGGATAATGGCTGGAACGCTGGCGAGACCAAGGCGTTCGGCCGCCCGAAACCGTCGTTCACCAGCGATGAGTTGGTACCGCTGGCCATGCTTAGTGATAATTAATGGCTGGAGAATACCGTGCTGACGGATTGATGCCACGAGGTCATCGAGAGATTCGGCTTCGATCTTATGGCGTGGTTGGTGCGGATTTGGATCGATCAGCTCAGTCGGAACATCGTACAGCCCTGGCCGCGGACCGGCCATTGGCTGTCTTGGCGCTTCAGATCTTTTTGGCTCAGCGGCGACTAGTTGTTGAGGAACTATCGCCTGTTCAGGTACGACTGACTGAGCCGAAGCTGGTGAGGCTTTGGGAATAAGTGAGCTGAGTCCGCGACCGAGAGGATGTTGGTCAGTCATGGGCGCCGGCGGTGAATTTCATCAGCCAGTTTTTTGTAGGCCTTGGCGCCTGGCGAGGCTGGATCGTAGTGGAGGATCGTTTGTCCGTATGACGGCGCTTCGGCTAACCGAACGTTGCGCGGAATGACCGACCGGAATATTTTTTCGTGCGGAAAGAATTTATACAGTTCTTCCAAGATCGCGTCGGACAGTCGGAACTGTGGATCATACATGGTCAAAACGACACCTAAAATTTTGAGGTCGGGCTGAAGATTCTGTTTCACTAAATCGATTGTCTCGATCAGTTGACTTAAGCCTTCCAGCGAATAGTACTCGGCTTGGACCGGGACAAGAATTTCATCAGCCGCGACGAGTCCATTGACGGTAAGTAAGCCCAAGCTTGGTGGCGAATCAATAAAAATGTAATCGTATTCATCGAGAACCTTTTTCAGGTTATCCTTCAACAAAAATTCGCGACGGTCGAGCGGCACGAGTTCAACGGTCGCTCCGGCTAAGGACAGCGTCGCCGGCGCAACATGATATTTCGCGATGGGCGTTTCAACAATCACTTCGCTCAGCGTCGTTGGTGAGATGAGCACCTCGTAAATCCCTTTGACCAGTTGTTTGTGGTCAACGCCTAGCCCGCTCGTGGCGTTGGCTTGCGGATCAAGATCAATCAACAAAACGCGCTGCCCTGCTCGCGCTAAGTATGCTCCGAGATTGACGGCGGTCGTGGTCTTTCCGACGCCACCTTTTTGGTTCACAACTGCAATGATCCGGGCCATGGAAAAGTGAAAATGACTGATTGAGTATACAATTTTTTTGACTTCGTCGCAACCGACGTTGACATCGTCGGCATTCGCCGATACAGTGGTCGGGCTATCGCCGCTGTGGTGGAATGGCAGACACGCTGGACTCAAAATCCAGTGAGGGCAACCTCATGTCGGTTCGACTCCGACCAGCGGCACCATTTGTTCGTGTCCTTTCTACTCTAACAACACGGGGGTGATTCTTCATGTGCCAAGGTAGTAGCGGACGGGCTAACTGGGCAACGTACGAAGCAGCAGCGAAGCCGATTCTTGAACGATATATCAAGCGGTTAGGTCGTTTGCCAGATGGAGAGGAGCTGACTCGAGACGGACACGGTTGGATTGTCTTCTCTGCCAAGGATCATCATGGAAGTTTCCATCCCTCTCTACGGCGAATGGGATTTGAGCCGACGAGGTACCTTCGGACCGGTTTTCGCCCTCCTAAAGTCTACGTTCGAACGTGGTGGGCATACTGGCCCCGACAGCGGCGACAAGCAATTTTCACAACCTGGCCGGAATGGACCGCTGCAGGCATCATGCCCCCATCGGACATCGTCGGGCCGAAATTTCCAGGCTTACGGAAATACTGGTACAACGTCGGTTCGTGGGAGGACGCAGCTCACGAATTGGGGTTGCGGACAATACTCGAAATTCGTCGGGAACAGCATCGCTGTCAATCTGTGGTGGAAGCTCTGAGGCTCTTCGGGTACCATGGGCGTTGGCCCAAGGCAAGGGAATGCCGCCCGTGGCTAAAGTCATGGCGGTTCAAACATCGGACGTCATGGGCAAAGACCTTTGGCCAGCTCACAGTTCATCCCTCTCAGATGGATGAATTTCGAGAAGCCTGTTTGCCGCTCCTTCGACTCATTCGAAACAAGCACCAAAAAAAGTGCGCTGAACCTTTGCGTATTGTGAACGGCATCATCATCCGATCTCTTCGCTCCCATCCTTTCAGCCGTCCATCTTCCTAGATGGGCGGCTTTCATACCCTTGACAAAAAGCTCTTTGTTGTGTATAAGGTGTGAAGAACCGTGTGGGTAAGGAATTTGGGTTTAGCCGAAATTTGCCCTACTGTGATACAGTAGTAGGGACAAAACACACGGGAGGAATATTGTCTTACGAAAAAATATGTTTGGTGGCTTGAGCGGTTCAGACAGTCGCTATAGTTCCCTCTGGAAACAGCTGGAAAAAGAGCGTTCGCTGACCAAAGAACAATTTAAAGAAGCCCTCCAGCGCGCCAAGCGGGAAGATCGTCACCTGGCTGAGATTTTGTTTACCTCGACGGCCATGGCCCAGGACCGGCTCCTGACTATCTTATCCGACTACTTCAAAATGCCATCGGTCGTGCTGCGCGAAAAGGTTATCTCCCCCTACATTCTCAATCTCATCCCCAAGGACGTCGCCCAGCAGCACAACGTTATCGTCTTCAAGAAAATTAAGAATACCGTCCACGTCGCCACCACCCAACCGGGCAACGAGCAGACGATCGAGTTCATTAAGCGCAAAACTGGTCTCGAGCCGGAAGTTTTCTTAACCACGCCCGATGATATTGAGCACGCGCTCAAGAAATATTCGACCGAGATTACAACCGAGTTCGCCAAGATCATCGAAGATAGCCTACGCGAAACTATTGGCGCCCGTGATACCGCTGAGCAGCTCGCCCAGCACGTCCCGATTATCCAGATGGTCAATACGATCATCGAGCGGGCCTTAACGCGGGGCGCTTCGGACATTCACATGGAACCAACCGAGGATAAGGTTGTCGTTCGTTATCGGATTGACGGTTTGCTCAATAAGGTCGTCGATTTACCGATTGAGCTCTTACCGCCGCTCGTCACTCGACTGAAGCTCCTCGCCAATCTGAAAATCGATGAACACCGAACCGCTCAAGATGGCCGTTTCAGCTATGAGTTCAATAACCGCGCCGTCGCTGTCCGGGTATCGGCCATTCCGACACTCCATGGAACGAAAATGGCACTCCGTTTGCTCGACGCTAAACAGAAACAGTTCACTCTCCGCAGCTTGGGCTTCAACCAACGCGATTATAGCGTCGTGAAGCAGCAGATGACGAAGCCACATGGCATGATTCTCGTCACTGGTCCAACGGGTTCAGGAAAAACAACGTCGCTCTACACGATTCTTGGCCTGCTCAATAAGGAAACAGTAAACATTTGCACGATTGAGGATCCGATCGAGTATGGTTTGGATGGGATTAGCCAGACACAAATTAATCCAGGTGCTGGACTCACCTTCGCCAACGGTTTGCGCTCACTCCTCCGCCAAGACCCGAACATCATTATGGTCGGCGAAATCCGCGACGCCGAAACTGCCGACATTGCCGTGAACGCCGCGATGACTGGCCACCTCGTCCTGTCCACGCTCCATACGAACACGGCCTTCCAGGCCGTTCAGCGCTTGGTTGAAATGGGCGTCCAACCATTCCTCACCGCTTCCGTCGTCAATCTCATTGTCGGTCAGCGGCTGGTCCGGAAAGTCTGTCGTTTCTGCGCTACGACGAGCCGGCTCAGCCCACGTCTGATCGAGCAATACGCTGCTCACCTCGACTTAGCTGCCGCGATTGCCAGATTACAAGAAGTCAAACTTTTGCCCGACGTGACATCGCTTAACCAACTTACCTTGACCAGTGGGGCCGGCTGCGCCAAGTGTGGCGATACCGGCTACCAGGGACGGGTTGGCATTTACGAACTCTTGAATGTTGACGATCGACTCCACCAAGAAATCGTCAAACAACAGTCACCAGAAGCGATCGAGCGGGCAGCCCTCGCTCAAGGATCGCTGACCATGCGCCAGGATGGTATCCTGAAAGCGTTGTCCGGTTTGACGACGCTCGACGAAATCATTCGGGTGACCAGTTAATCATGGCTGGCTTTACCTACACCGCGCTCAATAACCAGAACGCCTATAATCGGGGCCGGGTTGAAGCGCGCTCGAGCAAAGCCGCTGTCGCTACTCTTGAACAACAGGGTTTGCTGGTCATTAATATTAAGCGCGATGAGAATCGGCGCTGGCAACTCGACCAAATAATGAGCGGGGTCTCAGCTCAAGAGAAAATCTTCCTGACCCGTAACATGCACACGATGTTGGAGGCCGGCATCAGCGTTGACCAAGCCATCACCACCACGGCCGAGCAAGTCACCAACCCTGCCTTCCGAAGCGCCCTGATCGATATTGCCCAGAAGCTCCGGTCCGGCCAGACATTACATGGATCCCTGGCGACGTATCCAAAATACTTCTCGCCGTTTTTTACCAACATGATTAAAGTTGGTGAGTCGAGCGGAAAACTCGATGAAGCGCTCAGTCACCTGCTCATCCAGCAGGAACAAGACGAGACGCTCAAGACAAAAGCTCGCAGCGCCATGATTTACCCTCTGATCATTTTGTGTGCCCTCATATTGATGGTGTCGCTCATGCTGGTTTTTGTTATTCCCAAGGTCGCCGGTATTCTCGACAGTTTCCACGTCCAGTTGCCGCTAGCAACGCGCGTCCTCCTCTTTATCAGCCACTCCGTTACCCATTACGGGTGGTTCATTTTGCCCGGATTGATTATCCTCGTATATTTCATTATCCGATATCTCAAGACGACCAAGGGTAAATGGCGGTGGGATGGATTCATCCTGCGACTCCCGCGAATTGGCAAGGTCGTCCAAGAATACAACTTAGCCCTCTTCACGCGCTCCCTGTCAGCCCTGCTCCAAAGCGGTGTCAGTCTCGATCAAGCGCTCGCGTTATCGAGTAGTGTTGTGCCGAACGTTCGGTTTGCTGAAACTGCCAAAAAGAATATTTCCCTCATTCAAAAGGGCGTACCGTTAAACGAAATCCTCAAAGGCAATACGAAACTCTATCCCCCATTGACCATTCGTATGGTTGAGGTCGGTGAAAAAACCGGTAAACTGACGCACATGCTCGAACGTCTAGCCGCCTTTTACGAATCGAACGTCCAAACAAGCCTGACGAATCTCTCAGCCGTCATTGAGCCGTTCCTCCTGTTGACGATTGGCCTGTCCGTCGGCTTCGTCGCCATCGCGGTCATCACGCCTATCTGGAAATTCTCGGCGACGGTCTAACATGAAACGTCGGCCTGGTTTCACACTACTTGAGGTGCTGACGGTTATTGCGATTGTCGGCATTTTGTCTGGATTGGGGTGGTCATCGATGGCCACCATTAAACGGACCTCAGCAATGAATGATGGTGTTCAAGGATTGGTCAGCGTGTTACGCCTGACGCAAAGTCAAGCTATTGCTGGCCAAGGCAATGCCGCCCATTCTATCCACTTCGCGTCCACCTCTTCATACAGCACGTTGACTGGAGCGACAACGAATCAGACCTTCACGCTTCCCTCTGGCGTTGTCTTTAGCGCGCCGCTCCCGTCAGATATCATCTTTGCGCGATTGAGTGGTACAACCACCGCCGTGACGGTTGATGTTGTCAGCGGGTCAATCACCAAGCATGTAGGAGTAAGTCCAGTTGGCGTTGTCACCGTCCAATAATATGCGCCGCCCCGGCATGAGCGTTATCGAAGTTATTATCGCCCTGGGAATGGCGGCGATTGTGATTGCGGCGATTGGAAACTTAACTGCTGCGACACACCGATTAACATCAAGTACCGGCAAAGAAGTCGAAGCCTCAGCCTTCGCAAAGCCGTGGATCGAAATCCTCAGTAAGAATAGTCTCGACAATTCTTTTTTTGGGTGCAGCTGTGGTGCGACTAACCCTTGTCCCGCGGATACATGCATGACCGGCGGTCAGAGTTGCACGGCCCGATCAAGTACTGGATTTAACAGTTGCTGGTTACCGAATCCGCTGATTGGCTCGTGCGTGTCGCCGAATAGTTATAAACTGAATTGGAACGGTGCCGCCTGGACCCTCGTCTGTGCAGATCCTTCGGTCACTTCGGACACGGATTTTTATCCGGCTACTGGCTTTATGCGTACGCTGACGATTACCAATCTCCAGCGTGACAGCAATGGCGCGCTTGTCGCGACCGGCGGTACAACCAACCCGGATAGCAAGCAAGCCACAGTCACCGTCTCGTGGCTCGACAGCGGAACAACTCGCCAGGTACAGCTTTCGACAATTCTGACCGCCTGGAAAAACTTCTAACCATGGTTAAGCGTCAAGGATTTACCTTAGTAGAGTTACTGGTGTATATCAGCATTACGGCCATTGCCCTACTCATTTTTATTAATTTCATGGCTGATACATCGGCCAATGCCGCTCGGGCAAGAATTGCCCAAGACCTACAGCAGAGTTCGCGTCTTATTCTTGATCGACTATCACAAGAAGTGCGCAGCGCCGCGACGATTGATGGAAGCACAAACTATTCCGATCCTGGCACGCTCGTCTTGACGACCGCTTCGGGAACACATACCTTTTCGGTTTCCAGCGGCGCTTTACAGCTCAACACGGGTAGCGGACCAGTTAGTTTAACCTCAAGCAATATCATGGTCACCCATTTTGATCTGCAAAACACTTCGCCAACAGTAACGATTAACCTGACCTTGCAAAGTACCCTCGGCACCCCAATCCAATCACTTCAAACAAGCACTTCCCTACTTCCCCATCGTAATCTTTACCAATGACCCATCGTCTTCCTTGGTTTCGAAACCAAAAACGACCAGGGGCAATTGCTCTCATCGCTATTATTGTCATCTCCGCTTTCGCTCTGGCGGTCATGACCACGGCCAGCTTTACTGCAACTCGCGGCCTGGGCGCGATCAGTACGTCCTCGGCTGGTGAACGGACATTTGCCGCGGCTGAGACCGGCATACGGGATGCGCTATACAGGATCGGTGGAAATGGAGCAACCGGTAACTATTCCACTGTAGTCAATGGGATCAATATCAACATTACAATCGATCCGACCCAATTTTCACGTCATATTACCTCGCAGGCAACAGATCCGGCAACGAATACTGTTCGAACAATTAGTATTGATGCCACCGCTTCGTCCTTTGGTGGAGGATTTAGTGGCGCCGTCCAATCTGCATCCGAACTGATTGTGGATCCCAGCGCTACAATTAACGGCGATGTCCACGTTGGGACTGCCGGCGGAGGAACAATCACCTCAAAAAATAATTCGACCACGTTGTTTAACGGTAACGTATGGGTATCTGGAGGAGCTGGGCTAGCTAATGGCCTCCGACTTAGTGCCAACAAAAACCTGAGTGCTCATACTATCAAGGATTCGCAAGTTGGTGACGCATACTACCAGGCTCTACAAAATCCGGCGGTCACAGCGAATAATGGCTCGGAAACCTGTACTGCTGGCGGCGGTACTCGTTGTCATGTCGTTTCGACCGATCCACCACCAGAGAATTACCCTATTTCAAATTCTGATATTCAAAATTTGGCTACACAAATCGCCAATACTAGTAACGTCATTTCTACCTGCGACGGAAGCGGGAACTACACGGTGTCTGATTCCGTACCCTTGCCTACAATCCCGACGAAAATCACGTGCAATCTCGTTGTCAACGGTGGAAATAACACATCAGTCACGCTGGGTGCAAATCTATGGGTCACGGGAAACATTACTTTTTCTGGTAATAACCAAAGTTTTTGGTTACCTGCGTCAGCTCCAGGTGAATCGAAATTTATCATTAGCGGTGATCCATTCACTCCCACGGCCGCAGGCAGCGTGAATGTTCCCAATAACGTCGCCATCAAAGGTTCCGATCATGGAAATCCACTTAATCCAAAAGATTTTATTTTCTTTATCTCCATGAGCACGAACAATACTCTGCCTCCGCCGGCCGGAGCCTTGTCGTATGCTATCCAGGGAAGTAATAACGCCCAGGCTGCCGTCTATTATGCTCCGCTTGGGCTTGTTGAATTGGCAGCCGGAGTAAACCTGAATAACGCAACCGGGTTTCGGGTCCACTTAAATGGAAACGCTGTGCTGAATTATACTAGCGGTCTTGGCCAATTCTTCTTTTCACCCAACCAAAAAACACCACCTTCCGTAATACCCAACTCCTGGCAAGAACTCTAATACTTATTAGTCGCGCACATAACCATAGACGAGCTGGCCATCAGCTCGTCCTTTTTGTTATACTGGCTTAATCATGCCGACACAAATAAGCCAGGGCGTTTCAGTTCGCTCGAAACTAACGATCGCTAGCCTTCTTGTAGCTGGAGCCGGAGTGATCGCGTTGGCGGTGGTGTTGATTCGTTCGACCATCGCGCCAGCTGGACCGATCGCTTGTCAACCGACCCAGGCCACAAACGAGAAGTCGGCTTCTGCCTTGGTACAGCAGGTCGAAAGCGATTCAGCTCGCTTGAAGTCGCTATCAGCAATAGCGGTGAACAGGACCAGTCGTGCCCAGCGACAAGAACTGGTAACAGTTGCTCAACGGCGGTTAGCCAACTTGCAGCAGTTAGCCGAAACAAATCCGGAGACCGCCATCGCTCAATTGCTCGACGAAACCGACCAGGTCGCCGTTAATGCCCGGTCGACGCACTGCACTGAGACGCCAATTACCTTGACCGGCGATTTGGCGCTGTTCGCTGTGGACCGACCAAACGCCCAAGAGGATGACGTCCTGCTTCTCTCGACGCCCGGGGGCGGATATCACGTGACATTACCTTCAGGCCTGCGGCCAGATGTCCATCAAGCTACGCATGTGATAATCTCGGGTCAGAAAATCAGCGACCTCGTGTTAGGCACGACCATCGATACTGGCTCAGGGGAGGTGGTGACAGCCAACCAGCCATCGAGAATCCCGGCTGATGAACCACCCAGCGGGTCAGTTGTTGGACAGCCAGTGCTGGTCTTACCAACGAATTTCTCTGACCATACATCCTCTTCGCCAACCCCAAGCACTATTCAGTCGAATATCATGCCGATCGTCAGCAACTACTATCAAGAAAATTCTTACGGCGCCTTCAATTTGCCGGCCACGGTCAAGAACTGGCAAACGATTTCCATGGCCACGACCTGCGATACGAATTTGCTGCTCAGCCAATACAACAGTTTCTGGACCAAAGCTTTGGACCAGGCCAGAGCCCTTGATCCTAACCTCCACGTGGCCGATTTCAAGCACCTCGTCCTGGTCTCGTACTTCCCTTGCCTCTCCGGAAACTTCGTGTGGAGCGGTTTAGCCAGTTTTACTCTCTTGCCCTACACCGAAAATAATTCGACCGTCTATCTCTCGGTCGCTCTGGTCAACAATTACAATCCCAGCTACCCAGGCATTGGCACCTTTACCCACGAAATTGGACACGGTTACTACCTCGGCCACGCCAACTTTTTCAACTGCGCCGACATTTCCCAGTCCTGTCCCTTTGTTGAATACGGCGACTATTACGATATTATGGGCGACAATCTCATCCAGGGTAGCTCGCCACGGCACTTCAACGCCATGCACAAAGAGAGCACAGGTTTCTTCCTGTCCGGGAACCTCGTCACCATCGCTGCCCCCGGAACGGTAACCTATGATCTCGAACCAATTGAAACTGCTTCGACGAATGTCAAAGCGATCAAGATCGGCCGGGGCCCATCGCCAGAATCCCTTTACATCGAATATCGGCAGCCCATTGGGGTCGATACGGGAATGTCCGGCGACGTCTACGCTGGGGCGCTCCTCCACGCCTCCGTGTCCATCTCCTACGAACCGTCGAAATCAGGCTTAATCGATACTACGCCCAGCGCCATCAGCAACACGACCGCATCACTTCCAACCACCACGGATAACTGTGGTACCACCGGCACATACCGTGATCCCTTAAACGGTACGATTGTCTGCAATCGAGGCGTTGTCAATGGCAAGTTGCGTGTCCAGGTCACGCCTGGAACGCTTGATCTCCAGCCGCCGCAAGTTACCCTAACGGCACCGACCAATGGCCAGTCCTATCATAACTCCGTTCCGCTCAGCGTCACTGCTTCTGATGATTTAGGCTTGGCTGGCATTACCTATTACGAAACGCCAGTTGGCAGCACCGCCAGAACCTATATCACCAGTGTCACGACGTCGCCCTACTCAGCCTCATGGAACACGAGAAATGTGACGTCTGGTCAATACCTCGTGTGGGCCGTGGCTACGGACAAGGCTGGTAAGTCAACCGCTTCGGCCCAGGTCACGATTACGGTCCAATAAAAGTAAAATCAGCGATAATTGATTTGAAAAGTGTTTTTCTTGGTACCAGGGG
>CAZFGG010000004.1:0-3802 GCA_964518425.1 uncultured Gammaproteobacteria bacterium
TGGACCTTTTCGATCGTGAGTATCACATTATCACCTCCGGTAAAGTTGATCGCCACCTGCCCTCAGAACGAGTGTCGACTGAGCACCACTGGCTACGCCGGCACGCCCGACTGATTTCAGCCGCCGCTGCGGTGATCATCGTCCTCGGCTACCTCGGTCTCCAGGTTGAGCATTTGATTATTCCACCCTCGTTAAGCATTACTCGCCCGGCCGGTGACGTCAGTACAACCGACCGTCAATATGTGGTCAGCGGGATTACTGATGTCACGGCTAGCGTCAGTATCAACGGACAACCCGCCAGCACCGATCAGCACGGCAATTTCTCTGAACGGATTGACCTGGCGCCAGGGCTGAACACGTTAACGATTGTTGCTCAGAAAAAACATAGTCGACCGCGAACGGTTATCCGGAACATCCTCGTGACGGAAGCGCCTGTCTTTACAAGCCCAACCTGACAACCTACAGTTGATGTATTATTATCTCATGATCCATTACTGGGTCAACGAAAGGATTTTCCGATGTTAGCCAACATGCCAATAACCGCGACCATCCCGGTGGTCGATCTCGATCGAGCAAAAAATTTTTATGGCCAAACGCTGGGCCTGAAGCCGGTCAAACAAGATGAATTTGGAGCTACCTTTGAAGCTGGTCACGGTTGTCAGCTCTACATCTACCTACGGGCTGCATCGAAAGCTGATCACACGCTGGCCTCGTGGACCGTTGACGATATCTACGCCGAGGTTGCAGACTTGAAATCAAAGGGCGTTACGTTTGAAGAATACTCCGAAGGGCCGATAAAAACCGATCAGAGCATCGCCTCAATGGGCCCTATGCGGGCCGCTTGGTTCCGCGATAGCGAAGGAAATATTCTCGGCCTGACCGGGATGGTAAAATAACGAGTAAGAAAAAGCCGCCAGTCTGAATGGACTGGCGGCTGAATAGCTGTTCCTAGGACGTATCCATGGCCTCGTAGCCTGACCCGGGGAGCATGTCTTGGCGAATCCAGACAGCGACATGTTTGTCGCTGCGCCGTTTCGTCCGAACAAATCTGCTGCCAGTGAAGGCCGAAATGACGTCGACGAACAGCTCGGTCGTACCCATGGCGAAGATCTTATCCTGTCCGAACATGCGCTTGTCATTCGGGCCGAGGGCCAGGCGTTCCAGCGACCCATCAAGACGCGTGTTCATCCAGAGCAAGAAGTTCGGTCCCTCCTTATCCAAACAAATCAGCCACACTTCTTTGAGTGCCCCCTGATCCATCGACCTCATACGGATCCTCTCAGGCGTCTAAGCTGACGCAGTGGGATAACCAACTTCTAGGAGCAAGGCGAGGGTAGGCCCTGGTGTTTGGACCGGGCAACCCAGGCGAACATTTGCGCGTAGACGATCATTCTATCTCGAGGACTCAGCTGGTTGGTCCTGAACCGTTGAATCTGACGAATCTTGGACAAGCAGATGACGGAATTGTGCCGGCAAATGGCGCAGGTAATGACATGGTCTCTGATCTGCGCCATCGTTTTCCTGGCCAGCAACTCGTTGGCATACCGCGCCATCTGTAATGGCCAGACGTGCCCATGTTCATCAAACGACCGATTCGGCATAACGACCCCGCTTTCTCCATGAGGGTTATATTGGAAAGTGCGTTATCTTTTTCCTCTCCTGATCATACAATCAGTAGTGTGATTCTATAGTCGAGAGAGGTCGCCACAACATTTCGTGACGACCGCCGTTTTACATCCGACGGGGGATGGTGCTTAGTTACCGAGAATGAGGCGTCGAGCCTCGGTCGGATCGACCATATTAGCCGCCAATCCGAGGATGTTCACTTCAACGCTCGAACCGGGCGGAAGGTACTGTCTAACGGCGACCAGGCGGTTCGGGCTGATGATGTACGAAGCGTTCTTGATGACATACTGCCGATCGATCACGTCATCGCGAGGGGTGCTGTTTTCGGCGATGATGATGAAAATCTCATCCTCCGGCAGTTCACTCATGATCTTCCTGATGTCGTCCGGACTCAGGTCACCCCAGCCGAGCTTCTCGCCAGTGCGATTGAACCAGCCAGCGTTGTGATAGAACCTCTCGACGCGACGCTGCCCGCGACGCAACCCGAACGGTCCGTCGAGCGGCTGTAGGGCCGTTCCGTAGATTCCTTTGGTGAGCATGGTCATTAGACTTTCCTCTTCGCGTCCCATCGCTTGGCGATCCAGGCGATGAAAACGTAGCCGAAGGTGACGACCATGCCGCTGATGCCAACTGCGATGAGAACGATCGTCGCGCCAGAGACATGCGGAGCGGTCTTGTGGAGAATGACCGCGGTGCCGACAGGGGCTGACACCGAGGCGATCATGACCAAAACTACAGCATACTTCGGATTCACACAGCCTCCTTTGCTGATGTGGACAGGGCCGATCAGAGCATCCAGTAACGTGCTACTCTACGTCAAAATAAGGGATTTGTCAAGGGTAATGAATCACCATTTGTTTATCCACAACACCGCTCTTGACCTTCGGTAAAACTTCGGGTATCATACATTTATTAAGCCCCGATGTAGTCCGATACGTGACTCTTCGAGCGGTAAGAAAGGAATATGACTATGGCCAAAGGCCAAAAAAGCGCCAGTGCTGACGCTGGTAAAATTAAGAATTCCGCCACCTTAGCGGCGGTCGAACAGATTCGCGAGCGGTTCGGCGAAGGTTCGATCATGAGGTTCAGTGAAGCCCGGGCGATGGACGTTGATGTCGTCTCAACCGGATGTTTGTCGTTGGACATCGCTTTAGGTGTTGGAGGATTGCCTCGTGGACGGGTGATTGAAATTTTCGGACCGGAAGCATCGGGGAAAACAACGCTAGCGCAGCATGTTGTGGCTGAAGTGCAGAAACTCGGTGGCACCGCAGCTTTCGTGGACGCCGAACACGCCCTAGATCCAAGCTATGCCAAGAAACTCGGTGTGAATATTGACGACCTCTTGATTTCCCAACCCGACTCGGGCGAACAAGCTCTAGAAATT
Source organism: uncultured Gammaproteobacteria bacterium (assembly GCA_964518425.1). GTDB lineage: Bacteria > Patescibacteriota > Patescibacteriia > SBBC01 > CAIJZX01 > CAYLHT01. Next base: position 3,011 of record CAZFGG010000004.1, read on the forward strand.
GTCGAAACACTCGTTCGGTCAAACTCGGTTGATGTCGTGGTTATTGACTCGGTCGCGGCCTTGACGCCAAAAGCGGAAATCGAAGGCGAGATGGGGGATAGTCACATGGGTTTACAGGCTCGGTTAATGTCCCAAGCCTTACGGAAACTGACGGCCATTGTGTCCAAGACAAAAACGATTGTTATTTTTATCAACCAAACTCGAATGAAAATCGGCGTCTTCTTCGGCAATCCTGAGACGACGACTGGTGGTACCGCTTTGAAATTTTACTCGTCAGTTCGAATTGAGGTTCGTCGGATCGGTCAATTGAAGCTCGGCGATAAAATCATCGGCAACCGGACGAAGGCCAAGATCGTCAAGAACAAAGTTGCCGCGCCATTCCGTCAAGCTGAGTTCGATATTCTGTACAACCAAGGTATTTCGCTTGAGAGTGATGTTCTCGATACGGCGCTCGCCTACGGTGTCTTGCAAAAATCTGGCAACACCGTATCGTACGGTGAAGTTAAATTAGGTGTTGGTCGCGAAGCTTGCAAACAGTACCTGAAGGAGAACCCAAACGTGACGACCGAGCTTCGAGAAAAAGCATTAGTGGCCTCTAAGGACGCGGTCGCCGATGAAGCGGTTGCGGCCATTGCTCCGAGCGAGGAGTCAGGAGACAAAGCAGAAGCAGTTTAACTTTCCTCAGTAGTTCACAAGCAGCCCCCGGGCCAAAGCCCCCGGCGGGATTGATATATATTTATTAGGTTAAGCCCGCAGTGTTATAAGCGGGTTACGGTTTTATTGGAATAAACT
>CAZFGG010000004.1:3812-87040 GCA_964518425.1 uncultured Gammaproteobacteria bacterium
ATTGCCCCCGCGCTGGATGACGTCTCACACCCACACCCCCTTTTAATTTTCCTTATTCGTAAACACCCCCCCCGGGCCCTCCCCCCCGCGGCTGCATGGATATATATTTATTCGGTTACGCGCTCAGTGTACTCAGCGGTTTCCGTATTGATGCGAATAACGTCTCCGGCCTTGATAAATTGGGGGACTTTGATGACATATCCAGATTCAAGGGTAGCGTCTTTCAGAACAGCTCCACTTGTATCACCACGGACAACATCAGGTGTTGACGTTACTTTGAACTCCACCTTTTTTGGCAGTTCAACCGTGATCGGCTTGCCTTCAAAATTGACCAGTTGATACTCAGTTCCGTCCTTCATGAAATGTAATTGCTCTTCAACCATCTCTTTCGGCAGGGTGATTTCTTCAAAGGACGCGCTATCCATGAAGTGAGCGCCGGTGTCGTCACTGTAGAGGTAACTGGCCTTGCTTCGTTCAACGTCAGCTTCTTCAATCTTATCGCCGTGCTTGAACGTCTGTTCTAAAATATTACCGGTGATAAGGTTTTTTAACTTCGTGCGGCGAACGGGTTTACGTTGAGCGGTCCGCATGAAATCGGACCACAAACAAACATATGGTTGGCCATCAATTTTGACCAACGTTCCAACGCGGATATCGTTCATGTCCATCATAGCGGTCGACTTAGCGGGGGATGAACGGCACGAGGGCCATGATGCGCGCGCGCTTGATCGCTTGGGCGACGACGCGTTGGTGCTTCACACAGGTGCCGCTACGACGGCGGGGCATGATTTTCGAGGACGAGGTCATGAAGCGTTGCACCAGGCGGACATCTTTGTAGTCGATTTCATCCAGGGCATTCGCACAGAGGTAACAGTTGCGCTCTTTGGGAGCGACGGGAGTTTTCGGGCGCATACGTTAAAATGGAATATCTTCAATATTGATCTCGTCTTCAGTTGGAGCCGGAGCTGGAGTACCAGCTTCTTCCGCCGGCTTGCTGACCGGCGCTGGGCCATCGCCTTTCTTATCGAGCATAATCAGGTTATCGGCCACGATCTCCGTTCGGTATTTCTTCACGCCGGTTGGGTCATCCCATGAACGGGTTTGCAGCCGACCTTCAACGTAGACCTTACTGCCTTTGCGGCAATAGGTGCTGATGGTCTGGGCCAACTTACCCCAGGCAACGCAATTATGAAACTCGGTGGCTTCCTTCATTTCACCGCTGGTCTGATCTTTCCAGCGGCGGGACGTAGCGACGGAAAAGGACACGACATTCTGGCCAGACGTGGTGGTTCGGGACTCTGGGTCGCGGGTAATGTTCCCGATGATGGTTGCGCGATTGAGGCTAAAAGCCATAAGCGTTGGGGTTAAATGTCGACTTTGTCAGACTCGAGAATTTCTTCGAGTTTTTCAGCCAGCTGTTCTTGGGCGACGGGCGCGGTCGGTTCAACGGGCGCGGTTTGGGTCGGAGCTGGCTCGCTGACCATGGCCGCTGCTTCCTGCTCTTTGACGTGTTCTCGTTTTGCCGCAATCCGTTCCCGCAAAGCCTCGGTCTTAGCGATAGCTTCAGCCGACTTAATTATTCGTCGAGTAATTTGGTGGCGAACGATGCTGTCGTTCAGACGGAGACTTTGATCGAGAGCTTGGAGCTTCATCGTCTCAAGGTCGAATTCCACCAACAGGTAGTATCCATGACGCAACTTATCAATTTCGTAGGCCAGCTTCCGCTTGCCCCAAAAATCAGCTTTGGTGATCGTCGCGCCGTGCGTACGCAAGACTTCCTGGAATTGTTCAACTAATGGTTGGACCTCTTCCTCGGTTTTCGTCCCGGGCAGGATGGCCAGGACGTCGTAGTGTTCAATCATGTGGTCAGAAGAGAATACTGAATAAGCGGGTGACGGGACCCGCTGATGAAGATTCATCAGAATGATGTTGTATGGGTCCCGGATGGGAGCCCCGACATCGGGGCACAAACATCGTGGACAGACCTTATCATGGGTCGTCTTTTCTGGCAAGTCCTGGTTCCATTTGTCATTGGTGTCGGGGTAAGGGGTGCCGGAATCGCTCTTTTCCGCTATACTGAGCCTCAGATGAGCGAAACCCTCTTTATTATTGGCCGAGAACCAGAGCTATCGGTAGCCGAGCTAGAAGCGGTCGCTCCGTCATGGGCGGCAGAGGTGATTGATATTCAACCTACGGGGGTGTTGCTGTGTCATGACCAACCTTTAGCGAGTCGGGCTATTGATCGGCTCGGCGGAAGCGTTAAACAGGTGGCCGTTGCAGAATGTTATGATCCGGCCGAAGGATTGCTGAAGCTGGCGGAACGAGTATGCACGGCGGACTGGCTCACTCAGCAGTTCTCAACCGAGCGGATTGAATTCGGTGTCAGCGTCTATGGGTGGTCGAGCAGAGAACGACAGGCCATCCAAAAACATTTTTTGGGCCTAAAGAAAGCCGTCCACGCTAGCGGCCGGCCAGTCCGTCTGGCGATCTCCAAAGAGCCGCAAATGTCCGCCGTGACCGTTCATCGGAACGGATTAGATAAACGCGGCAAGGAATTTGTGTTTTTTAGGACTAGTGAGAATATCGTGCTCGGGGTGACGACAGCAGTCCAAGACTATCAGGCCTATGCCGTTCGTGATTTCGGCCGCCCGGCCGCCAATCCAAAAAGCGGCATGTTGCCGCCAAAGGTAGCCCAGATGATGCTGAACATCGCTCAGGTCAAATCGGATGACGTTCTGCTTGATCCGTTTTGTGGATCGGGTACGGTTCTGCAAGAAGCCCTCCTGCTCGGCGCCCATGAAGTTCATGGCAGTGACAGCGAAGGGCGGGCCGTTAGGGATAGCCAGGAAAATATCCGCTGGCTGATGAAAGAATATTCGAAGATTCAAGCCACGGCTGAAATTACCAAGCGTGATGTTCGCGAAGGCGGGGCGAAACCCTCAGTGATCGTGACCGAACCCTACCTCGGTCTAGCTTTGCGCGGCAACGAAACGCAGAAGGGAATCTTGGCTCAAGCTAAGCAACTTGAGACGCTCTATCGCCAAGCGGCAACGCAGTGGTCAAAGTCTCTCCGCCCGGGGGGACGGTTGGTGATGATTTGGCCAGAGTTTGTCGTCAACGGTGAATACATTGTCCTTGACCTGGCCGCTGAGTTTCAACGCCTCCGCTTTTCACCCCAACCGGTCCTGACTGAAAAAGCGGCCCAGCTGGTTAATAATGGCGATCGTTTTGTTCTGACCTATGGTCGGGATGACGCCAAGGTGCGACGACAGATCAGGAAGTGGACGTTAGCTAAATAAGACCCCTTCCCGTCGTCCCGTTTCTTGAAGCTCGAACGGGACTTCCTCCATTCCCTCTCAACGAGGGGGACGTATCTATAAAACGACCAGCCGGGGGAAGCTGGTCGTAGTGCTGCGCAGGGGGATGAGCCCTGCTAGATATGGATCACCTCCTCGCTAACGGTTGTCGTTGACGTGCGTCAGCGGATGCTGGAACAGCATCGGAGGGCTCCTTCACGGTGAAAGGTCGGTGGTGATCGGCGCCATCGTCACGCCGCGATTCGTTTCAACTCCACCCGGTGTGTGGTGACGATCCTCCTCCAGTGAGTGGCGATGAACTTCGCGAGCAGATTGCCGCGATGCTTCGGATGAAGCGGGAACTTCGAGGTGCGGCGATGAGGGAGAGACCGGCCTGGCTTCACGAACCCTCCTGGCGTGAAGATGAACAAGTCGCCACAGTTCGATCGAACTGTGGATGTAAAAAACTATGGTCAGTATAAACCCGATTGAGAGTACTCTTCAAGTTCTGGTCAAGCGCTGACCCGAAAAAACAAGACGTCTCCGTCCTGAATGACGTATTCTTTGCCTTCAATCCGTAACTTTCCGCTTGTTTTGGCGTTTTCCCATGAGCCGGCTGCAATCAGATCAGGATAACTGACAACTTCCGCGCGAATGAAATGTTGTTCAAAGTCGCTGTGGATAACCCCGGCGGCTTGGGGAGCCTTCGTGCCAACGGGGACAGTCCAGGCGCGCGTTTCATCGGGTCCGGTTGTGAGGAACGTCACGAGCCCAAGGAGTCGGTAGGCGGCTTGAATCAAACGATCGAGGCCAGAAGCCTGTAATCCGAGCTCGGCTAAATAACTTCTGACATCATCCACGGGCAAGTCGACCAGCTCTTGTTCAACTTTGACGGCGATGACGACCGTTCGGTCGACTGGTAATCCATACGCAGAGGGTTTGGCACTAGCGACTTGTGATTCGCTGACATTCAGGATATAGAGCAGCGGTTTGATCGTCAGTAAATTCAGCGTCGTGATGATCAATTGCTCATCGTCAGTTAAGATCATTTCTCGGACTGCGTGACCATCAGACAAATGAAGCTGAATCCGTTCAACCAGAGCTAATTCTGCTGCCTGTACTTTATCGAGTCCAGCCCTCTTCTGTTTCGTTAGCGATTCGACGCGTTTCCCAATAGTGGCCAAGTCAGCCATAGCTAACTCAATATCAATCGTACTCACATCCGACTGGGGGTCTACTTTCCCACCGACATGAATGACGTTCGGATCATCAAAAGCGCGGACGACTTCAGCGATCGCGTCAACTTCGCGGATATTAGCTAGGAATTTATTTCCCAGGCCCTCGCCCTGGTGAGCGCCTTTGACGAGACCGGCAATGTCAACGAATTCAATGGTCGTCGCAATAGTTTTGGCCGACTTCTCCATTTTCGTAAGCACATCGAGCCGCTCATCAGGTACGGCCACGACACCAACATTTGGGTCAATCGTGGCGAAGGGGTAGTTCGATGTGTCGACCTGTTTCTTCGTCAGGACCTGAAACAGGGATGATTTACCGACGTTCGGGAGACCGACAATACCAACGGAAAATGACATAGGTCACGATGGTATCACGTCATTGACCTTGAATCAATTCGGGCGTAGTCTAGAAAAATCACGCTCTTCCAGAAAGGAGGATCGCATAGTTCCTTGGTACGCTGTTCGCGCCCACCCTCAATGACTGAGGAAGCCATGGACCAATTCCCGTATGATGGGTATCCGTGGTTGACGCTGGGCTTGACTCGGGCGATGCTTCTGAACTGGCTGCGAAGCATCGAGGATCGCCACCTGCACGACTTCCCTGCCAGCGACAACAAGGCAGCACTCGAGCTCGTCGATCTCCGACGGGCAATCACCGCGGCCGAGCAGGCCGACATGCCAACGGCGATGGATATCGCCGACCAGCTGTGGTTCTTCTACCGCTCCAAGGACCGCTACGAGCTGTCCTCACTCTGTATCAAGGTATCCAACCTGCGATACCACCTTCCCGAGCTGCACGTAGCCTAACCGCTACGTGCTTTTTTCGCGCCACGAATATTGACATTTTTTCTCTTCAAGGGTAGGCTCCGTCCGAATCGTTCGTTCATTTCACACCTCGGTGGAGGTCTTCATGCGGCTAACGCGAAAGTTCGCACTCTTCGCCTTGCTGTTCGTCCAGTTGCTCGTCCAGGCTCACCCTACTGCGGCATCTGATGTCAGAATCGTCAAGGCGCCGGTCAGTCTGAAGGTATTGGACTGGAACGGAAAGCCCATACAAACGACTGGCGGTTTCATCCGTTTCGTGTTGAGTGATTTCGGAAGCGCCTGGGATCGGAAGTACTGGGTTACGATGAGCGGTGCGCCTGATGACAGTGGGGCCATGACGGTGATGGCCGATGTCCCGGTCAGCCCATCCTACATCCGGAAGGCGGTTCAGCACGCCAAAGGCCGAACGCAATTTGAATTGAACCTCGGTTTCCAAGTTCTCGATGTCAATTCGCAGCCGCTGCATCTTGACAATGGACTACTCCTCATCATCACTGGCATTGGTCAGGATCCATGGCCGGCGGGTACGGAAGTCCGGGTCAGAACCGTGCTCAATACTCATGGGTACACCCTGACGAAGGTGCAGTTTCCACTCAACCATACCATCATGCATAACTTCTTGCTGATGGCTGACGACCGACGACGGTAACTGCGTCAGTTCTCTAACTAGCCGCGTTGCAAGCAACGCGGCTCTTTTTATTGAACGTACTATGCCAACTTGCTCTTAGTGCCGAAAATAATATTGGCGCCCCAGCCGATAATCGCCAGGACGATTGAGCCGAGTAAAGCCGGTCCGAAGCCAGTAACGGAAAATCCAGGGACAAAGTAGGCCGTGAGCATGAAGAGCAAGGCGTTGATAACCAGGACGAATAGCCCCAAGCTCAGAATCGTGATCGGTAGGGTCAGAAAAACCAGGATCGGTCGGACGAAGGCGTTGGCGAAGCCTAAAACGAGGGCCACGAGCAGGGCGGAAATGAAACTCGTAACGGTAATACCTGGGACGAGGTAGGCGACGAGCATGACGGCGAGAGCGCTGATCAACCAGCGAAGAAGAATCATCGGCGTGTCGTTAATGCTAAGTATTGGGTATTATACAACAAATAGGCCACGGTCAAAGGCCCGACGCCACCGGGGACCGGACTGACCGCTTTCGCGACGGTCCAGACGCTCTGGTCAACATCACCAACCGTTTTGCCATACTCATGCCGGATACCAACGTCAACAACGATAGCACGAGGCTTGACTTGTGAGCCAAGGAGCTTTGGTCCACGGCCGAGTACGGTCACGATGATATCCGACTTTTTTGTGAAACGAGTCCATTGTACTGACATGATGCTCACTGTCCATCCACGACGCTCAAAGACTGAGCGGAGCTGCTTAGTATAGACCGTTTGTTTGCCCAGGATCGCGACCCGTGAATGTTTCGATGGCCGTCCCAAAGCAATCAACTTCAAGACGGCGGCCACGGGTGGGGGAACAATTCGTGTGTTGTTCGGATGAAACCCATCAACATCTTTTTGAGGGTTGATGGTTTGAATGGCGCGATTCGCGTGAAGATGGGTTGGCAAGGGTAACTGGAGCAAAATACCGGTGATTGATGGGCGATGATTTAATTGCCTGATCAGGCGCAGTAATGTTTTTTCACTCGTCCGCTCTGGAAGGTGACGCTGCTCGGTCGCGATGCCGACGCGTTTGGCCGCCGCGACTTTCAGCTTGACGTACAGCTTGGAATCAAAGCGCTGACCGACCACAATCGTGGCCAGCTTGGCTTTGTGCTTTCGACGCTGGAGTTGATCTAAGAGTTGGTCAGCCGCTAAGCGACCATCAAGACGTCGAGCCATCTTCATTGGAGATCGGGGTAGAGCGGGAAAGCGCCAGCCAATTGGCGAATACCATCGGTAACTTTGCGTTTCACGGCTTCATCGGCTGGTGAGCGTAGGCGTTCAAGCAAGAGGTGTGTGAGTTGTTCAACGTCCTTTTCTTTCATCCCGCGTGAGGTGACGGCTGGGGTGCCGACGCGGATGCCGGACGGATCAAGCGGTTTACGTGGGTCGTTGGGTATGAGGTTTTTGTTCACATAGATCCCAACCTCTTCGAGTAGTTTTTCCGCTTGCGCGCCAGTTAGGCCAAGCGGAGTGACGTCAGCGAGAATGAGATGATTATCCGTTCCGCCCGTCGCGACGCTCAGCCCATGAGCCGATAGTGTTGTGGCCATGGTCGTGGCGTTCGCCAATGTTTGGGCCTGGTATATTTTGAAATTTGGCTCCAGCGCTTCGGCAAAGGCCTGGGCTTTGCCAGCGATCACATGATCGAGTGGGCCGCCCTGCAGGCCGGGCATGACCGCTTTATCAATCGCTTCGGCGTGTTGCTGCTTCGTCAAGATAATCGCGCCGCGCGGCCCACGCAAGGTTTTGTGCGTCGTTGTGGTGACAATATCGGCGTGCGGGAATGGATTGGGGTGAAGATCGGTGACGATCAAACCAGCGACATGGGCCACGTCAGCCAAGTGAAGTGCGCCGACGTTACGGGCAATTTCACCGAAGCGTTGAAAGTCGATTTGACGGGGATAGGCTGAAGCACCGGAAATAATGAGTTTAGGTTTATGCTCCTGCGCTAAGCGTTCGACCTCGTCGTAATCTATCAGACCATCGGCGTTGACGCCGTAGTGGACAATTGTGTAGAACTGCCCGGAAATGTTTCGTTTGAAACCGTGGGTTAAGTGTCCGCCGGCAGACAAGCTCATCGACAGGATCGTGTCGTGGGGTTTGAGCAAGGCCAGAAAAACTGCCACGTTGGCGATGGCGCCGGCGTGGGGTTGGACATTGGCGTGGTCGGCGCCGAAGAGTTTCTTGGCGCGATCAATGGCCAGGTTCTCGATCTGATCGACGATTTGATTACCACCGTAATAGCGCTTGCCCGGATAGCCTTCGGAATATTTGTTCGTCAGCACGCTACCAACGGCTTGGAGAACGGCGGGCGAGGCTATGTTTTCTGAAGCGATCAGTGTTAAGCCGTCGCGCTGACGTTTAAGTTCAGCGGCCAGAAGTTTTTTCAGCAAGGGATCAAGCGACATAGTCAGGGCGTTGAGCGTGAATGCGTGTCAGCCAGACGATAACGGCTACTGACACAATAACGAGGCCAGTGATGATTGGCAAACGGACGCCGTTCACCAGCGGCGTATGATCGACTCGCAGCGACTCGATAGCAATGCGTAACCCAGCGGCCAGAATAAGGTAGATCATAGCAATCGTGCCAGGCTGACCGGTAGCGAGGATGGGATGATTCGACCAGCGCCGTCGGTGTAACCAGATCATGAAAGCAGAAATCAGGAGACTGCCGAGCGATTCGTAGAGAAAGGTCGGATGGAAATAAAGGGAATGAATAAATTGGAAGGGCCGGTGCGCGGTGTCAATTGGAATTCCCCACGGCAAGCCTGTCGGTCGTCCAAAGAGTTCTTGATTGAAGTAGTTTCCCCAGCGGCCGATAGCTTGCCCAACCGCTAAGCCAGGAGCAAGAATGTCCGTTAACGTCCAGAAAGGAATTTTCCGCCATCGTGAAAAGGCCAGCAGACCCAGTGTCCCCCCAATCAACCCGCCGTGCCAGGCCAAGCCCCCATTCCAGATTTTGATGATGTCACTAAGATGTGCGCGGTAATAGCCCCACTCATTGGAGACATGGTACATGCGGGCCCCAACCAAACCAGTGATCAGAACGACGAGAAAAAGATCGACGATGATGGTGTCACCAATCTGATATTTCTGGGCGATCCAGCGAACAACAAAAAATCCGGCCAGCGCGCCGATGGCCAAGGTCAAACCATACCAATGAATCGTCAGGTGACCGGCGTGGAAGAGAATAGCTTGTGGGTGCCAGGAATGGAGGAACATCGGCTCAAGTATAGCACGCCCGGACAATCCAAAACGAGCTCCCGTGCTATACTAACCGTGTCAGAAACTACTTCACCATGTCTATCGACCAATCCATTTTCAAATCCTACGACATCCGTGGAACCTCTCCGGATCAGCTGAACGCGGACGTGGCCTACAAGATTGGGCGGTCGTTCGCGACATTATTACAGGCCAAGAAAGTCATTGTCGGTCGCGATATGCGCTTGTCGGGACCAGAGTTGTTCGAGGCGGTAACACACGGGCTGATGGAGCAAGGAGCGGATGTCATTAATATCGGCATGGTCAGCACGGACGAATATTACTTTGCCTGCGGGACGCTTGGTTTACCGGGGATGATGATCACCGCTTCGCATAATCCGCCGCAGTACAACGGTTTCAAGATGGTTCGTCGAATGCCCCAGCTACTCAGCGGTCAAGAGGGGATTCAAGAGCTCTACCGTTTATCACAAGCGGCCGCCTGGCCCGCGCCCAAACGCCAAGGAACAATGTCCGAGCAGGATGTCCGAGCGGGGTTTATCGACAAAGTATTGAGCCTGGTGGATGTCAAGAAAATTGGGACGGGCAAGGTTATCGCTGACACGGCCAACGGCATGGTCGGTCCGAACTTGACCGAAATTTTTTCGAGATTGCCGAAAATTAAGTTTACGGGAATATATCTCGAACCGGATGGTCGAACACCGAATCACGGACTTGACCCGCTGCAACTAGAAAACCGCGCCGAACTTCAGCGTCGTGTTGTCGCGGAAAGATGTGATGTCGGCTTAGCCTTCGACGGTGACGGTGACCGATTTTTCGTGATTGATGACCGGGGACAATTCGTCCCCGGGGACTTCCTGACTGCGTTACTTGGGCAGTACATGCTCAAGAAATACCCAGGGTCAAAAATTATTTATGACGTGCGGGCCTCTTGGGCAGTAGCTGACTTGATTAGCGCGGCCGGCGGGACACCGCTGATGGAGCGGGTCGGGCATACCTACATTAAGAAGCGAATGTCTCAAGAAGGCGCCGTGTTCGGCGGGGAAGTAACGGGACATTATTATTTCCGAGACTTCTTCTGCGCCGATTCGGGCGTTCTACCAGCACTACTTGTTCTGGAAATGATCTCGACGAGTGATAAAAAACTGTCGGAACTCCTTGCTCCGCTCGAAGAAAAATATTTCATTTCGGGAGAAATCAATACGAAGGTCAACGGAGATCCACAAACTCTGCTGAAAAAACTCGAAGGTAATTACGCGGACGCGAACGTCACCTGGCTCGATGGTATTTCCATTGACTATCCCGACTGGCATTGTAATGTTCGTGCGTCAAATACAGAGCCGTTGGTTCGATTAAACCTGGAAGCGAAAACTGCTGAGTTAATGGCCGCGAAACGCGATGAAGTCCTGGCAATAATTCGGGATTAAGGATGATTAGGGGCTAGCCAAAAGTCCCGAAATGTGCTATTCTAGGTGTAAGACAAAATACTAACTATGAATATGAACACCTTTCGCTCCCTTGCGCTGATTAGCGGCGTGCTCGTTTTGTTTTGTGGGCGAACGGCGTTGGCCGCTACGAACAAAACATTGGGCTCATATGATACGAGCGGAACGGCTCGGGATGTTGTTGTTCTCAACAATGTCGCCTTCGTCGCTGACGGGAGTAGCGGAGTTATCGCGTTAGATATCAGCTCACCATCTAGCCCGACACTCATCGGTTCTTATGATACGCCAGGTACGGCAGTTCAACTTGACGCGGCCGGGAACTATCTCTTTGTGGCCGACTCGACCTCTTTGACTATATTAAATATCTCCAGTCCGTCAGCAATTTCACTGTCTGGATCGTATAGCCAAACTGGATTAACGATCAACGATCTGACGACGGATGGTACCTACGCCTATATTCTCGGTTCACTGAATGGCGTGACGACTTTTGAAATCATCAATATTTCCAATCCAGCGGCACCCGTTCTGAAAGGGAGCCTAGCGGTTAATGCTGGGTCCGGCCTGACGTTGTCCGGAACCTACGCGTACTTAGCCGGGGCCAACTTTGTCGACATCGTCAATATTACTAACGTCAGTAGTCCATCACTGACCGGCGAGTACGTTGGTGGTGTCGGGTTAGCATTCGACAGCGTTCAAGTCATTGGTTCTTACGCCTATGTCAACGACGCTCAGGCAGGATTACAGGTAGTCAACATCAGCAGCCCCGCAGCTCCGACGTTAACATCGGGCAGCACAGTTCCTGGCAGTGGTCTGGGCGGAGGGTTAACCACCTCGAATGGCTACTTGTTTCTCAACTCATCAACAGGCAATGTCGTCATCTACGATATTTATTCAACCGGATTGCCAGTGTTCGTTGATACCTATAGTACTCCAGCTAACGGATATGGGATTGCTGTGGCTGATACGATAGCCGTTGTGGCCAGTGGTGAGGCCGGGGTACAACTGATTGACGTTTCGAAGCCCGACACTGTTCCGCCAACAATTACACTCAAAGGCGGAGGCGGCGTCGGTACCGTTCCACCAGTGATCACGGTCGGAGGTAAATTCGTTGACCCGGGCGCGATCGGCCTTGATAACGTCGATGGATCATTACTGGTCTCTGTCACCGGTACGGTTGATACCTCGACCGTCGGCAAGTACAAGCTGACCTACACCCTGACCGATCGAGCTGGCAACACGACCAGTGTTACCCGAACCATTATTATCGCCCCATCCATCACCACCATCACCGGCACAAAGGGTGTCTATGTCCAAAAAGTGAACGGAAAGAAAATCACCTTCCGCCCATTCTTGTCGTACACCGGGACGATCTATGCTCGAAAGCTGATCGTCCACAAGCTGACCGATCCGATGTTCCTGTTCGTGGCCACGAGTCCGTATGGAAAACCAGCCGTTGCGCTCTTCAGTTACCAGGGCAAACTCTTGACGCGCGTTGACCTAACGAAACTTTCCACCAAAGGTCTCCACCTTGATCTCCTCAGCGATCCCAGCACCTTATCTGTTATCGTGACGCTCAATTCGACGAGTCCGGGCACCATTGTCCGTGCGTTCACGATTAGCAAGAGCGGGTTGAAAGCGGCTGGTAACCTCACCGTCAGTTCGAAACCGGCGCTGATCATCGAGAAAGTATTAAAATTCTATACCAATGAGGTTGGAATCGCGACCATGGTCAAAGGAAAAACAAGCACCATTCGGATCTGGCGCTATAGCACAAAAACAAAAACCTTTCTTCGCGATACGAAGTACGTCTTGAGTACGTTAGCGCTGACCGGAACGTCGATTAAACTGAAGTAGCGTACTTGTCATCCTTTTCCGGACCAAGGATCTGTTTCAGGTTGACGAACGTATAACCGTCAGCTCGTAAACGATCGATAATTTCCGGTAGAGCCTCAATTGTGCCGCGACGATCGTGGAGCTGTTCGGCATGTGGCCCGTCCTGCAGCCCGTCATGAAGAAGAATAATGCTTCCATGGCGCACGTGGTCGACGATACGGTCGGTAATCAAGCTTGGGTCGCCGGTATTGTAATCTTGCGGATCGACGGTCCAGTTGATCATGCGCAAGTGAAGATGTTCAGCCTCATACAGCAACTCTGGGCTACGCAAGCCATGCGGCGGCCGGAACATGGTCGGGGATTGACCAGTGGCGACATTTATTTCCGCGCTGGTGGCGGCCAACTCGTGGTGAATATGTCCGGGGGTCATGTAGGGGAGTCGGAAGGAATGGTCCCAGGAGTGGTTCTCAATTGGGAAGCCGGCCTGGCTGACGTAACGGCTGGTCGTCGGATCGGCGGCGATACTCCGACCAACCTCAAAAAAGGTGGCCGGGACATTTTTTGATTTGAGAATATCGACGATGGCCCTCGTTGCCAAGCCATTCGGCCCGTCGTCAAATGTCAACGCGACCAATTTTTGCTTGGTGTGAACGTGAGTAGTGATTTGCCCGAAGACCGAAGAGGTAGGCCAGGCGCTCAGGTACACCAGAGCCAAGACGACAGCGAGAGTGAACGACAGTCTATTGCGTCGACGGGTCTGGCGTTCCAATTCTTCTGCCGATCGGCGGACGGGAGTGAAGTGCCAAATCAACGGCCGCCGGAAGATGACCATCCAGGCGAAGTTTAGGCCGTAGCGAAGTCCTTCGCGAACCGGGGCGGCCTGGAAACGGCGAGCGCTGGTCAACACGCGGAGGCGTCGGATAAACTTGACGCGACCATACCGCTTCATTTGCCAGCTAAAGGCAATATCACTGGCTAAATTGTACGTGATGTCGAAACCGCCGGCTTCAAGAGCTACGAGACGCCGAACGGCCATATTACTTCCGACCAGGCAGGTCGAGAAAAAAACACGGGACCACCCGATCATGCGCAAACGCTCAAAGTGAATGGGCCCAGTAATCCCGACCACCTCGGGATCAGAAAAACCGGCCATGACCGTAGCCAACCAGTCGGGTGCCACGACACTATCAGCGTCGGTAAAGGCGACGATATCACCTACCGCTTCCTGTAGGCCACGGTTCATGGCGTAGACGTAGCCTTGGCGAGGTTCGTGAACGACGCGCGCTCCGACCTGCTGGGCGATGTCAGCCGTTGTGTCGGTCGAATTATTATTAACGACGATAACCTCCGCCCCAAGCAGTCGAGCCTGCGGTATGAGCGCGGCTAATGCCCGCGGCAGTAATTCAGCCTCGTTATAGGCGGGGATGACGATGGAAACCTTCATCAGGGATATATAGCTAGAATATGAAAACGAGGATCAGCGTATCACCAAGAGCCTCGATTGTCAACCCCGAAGAGACGCCCCGAACGCTTATCGCAACCCCATCTTGTACTGAGCGTCGAGTAGGGTTTGTTCCGCCACGGCATTGGCCTTGGTGTTGCCAGTAGCGATGACTTCGTTAACGTAAGCAGTATCTTTCACCAATTCGGCGCGACGTTGGCGGAATGCGGCAAAGTGATCAGCGATGATTGTGGCCAAGGCCGGCTTGAATTCAGAAAATTTTAACTCGCCGGTTTCAGCCAGGGTATCCCAGTGCATACTATCGGTCGTTGAGGCTATGGCGAGAAGAATAGTGAAGAGGTTTCGAACGCCTTGGAATTGTTTTTGCAAATTGGCATCGCCTTTCCATTCTCGATTGGCCGCCTTGGCTCCGGCTTTGGCAGCTTTGAACGCTTCGCGGACCACTCGCGGTTCAGCGCTGGAGACAGCCTTCTTGAGCTTCTGTTCAATGACTGCTGGGGAGTCATTCAAGAGAATTCCGCCGCCAAGCGACTTACTCATTTTCTGCTCAGGATGAACGAGGTCCATAATCCGTTTGCCGCTGGTATGGAGGGACTGTGGTTCCGGGAACGTTGAACCGAAGAGGCGATTGAATTTCTTGGCCAGGTCGCGGGCTAATTCGACGTGCTGATCTTGATCATCGCCAACCGGAACGGACTCAGGTTTGTAGGCCAGAATATCGGCCGCTTGGAGAATTGGGTAGTTCAGGATGCCGGCGTTTTGGTAATCGTGATGTTGCTCAGTTTTCTCCTTAAACTGGATCATCCGCTGAAGCTCGCCGATGGGCGTGATGGTATTCAATAACCACATCAGCTGGCTGTGCGCCGGAACTTGGGATTGAATGAAGATGGTCGCCTTGGTCGGATCAAGTCCGGCGGCGAGATAATCAATGACCGTATCGCGAACAAGTTTCGGTAACTCTTTCGGATCATACGGTGTCGTAATGGCATGCAAATCAGCCACCATGTAAAAGACCTCGTGGCTGTCTTGAAGCTTGATCCATTGCTGAATCGCGCCGAGGTAATTCCCGAGGTGGAGTGGACCGGAAGGGCGAATGCCGGAAAGAATGCGTGACATGGGCGGAGTATACAAGACATTCAAAGGTTTTTCAACCCAGTTCTTTTTCTTGACGGGCGGATGTTTTTGGTGCTACGGTGGCCACGATATTTCTGTATCTCTTGCTCTTTCAACCATGGAGGGAACCATCATGGCTCATTCCCGCATCCAGTTAGACGATATGCGGCGGGCGCTGAACGAACTAGCTGATCGGCTCCTGAAGGATGAGCAAAAGGTCGGGCTCGACCCATGTGTAGGCAGCACCCTCAAACTGGTCATGGGTGAACTGAAGCGCTACGTTCCCGGACTGGAGCTACCTACGAACGCCGACATCGCCTGCGCTTTTGCAGCGTCAGCCGAGATGGCTCTTCGCGACGATAACAACCACGATGCACTGTCCTTTGCGCTTCGTGGTCTGGCCGGCGCGCCCCACAACCCGCGGTTATGGCACTTGGCGGCCTCGGCGAGTGTCAATTGTGGTGCGATCGAGTTGGCCATCCAGATGCTGGATCATAGTCTCTGGATTCATCCGGGTTTTGGCGCCGCCCGACAAGATTACCAGGCGTTGACAAGCTTCTTTCACGGCCACGACTAGTCAGTGAACAACGATAATGCAGCGAGCCAGAAACTTGGCTCGCTGATTTTTTGCCAAGACAACCCGAGATTAGACTTCAATAATGACCGGAATGATCATTGGCTGACGATGGGTCCGCTGGAAGAGGAATTTCTCTAAGTGGTTGCGGATTTTATCGCGGAGATCCTTGCTCTCAACTTTCAAACGAGGCTCTTTATCAACCAACGCTTTCTTCGTTTCACGAATCATGTCGCCAATCAAATGGCCCTGTTCTTTCATGTGGGTCATGCCACGGGAAATGACATCGACTTTACCAACCCTTCCGGTCCGTGTATTCACTTGAGCGACGACGATGACCATGCCGTCTCCAGCCAGTTGTTTACGATCACGGAGGACTAAGGCGTTCACGTCGCCGATACCCAAGCCATCAACGAAGACATAGTTAATCGGCAGACGCGTGTTGGTCACATAGCCTTGGCCATGATCGAATTCAACGACTTGGCCGTTATCGGCGATCAGGACATTTTTTTCGGTGACTCCAGCTTTGACAGCGTTTTTCCTATTCTCGATTAAGGCCGAGTAACTCCCTTCAATCGGCATGAAGTACCGCGGTCGGACCATCCGGATGAAGTCGACAATATCATCAGCTTTGGCGTGACCACCAGCGTGGATATCCAGCATTTTGTAGTCGATAATCTCAGCGCCTTCACGGAGCAATCCATCTTTCAAGCGTGTGACGGCCCGTTCATTACCGGGAACAACTGACGATGAGAAGACAATGAGGTCGCCGCGTTCAACGCGTAAATACTTATGCTCGCGGTTAGCGATCCGCATGAGGACGGCATTATCTTCGCCTTGGGCGCCGGTGCAAAGCACCAGGTAGCGGTTCGGCGGAAGTTGTTTGATTTCTTCCCAGGGGAGAATGGTCGTCGGTTTGCAACGGATGTAGCCGAGTTGTTTACCAATCTCGACGTTTGTTTTCATCGAGTATCCTTCGAGCAGAACCTTGCGGTTGTACTTCTCGGCCAAGGTGATGATTTGTTGGACGCGGGAGATGAGCGAGGCGAAGGTGGCGAAAATAATTCGGCCGTTCGTCTGGGTGAACATTAAATCAATGTTCTTTTCGATCTCTTCTTCGGATAATTGGTGACCAGGAGTCGAGGAGTTCGTCGAATCGCACATCAGGCACATGATATTTTTCTGGCTGAGCCCTTGGACGAAATCAAAGTCAGTCCGGTTGCTGACGTGGGCATGACGGTCGAGTTTGAAATCGCCCGTATGGACGATTTTACCGGCCGGGGTTTCCACGACGACGCCCATGCTGCCCGGGATGTTATGCGATAAGCCGAAGAACTCTAGACGGAAGACGCCAAGCTTGACGCGATCGCGGCTCTTGATCGGATTCAAACGTAGTTTTTTACCGGGCGCGATGTCTTCCATTTTCTTCTGGAGCATGGCGCAGGTCAAATCGGAACTGTAGATCGGCGGGTTGCCTAAGCGGGGGATCCAGTGCGGCACGCCGCCGGTGTGGTCGTAGTGGCCGTGGGTGATGACGACGCCCCGAATCATTTTTTCTTTACCTTGAAGATACGATAAATCAGGAATGATGTAATCGACACCGGGCATATCTTCTTCTGGCCACTGCAAACCAACGTCAATCAGGAGGATTTCCTGACCATACTGAATCAGCATGCAGTTGCGGCCGCCCGTTTCTTCATTCCCACCAATGGGAATAATTTTCAGGACGTTTTCTTTACCGCTTGGGGCGCGCTCACCGGCTTTTGGTTTTGGCTCTGGCCGACGGGTATAGCGCGGGCCTTCAGGTCGGCGCGGTCGCGCCTTGGGTCGTTTACCCATATATCTGTATGAGCGCCAATGATGGCGCTGTTCTTTATCTCCGCAACACAGGAACGGCTAACTTTTTCTAAAACTGTGTTCTGGTCGACCCAATATGGGCGACAGTCATGGGGCGTGTCGAGCTGAGCTCGATCATGCACAATGGCCTACTGGGCAGGCCGCTGGGCGCGATGGAAACGACAAAGAGGGATACTACACCACTCAGAAGGATTTGTCAAGCCTATTGTAACCAATCGCTAATCGGACGCGGGGAACAGTGACAAGCGTTATGACCGTAGATCATGCCGAAGATGATGGCGGCTGAGAAGATGAGCAGCGCTGGCCATAAGACGTTCATGACAACTTCTCCGGTATTTTGAGATCTACGGATGGCCCAGCGAACCAAGAGGATATACGGTAGAAGGGAAAAAACGATAAACGGAAGAGCACCAGTTCCCCACATACTGCTGTTGTAGTAGATACGTTCTACAATCCAGCCAGCCAAACCATTAGCCAAAGAAAGCAAGACTAAACTCAAGAAAAAAGCCCATCCTTTGGCCGCTCCCAAGGGATCCTTAGCCCTAATGTTTACTGGTTGGTTAGATACTGGGTTGGCCATGGTTATTGCGGAGGATAATGACTCATGAGATTGGTGCCCAGAAGAGGACTCGAACCTCCAAGACCTTGCGGTCACGTGGCCCTGAACCACGCGCGTATACCAATTCCGCCATCTGGGCCTGACGAACTAGACTACTTCTTTTTTGACGCCCACGTCAAACTGGTATGCAGGTACCAATGTGAAATATCATCGAAGCGATTCGTGGGATCGATCAACAGCCGATCGTTGAATCCGTGAAGACCCTTCGGATGTGCATACGCATAGACTGACTGGTCTGTAATGACTGCTGGAACCTCATCAATGAGAATGTTTTGGAAATCAAGATAATCCTTCTGGCGTTGGACGGGATCCAAGGTTTTATGACCATCATCCAAGTCTTTGTCCAGATTCTTATTGAAGAAGATCGCTAAGGCAAATCCAGGATCACGCTGCTGTGTTGAATGCCAATAGGCATACGGATCGCTGTCGGCCGTTAGGCGCTGACCAAAGAGTAGAGCTTCATACTGCCGGGGGCCGATCGTATCAACTTCAATTCTGGTCGGATCAACCGTTTTGACTTCAACTTGGGCGCCAATGGCCTGCCAGGATTTTGCGACGGCATGAGCGAGCGCAACTAAAGCTGGCTCGTCAACGGTCGTCAACACGAACGTCAGTTGCTGGCTACCCTTTTGTCGGATACCATTGGCCATCGTCTTCCAGCCAGCTTGATCAAGAAGGGATTTAGCTTGCTCGGCCTGATTGTCATCGTGACGCAAGTTGGGATTGTATCCAATGAAGCCCGGGAGGATGGGGCCATACGCGACGCGACCCTGGTCATGGAGCGGGCTGTGGACGAGCGCCTGCCGGTCAATAGACATACTCAGTGCCCGCCGGACCTCTTTAACCTTGAGTGCGGGATTGGAGCGTTGATTGAAGAAGATACCAGTGATTTGGGCCAGCGGAATATTCGTGACGACGTGATGCTTGGAGATCATGGCGACATCGTCTTGTTGAAGATTCCCGAGCGTATCAACGGAGTCGCTGGCCAGGGCCTGAACCGCGCTCTCTTGACTTCCGTAGAACTTAAAGACGAGATGATCAATCAGCGGCGCGCCCGGACGATAATCTTTGTTCTTGATAACCGTCAGACTTTTGATGGCACCGGATCGATCTTTCGTTAAACTAGAGAATTTATAGGGACCATTGCCAATCGGTTTCAGATTTAACTCAGCTAAAGAAAATGTTGCGCCGGTCTGGTCACCCCAGGCGTGTTGAGGAATCAGGCCAAGGGTCAGCAAGTTCATAAAACCCGGCGTCGGATGATCGATCCTAAAGATGATCGTCCGGCCATCTTTTTTTTCTACGTTGACCGGTTTCAGGGCGGATTGCCAGGGACTTTTATACTGTGCATCAGCCATTGTCTGGTAGGTATAGACAACATCATCCGCGGTTAGCGGTTGTCCGTCTGACCAGACGAGGCCTGGCCGGAGCGTCACGGTGTAGGTTTTGCCATCAGGGCTGACGACGAGGTTGTCGGCCAGCTCGGGAATGTATTTCGGATTTTGACCGACGCGCATCAAGCCTCGAAAAGTAACATTGACCACATCCGCGTCAGCGGTATCCGGTCGGGCCAGGACAGGGTTGATGAATTGGGGGCTGCCGACAATTCCCTCAGTCAGGGTTCCGCCGGCCCGAGCGACCCGGCCTAGATGACCGCTTAGAAAGACCGTCAGTACCACGATGGCCGAAATACTAGCCAGCCAACCAAAGATGATCACCCAGCGACGTTCTGACGGGCTGAGCACTGATCCCAGAGACCGCAACTGACGCCAGCCAGGAATGCGTTTGGATGACAAACTCATGACCAGGTCACGATCAAGGTTGCGAATATTTGGCGTGGCGTCTGGACTGGCGATGGAACGGGGTCGAATCTTAGCCAGCCAGCGGGTCCACCAGTGGGCGCTAGGCGGTACGGTTGACGTAGACATTGGCCAGGGCAACCGCGAAGAACAAAATCACCACCACGATGGTCGCAATGTAGATCACCCGCTCAGCCCCGCGTTTCGTCCGGAAGACATTTCCCTCGCCACCAAAAACACCTGATAAGCCCGTGCCCTTGCCTTGAATTAAAATCAAGCCAATCAGCACAACTGACATGACAATCTGGGCGATAGGAATTGCGCGATGAAGCCAGGTCGGCATAGGGAGAGGAAACGCCCAAAAAGCTGGGCGACTGATGGACGGTACACCCTTCACGACCGCCTGTCAACGCCATATCTTGACAAAATTCCAAACATGAGCTAGTCTGCTTGGCACGAACGTTTGAATCCCGGCAAGCGTTTTGGCCACGACGGCCAGCACTTTCACCCCGGGGATTCGGAGGTCAGGATGAGGAAAAACCTCTGGGCGGCGATCTTCGTGATCGTCGGTATCGCGCTGCTCAACGCGTTTTGCTACGCGGGCAGCGCACGCATGCGGGCCAGTCCTAGGCCGGTCATCGCCGCGACGTCCGACGTCACCATGTCGGTCGCGACCAGCAACGACCATTATGCCCTGAGTGGCCACGAAGCGATCGATGCGATCTTCATCGCCCCCGGCGCGAATGCCCTGATCCAACCCGACGTGGGCACCACGTTCATCACGGCGGCGGCCAGGCAGTCCACCGACACCGGCAATTACTTCAATTCTGGCGTGATGACGGCGAGTACGTCCATGTACGATCACCTGAACGCGGCGATCTCGGTCTACCTGCGGTCGCGCATCGCGAACACGATGAGGGAACATGCCGCCCGGGTCTGCACGACCGGCGGCGGAACCAGTACCATCTAGCCCAGCTCAGCTGGGCATGACAACACCCCTGGGTGAGAGCACAGCTCTCCCCAGGGTCTTTTTTACAAATGCTCGCGCAGCAGCTTCGTCTTTTTTTGACCGACGATGTTTTCTAGGTCGAGGTCATCGGCCTGACGAATGGCCTCAACACTTCCAAACTCCCGTAAGAGTTTCTGCTTTGCTTCCGGCCCGAGACCGGGGATGTCATCCAAGATGGATCGCGTCGTTTCCCGGCGGTGGACTTTTCGGTAGTAGCCGATCGCAAACCGGTGGGCTTCGTCGCGGATGTGCTGGATCAAGAACAACTCCTGTGAACCTTCTGGGAGGCGAAGAGGAGAGGATCGACCGGGGATAAACAACTCCTCATGTTCTTTTGCTAACGCAGCTAACCGAACATGTTGAGCCAAGCCCGGAACATTCTTCATCACCACTGACAACTGGGGCTTCCCACCATCGAGGATGAGCAGGTCGGGCATCGGCCAACCCGATTCATCATGCCGGGCAAACCGTCGGCGAACAATTTCAGCTAAACGCCGCATGTCGTCGGGAAGAGCAATATCCTTAATGGCAAACTTGCGATAATCACTTTTTTTCGGCAGGCCGTTTTCGAAGACGACCATTGACCCGACGGCATGCTTTCCTTGAAAATTAGAAATATCATACAATTCAATCCGTTTCGGTGGGCCAGAAAGATTCAGCGCATGAGCGAGCTCGTCTAAAGCCAATCGGGCTTTCGCTTCAGCTGATAACCAATTCATCTGTTCCCGCTGCAGATAATCTTCAGCATTTTCCGTTGACATGGCCAGCAGTTTTCTTTTCAGTCCGCGGCTGGCGCGATGGAAGGACAACTGTAAAGCGTTGCCCACGGCCAAAGGAAGATCGACGGGCGTGATGACCACGTGGGGGTGGGTCGTGGACTGAGTGTAATACTGCTGCGCAAACGAACGGATCACCTCCTGGTCCAGTTGTCCTTTGACGTGTTGGAGCATGAAATGGTCGCGCTGGATGAGTTTGCCTTGACGGATTTGGAATAAATTCACGGCGGCGATATCATCCAGCCGAGCCAGACCAATCACATCGAACGAATCGCGGCGCGGGGTGACAACGGTTTGTTGCTCAATGACATGCTCAAGCGCCATCAGTCGATCTCGGAGCAGGGCAGCCGTTTCGAAATCCCGCGTAGCGGCCGCTTGCTGCATGTCGGCCCGCAATTGTTTCAGCACCTGGCCAACCTTTCCTTCGAGGAAATTGATTAACCGTTCAACAACCTGGTGATAGCGCTCGACGCTTCCCGGTCCGGTATCATGGCCCAGGCAGCGGCCAAGATGGGCATCAAAGCACGGTACCTCTGGTTTATTCTTACAACTTTTATAAGGAAATAAGCGCTTGAGTAGTCGCATTGTTCGGCGAACAGCTAGCCCCGACGTGTACGGTCCGAAATAGCGGCTGCCGTCCATCGTGATCCGGCGGACGGTACTGACCTGTGGAAAGCGATCGCGCAAAGCAATCTTAATGTACTGAAAATATTTATCGTCTTTCAGGATGACATTGTATTTGGGGCGGTATTTTTTTATCAGCGTTGACTCAAGGAGAAGTGCTTCCGTTTCCGAGCGAACAAGAATGTGCTCAATGCGATGAATCTCACCGATCATGATCTGCTTGGCCGGTGATAAATCCGCCGATGGGCGGAAATATGACGAGACACGCGAACGGAGGTTATTTGCTTTCCCAACATAAATAACCGTCCCGTCCGTGTCGTGATAGAGGTAGACGCCGTATTTCTTCGGCAGAGCTTGGGCCAAGGTGAGAAGGCTCGACATAGGGCCAGTATAGCATGGTGGTCAAACAAGTTTTGCCTAATGTTAGCCGAGATACTATCAGCCGGGCTTGACTTTTTCGTCATTTTCGACTACGCTACGTCGTTCTTCTCCCGCACTTTATTCTTGGATGACAGCGAGCTCTGCTCTTGGCCATAGGCAAACGATTCACCACCCCATCAAGGAGGACAAAGGTGAGCAAGCGCCTCAAGCAGGTTCTGGTTCGGCTCAATGGAATTTCGGCACCCGACAACATGGGTGTCGAGATCATCGATCGCGATGACGAACGGCTTCGGCAACAACGCGCAGAGGGTCAGCTCCTACCTGGACAGAAGGTCTTCCAGACCAATCTGGAAGTCGACAGGCCTTGGCGCATGGGCGGCGTGTTCGGCGACATCCAGCAGGTCGGCTTCTTCATCAGCAATGTCAGTCAGGAAATGCGTGGTGGACAGAAGTCGGGAAAGAAAACGCCTGTCCTGACACTCTCTTTCGAGCCTGGTGACCAACATCGCTACGCTCCCGGTTTCCTGGCCTGGATGACGCAGTACTTCCAGACAAACTCGTTCGAGCTGGCCATGATGCATCGCAACCCGCTGGTTGGTGGGGGGCAGCAACTGGTCATCGACGTCTGCCGGGTCGTGCCTGTCGGGTTCGGGCAGAAGTTCCTGCCGCTGCGACCTCAGCTGGGAATTCCAAGTCCCAAGCACGCCAGCTCCGTCTAGCTGCATCCTTTTCCTCGCCCCGTCGCGCAACTAGCGACGGGGCTTTTTCTTCAGCAAGGCTTCTGACTTGACCCCTCTTGACAGCGGGTGTATACTCTCGCCAGCTTTTTGTCCTCTTTTTTACGATGCCTTCTTCTAAGCCGACCAAGCGGTCAGTCCTCCGTCCCGATCACACCGCCATTCGGGTTCGTGGCGCTCGGGTTCACAACCTGAAGAATATTGACGTCGATATTCCGCGTGACGCGCTGGTTGTTTTAACCGGCTTGTCGGGCTCAGGAAAATCATCGCTGGCGTTTGATACCATCTACGCTGAGGGACAACGGCGTTATGTTGAATCCCTGTCGGCCTACGCTCGGCAGTTTTTAGGCTTAATGGATAAGCCAGACGTGGATCAAATTGATGGTTTATCACCGGCCATTTCGATTGACCAAAAAACGACCTCCCACAATCCTCGCTCAACCGTCGGCACGGTCACGGAAATTTACGATTACTTACGCTTGCTCTTCGCCCGGGTCGGTTTGCCGCATTGTCCAATCTGCGGTCGACCGGTGACGAAGCAGACGATTGAACAAATCGTTGATCAAGTTCTAGCCTGGCCGAAGAACACGAAGATCATGATTTTAGCGCCGGTCATTCGCGATCAAAAAGGCGAACACAAGCACGTGATGACGGACGTTCGGAAGGCGGGTTTCGTCCGACTCCGGATCGATGGACGAGTCTACTCGCTCGATGAAGCTGAAGATCTCAATATCGATAAACAGAAGAAGCACCGGATTGAGGTCGTCGTTGACCGGCTCACGCTTGGCCAGGATGACCAGGAGAAGAATAGCGAGAACAAAACGCGACTCTACGATTCTTTGGAAACCGCTTTAGATCTCGGCGACGGCTTGGTCGTTGTCCAGCGACTCGATAATGACGAAGATGTTCTGTTCAGCGAACACTTTGCCTGCGCCTATGACAACCTCTCGCTGCCGCCGATTGAACCTCGGACCTTTTCCTTCAACAATCCTCACGGTGCCTGCCCTGACTGCACGGGCCTGGGCACGAAACTCGAAGTTGATCCGGAGCTGGTTATTCCCAATAAGCGCTTAAGCCTGGCTGAAGGGGCCATCCGCCCATGGTCGCGGACAAGCGCTAACCAGGCCTGGTACAACCGCGTTCTAGAAGCGGTCGCCAAGGAGCATGGTTTTTCCACACGCGTTCCGGTCGACAAATTGACCAAGAAACAGCTCGATATTATCTTCCACGGTTCTGGAGACGACGTTTTCGACGTCAATAAGTCCTATGCCGGGCAGGGCGGACGCGAATTGAGTACAACCTTTGAAGGTGTCCTGCCGAATCTCATGCGCCGGTATAAAGAAACTGATTCCGAATACATGCGGGCGGAAATCGAGCGCTACATGCGGACGTTTCCTTGCCCAACCTGTCACGGGAAACGCTTGAAGCCGGAAGCCTTGGCCGTCACGGTCAGCGATAAAAACATTGCCGACACGACCAGCCTGAACATCGCTCACGCCAAGAACTTTTTTGATGCCCTGACGGGTGACGGTCCGGCCAAGGACATCAAAAAACTTAGCCCCCGGGACCTGACGATCGCCCACCAAATTCTGAAAGAAATCCGGGCCCGCCTGACCTTCTTACAGAATGTTGGTTTAGATTATTTGACGCTTGATCGCGCCGCTTCAACGTTAGCTGGTGGCGAGGCTCAGCGGATTCGCTTGGCGACCCAAATCGGTTCGTCACTCGTCGGCGTGATTTACATTCTCGATGAGCCGTCAATCGGATTACATCAGCGAGACAATGATAAATTAATTGAAACACTTATCAGGTTGCGTGATCTCGGCAACACGGTTTTGGTTGTCGAACACGACGAAGCGACCATGCTCGCGGCCGACTACCTGATTGATATTGGTCCTGGCGCTGGTGACCACGGTGGACAAGTTGTTTCCCAAGGCAAGCCATCCGAAGTTATGGCCGACCCGAAATCCTTAACTGGCCAATACCTCTCCGGGAAAAAAACTATTGATCCGCCGTCCACCTATCGGCGCGGGAATGGCAAGTCGATCAGTATCCTCGGCGCAGCCGAATTCAACCTGCGCTCGATTGATGTTACCTTGCCGCTCGGAAAATTCGTCTGTATTACCGGTGTTTCCGGCAGCGGTAAATCAACCCTGATGACCGATATTCTGGCCCGGGCACTGAACCAGTATTTTTACAACGCCAAAGACCTGCCAGGCAAGCATAAAGCTATCAAAGGCCTCGAACATCTCGATAAGGTTGTGGATATTGACCAGAGTCCGATTGGCCGGACCCCCCGTTCAAACCCGGCGACGTACACGGGCGTTTTCACCCAAATCCGCGATATCTTCACTCAGGTTCCGGAAGCAAAGATGCGCGGCTATGGACCTGGCCGATTCTCCTTCAACGTCAAAGGCGGCCGCTGTGAAGCGTGCGAAGGGGACGGCGTGGTGCGGATTGAAATGCAATTCTTGCCGGATGTCTATGTCGAATGTGAAGAGTGCCATGGCCAACGGTACAACCAGCAAGCCTTAGATATCCACTACAAAGGCAAGAACATCGCCCAAATTTTGAACATGACGGTTGAAGAGGCCTTGGCTTTCTTCGAACATATTCCGGCGATTCACCAAAAGTTAAAAACATTATCCGATGTTGGCCTAGGCTACGTTCACCTTGGCCAATCAGCCACGACGTTGTCTGGCGGTGAAGCCCAGCGCGTGAAGTTAGCGACCGAGCTGTCCCGCCGCGCCACCGGCCGGACACTGTATATTCTCGATGAACCAACCACCGGTCTCCATGTCGATGACGTCAAGCGCTTGCTCGGCGTGATTAACCAATTGGTCGACAAGGGCAATACCGTCCTCGTCATTGAACACAATCTTGATGTTATCAAGTCGGCTGATTGGATTGTTGACCTCGGACCAGAAGGGGGAGACGGTGGTGGGCACATTGTGGCCGAGGGAACGCCCCGTGAGATTGCTCAAGTCAAGGGTAGCCATACTGGGAAATACTTAGCCGAAATCTTGAGCAAGAAAAAAAACCGCTCCAGCGTGTAACACTAGAGCGGGTAGAACAGGTAGAACAGAGGCGGTCGGGTTATCGACCAGATAAGGTGCAGCTGCTACTTCCCATTCCCGTCTTTCTTCTTGGCGTCCTGATTGGACGAGTCAGGGAGTGTTCCCGCTTCCGGCTTCCAGCGCTGGGCTCGCTGGCTCTCTTCCTGAATCCTGGTGTAGATCTCTTCACGGTGGACCTTGACCTCGGGCGGAGCCTCGATGCCAAGTTTGACTTGGCCCGAGCGAACTTCGAGGACAGTGATTTTTACGTCATCACCGATCCTGATGTTCTCGCCCAGCTTCCGTGTGAGCACGAGCACGTAGTGCCTCCTTGTAGTACCCCGGATGGGGTATGATGAAAGAGCTAGGGTGGTATACTTGCCCCAGTCCTGAGGTACTGCAGTGAACGCCTCGGACCCTATCATAATCGCTGATTCATGTCAAACCTGAGCCCCCTACAGACTGCAATCCTTCGCACTTTAGCCTATTTTGACATCTTTGATTTTCCGCTGACCGAGGAGGAAATTTGGCGCTGGATTTACCCTCAGCAGCCAAAGAGTACCATCACGGCCGAAGATGTTTCGGCCGCCCTTCAAGCTGGTCCGCTGGATACGATGATTGAACGGCAAGGAAAGTTTATCGTTGTGAAGGGTCGAAGTGTCATTGTCCAAACTCGAGCTGAACGGAAGGTACGGAATGAAAAAAAATGGCGGCGCGCCCTGACCGTAGCGCGTTACGTTGAAATGGTGCCATTTATTAAGATGGTGGCGGTGGTCAACACCTTAGCCATTGATAATGCGCGGCCAGAGAGTGACATTGATCTCCTGATCGTGATCGCTCCTGGTCACATCTGGCTAACGCGGATGATCGTCACCGGGATCGTGGCCCTGCTTGGATACCGCCGACACGGTACCAACATTACCGACCGCGTCTGTTTAAGTTTCTACATGACGACATCCGAGCTCGATCTTGAATCGCTGAAACGGGAAGATGACGATCCACACTTTGCGTTCTGGGCCAGCGAGGCTGTGCCATTACTTGATGATGGAACCTATACGAAATTCGTCCAGGCGAATGCTTGGGTGAACAAGATGTTGCCAAATGCCTGGTCGTGGGATTGGCGACAACGCCTCATTAAGCCAAACAGCGGTCTCCAATCGATCAAAAATTTCTTTGAAATATTTTTTCAGTCGCCGATTGGCTTGAGCTTGGAAGTCTGGGCCCGGAATTACCAAATGAAGCGGATGGATAAAAACACGACCAGCCGGTCGAGTGAACCAACGACGGACGTGATTATTTCGGAGGATGTGTTGAAATTCCACGAAGCTGATCGGCGCTTAGTATACCGTCAAAAGTTCTACGATCGACTACGATCGCTTGGATTATGACCACTCGTCGAAATATTGCTTGGGTCGTTATTGTCATAACGATCATTTCGACCCTCGTCCTGTTTTTGCGTTTGCCGCGTACGCCGCTGACGAATTGGGATGAGGGAATTTATGCCGGGGTAACACAAACCATCCACGCCGGGGGATCATGGTGGTTGCCGACGTATCACGGCCAATTATTTTTGGAAAAACCACCACTGACGTTCTGGCTGATGAACTTATCATTCGATGTGTTTGGCGTCAATGAGTTGGGCGTGCGGTTCTGGTCCGCACTGGCTGGAATAGCTACGGCGCTTCTGATCACGGTATGGACATGGCAGGCTACCCCCCCGAACCCCCCCTTATCCAAGGGGGGGAACCACAGGGCCTGGCTAGCGTTGTTGGCTGGACTTCTTTTTGTCAGCGGTCGGTTCATGTTTTTTCATGCTTTTCGGACCGGCGACACGGACGCGTTGTTGGTGTTCTTTGTGACCGCCACGCTCTACGCCTATTGGCGGACGAAAGATGACCAACGCTGGTGGTGGGCGGTGGGAATTTTCACTGGCTTGGCTATCATGACGAAATCATTTGTCGGACTGTTGCCCCAGTTGATCATCGACCTTGATCTCCTGGTCAGTCGGGGATACCGGCACACTTCCTGGCGCCGGGCGATGCAAGGCCTGGGGCTCTTACTTCTTGTGGCGGCACCATGGCACATCGTGGTCGGACTGACGCATGGCCGGGAACTCTGGCATCAAGCGGTTGGCTTTAACCTGGTTGAACGCAGCTCAGCGATTATCGCCAGCGCCAACGTTCCGGGGTACTGGTATGGCAAGGTATTCTTGGATTTTTTCTTTCCCGCGTCGTTTTTCATCGCCTGGGCAGTCTTGGTTGCTCTCAACCAGCGAAAGGAACCACTCAACAGACTTCTGTTGATCTGGGCTGGAGTGACAATCATTCTCTTTTCCCTAGCTCGCACGAAATACGATCACTACATCCAACCCCTCTATCCGGCAGCCAGCTTGCTGATTGCCCTAGCCTTCATCCATGGTCTGGCCGAGCAACCGCGGCGATGGTTGTGGGTGGTGTTTGAACTCAGTACGGCGTGGATGATCGCCGCCATGCCCGCCCACTTAGCTCATTCGGGGTTGCTCTGGAACCTCACGCCGTATGGATTCTTACCGGTCGCCTGGGCGACTCATGCAATGTTCCGGTGGTTAGTCGCGCTCATCGCGGCTTTGATTGTCGTGACTATCGCTCGAGTTCTTCAACCCCGGTTAGCACCGTTGATCGTTGGTGCGGCGATGGCGGCATATGTCGTTATTCTCAGCTTTGGCTGGCAGTATTCATATCTGAAACATCTGCCGACAACATCAAACGCGAAAGCGATTGCGGCCCAGGTCATATCTATCCACCCCCAAGATATTCGGGTAATCGATATTTCACATTTGTCAGAACCGGCGTTGTATTTTTACTTGGCCCGGATCGGCGTGCCGATCACGGAAGCAACATCAGCCGCCCGATTTGAGGGTTCAACAATTATCACCACGATAACTTTATCGCCTACCCTCCAACATCAGGGCTATCATCAGGTCTTCCACCAGGGGCCATACGTGGCGTTGAGACAGTAAGAAAAGGCGCTCTTGACCGATTGGCAGTCTCACTGGTAGACTGCTAATTGCCTGAGTTTTTCGAGATTCTGGCCAATTCGATATCAATCATTCACTAAGCACAGCAGACGTATGGTCAAACTGAAACCGATGCGGGGCAAGGCCCTGATTAAGCCGGTCAAGGAAGAGAAAATGACGAAGTCGGGCATCGTTCTCCCGGACACGGTCGAGAAAGAAGAGTTAGAACAAGGCGAGATTATCGCTGTGGGCGACCCGAAGATGGAAGAAGGAAAAGAAGTGCCGATGCAAGTCAAGGTCGGCGACCGGGTCATTTTAAAAAAGTACGGACCGGACAAGGTCAAAATCGACGGCGAAGAGTACATGATTGCCGACGAGGATGACTTGGTCGGGAAGTTGATGTAATTGACGAAAGGATACAGATTCTATGCCTAAGCAAATTCTGTTTGATGAACAAGCCCGCCTGAAGTTAAAAGCTGGCGTCGATAAATTAGCCAACGCGGTCAAGGTGACCCTCGGACCAAAAGGCCGGAATGTTGTTTTAGATAAAGGCTACGGCTCGCCGACGATCACGAACGATGGCGTGACGATCGCTAAAGAAATCGATCTGGAAGATAAATTTGAAAACCTCGGTGCGGAACTGGTCAAAGAAGTGGCGACCAAAACGAATGACGTGGCTGGTGATGGAACAACGACCGCTACGCTCTTAGCCCAAGCGATCATTACCGAAGGCTTGAAAGTCGTGGCGGCCGGGGCCGAACCGATGGCGATCCGACGGGGGATCGAAAAAGGGGTGGAAACGGTTGTGGCTGACCTGAAGAAAATGTCCAAGGCGATTAAGAGTAACGAGGAGATCGCTCAAGTTGCGTCGATTTCTGCTCAAGACGAAGAAATCGGTAAAGCCATTGCCGAGGTCATGGACAAGGTTGGAAAAGACGGTGTCGTCACGGTTGAAGAGTCCCAAACCTTCGGTATTGAAAAAGAAGTTGTCGAAGGGTTACAGTTCGACAAAGGTTTGGTGACGCCGTACATGATTACCGATCCGAACCGAATGGAAGCGGTCTACAACGATCCGCACATCCTGATCACGGACAAGAAAATTTCCGCTTTATCGGACATCTTGCCGCTGCTCGAAAAAATTGCCCAGAGCGGGAAAAAAGAATTGGTCATCATCGCCGATGATGTTGACGGGGAAGCGTTAACGACATTTGTGATCAACAAGATTCGCGGCACCTTCAGCGTCTTGGCGGTCAAAGCCCCAGGTTTCGGTGATCGCCGGAAGGAAATGCTCAAAGATATTGCGATCGTCACTGGCGGGCAAGTCATTTCTGATGACCTTGGTTTGAAACTTGAGAACACCACGATTGAACAGCTCGGCCGAGCGCGCAAAATTATCGCCACCAAAGAAAACACGACGATTGTTGATGGCGCCGGCGAGAAGAAAGCCATTGAAGGCCGGATTGCCGAAATTCGGACCGAGTTAGACAACACTGATTCAGATTTCGACAAGGAAAAGCTTCAAGAACGCTTGGCCAAGTTGGCCGGCGGCGTGGCTATTCTCAAAGTCGGCGCGGCCACGGAAACGGAAATGAAGGAGAAGAAACTTCGAATTGAAGACGCCATTCAAGCGACCAAAGCGGCCGTCGAAGAAGGTATTGTGGCTGGCGGTGGCGTGGCGTTACTTCGGACGATCGAATCGCTTGACCATCTGAAGCTCGAGAATGAAGATGAAATGGTGGCCGTGAAAATCCTCCGAAACGCGCTGGAAGCGCCGCTGCGCCAAATTGCTCTGAACGCCGGTAAAGAACCGTCGGTTATCGTCAACGAAGTTAAGAAGCAAAAAGGATCGTATGGGTACAACGCGGCTAAGGATGTCTACGAAGACATGGTCGCGGTTGGGATCGTTGACCCAACGAAAGTGACCCGGACCGCGTTGCAAAACGCCGCCTCGATTACGGCGTTAATGTTAACGACTGAAGCCATCGTGACCGACAAACCGGAAGAGAAGAAAGATTCTGCTCCGCCGGCTGGTATGGGCGGTATGGGTGGAATGGGCGGCGGGATGGGAATGGATTACTAGACGTCGATATTTTCTACAGCGCGGCCCGGAAGGGCCGCGCTGTTTGTTATACGAGGGATTGATTTTTTCATAAAAATATGCTAGAATATATTCATGGCAGAATTGCCCGCACCGTTACCGAGTCGGGCGACGATCGGTCAGTGGAGCACTGACCAGTATTTTACCCTTCTCCGACGCCCAGTCATTATCATGTCGGTGATTATCCTGGGCTTAGTTGTAACCGAGCAATCACAGACCCTGGTTCTTGTGGCTGAGCTGGCTGGAGCAGTCGGGGTGGCCTGGATAATCTCTCGTCATCGCGGTCGACGCATAGAAAGTATAACCTCGGGGGCGGCGATCGGATTAGCCATGGGCCTGGCGGCGAGTGTCGGTCGGTTTGTCCTTCACCCGACGGTGACCGATGTCTTCAGCGGCATATCCGAGACACTCATCACCGGTATCATCGTCAGCCTTCTAACGATCAGCGCGACTATTTTCTTTTCACTTCGACGAACATCAACACCATAACCAACTTTCTCATGGACACGCCGCGCGACCAGAAATTTATCCTGTGGTTTAACGAGCTTCGGAACACCGACGTCAAGCTGGTGGGCGGGAAAAACGCCTCACTGGGCGAAATGTATTCCTTGTTAACACCAAAAGGTGTTCGTATTCCGAATGGCTTTGCGGTGACGGCGGCAGCCTATTTTTACTTTCTGGAAAAAGCCGGCATTCGTGATGATATTAAGAAAATTTTGAGCGACCTGAATACGTCGAACATCAAGAATCTGCAGACGCGCGGAGCAAAGGTTCGCCAGACGATTCTCAACGCCACGTTGCCGCAAGACCTTCAAGACGCCATAGTCAAAAACTATCGGAAACTGGAAAAAGAGTTCACCAAGAATGTTGATGTCGCTGTTCGATCATCGGCCACGGCGGAAGATTTGCCTGACGCCTCGTTCGCCGGCCAACAGGAAACGTACTTAGATATCCGCGGTGAGCAAGAGGTCGTGTCCGCGGTCAAACGCTGCTTCGCTTCTTTGTTTACTGATCGAGCCATCTCCTATCGTCATGACAAGGGCTTCGATCATTTTTCCATTGGGTTATCGGCGGCCGTACAAAAAATGGTACGGTCGGACAAAGCCTGTTCGGGGGTCATGTTCTCGATTGATACCGAGTCGGGTTTTTCTAATGCGGTCCTGGTGACCGGCTCGTGGGGCTTAGGGGAAAACATTGTTCTCGGTCGGGTCAATCCAGATGAATTCTATGTCTTTAAGCCAAGCCTGGCTCAGGGTAAGCCGGCAATTTTGACGCATACGATGGGCGATAAGCTAATCAAAATGGTGTATACGGCGAGCCCGAAGCAGCCAACGAAGAACATCAGCGTTCCGTCAGCCGACCGCACGAAATTCATTTTGACTGATCCGGAAATTGAGCAACTGGCCCGTTGGGCGGTTGCCATCGAGCAGCACTACGGTAAGGCCATGGACATGGAGTGGGCCAAAGATGGCATGGCCAATCAGCTGTACATCGTTCAGGCCCGCCCGGAGACCGTTCACTCACAAGCGAAGAAAGACGTTCTTGAAGAATATATCCTCAAGCCGAACCAGCCCAAAAAGATTCTGACCAGCGGCTCACCGGTCGGAACAAAGATCG
Organism: uncultured Gammaproteobacteria bacterium; assembly: GCA_964518425.1. Taxonomy (GTDB): domain Bacteria; phylum Patescibacteriota; class Patescibacteriia; order SBBC01; family CAIJZX01; genus CAYLHT01. The sequence goes on from CAZFGG010000004.1 coordinate 37,048, forward strand.
GCGTCGGTAAGGCTCGGGTCATCATGGATGCGAAGCACATCAGTCAGTTCAAAGCCGGTGAAGTCTTAGTGACGGATATGACAGATCCGGACTGGGAGCCGATCATGAAAATTGCTTCAGCTATCGTCACCAACCGCGGCGGCCGGACAGCACATGCCGCCATTATTTCCCGTGAACTTGGTATTCCGGCGATTGTCGGCACAAAAGATGCGACTAAGGCCATCCATACCGGCCAAGACGTATCCGTTGTTTGCTCCGAAGGTTCAGTCGGGAATGTGTACGCTGGTCGTTTGAAATTTGATGTCGTCACGCACGACCTCAAGAGCCTCAAACGGCCGCCAGTCAAAATTATGATGAACATTGGCAATCCGGAGCAGGCCTTCGGCCAAAGCTTCATTCCCAATGATGGCGTTGGTTTGGCCCGCGAAGAATTCATTACGGCTTCCTGGATTGGTATCCATCCGATGGCGCTCATCCGTTACCCGAAACTGAAGGACGCGAAGGCAAAACGAATTATTGCCAAACGGACCGCCGGCTACAAAGACAAAAAACAGTTCTACGTTGATACTATGGCTTCGGGCGTGGCCATGATCGCCGCGGCCTTCTATCCAAAAGATGTGATCTTGCGCTTAGCCGACTTCAAGTCGAACGAGTACGCGACGCTGACCGGCGGACGAGAATTCGAGCCGAAAGAAGATAATCCGATGATGGGCTGGCGCGGCGCGGCGCGGTACTACAGTGATGCCTACCGTGAAGCCTTTGTGCTTGAGTTAAAAGCGATGGTCAAGGTTCGGGAGACGATGGGTTTGAATAACCTCAAGTTGATGGTGCCAATGTGCCGGACGATCGATGAGGCCAAAAAAGTTATCAAACTCATGGCCGACAACGGACTTGTCCAGGGCAAAAATGGATTGCAAATCTACTGCATGGTTGAAGTCCCCTCGAATGTTATCCTGATCGACGAGTTTGCTAAGTACTTTGATGGCTTCTCCATCGGTTCGAATGATCTGACCCAGTTCACCCTGGCTGCTGACCGAGACTCTGAGCTGGTCAACCATATTTACGACGAGCACAACCCCGCGGCGAAATGGATGTTCTCCCGGGCGATCAACGGTGCCCGGACTGCCAAAAAGAAAATTGGATTCTGTGGCCAGGCCCCATCGGACTACCCGGATATTGCCCTCTTCTTGGCCCAAGAAGGCATTGACTCTATTTCCCTCAATCCCGATACCGTCATTAAAACGACGCTCATGCTGAATCAGAAATTAGCTCCACGATAGTATGCGTGCTCACCGTAGCCACGTGGCGGTGGCCGGTTTCATTTTTCTGTTGGCGGTAGCGACACAAATCAACCCGCAGCATCGCGTCGATGCTGCGCCGACGGGCCTGCCGGGTACGAGCGCAATCAACTATCCCCACTTTGCCTTATACGACGGCAATCGAAGCTGGGGGTACCCGACGATCAATGATGACGGTACGTTGAGCACCTCAACGATTGATCAACTGGCCAAATACTCGTTCATTACCCTCGAGCCAACGCCGTTTACCGACGTCCGGACGGATGTTATCGACCAGCTCCGTCAGCGGAACGCCAATATGAAAATCTTGGGCTACATTCTGCCCTTCTATGCCCTACGATCGTACAGCGATCCGAATTATTATTATCAGAAAATATGGGCCCTCGCGAATGACTCATCCGTCAGCGATCCGAATGCTGCCGCCGGTCCAAACAATAGCTGGCTCTACAAACAAAGCGGTTCGCTGTTCGCTGAATACTTCACCAACATCAACTTGGCTAAACGAACGTCCAACGGGGATGGGACCTATACGTATACCACCGCTGAAGCCATCGCTAACCTGATCATTCAAAATATTATTTCCAAACATGATTCCAATGGGCGCGTCTTGCTTGACGGAATGTTTTTTGACGGCATGACCTACGATATTGGATTTCTGGACGACGCCTATCATCTCGACTACGTTCGAGCCGGATATAGCGACGACCAAAGTTTTCGCGATGGATGGAAAACAGCGGTAGGTATTTTAGCCGATCGCTTACGCCAAGCGGCCGGCCCAGACTTTATTCTATCGGCCAATAGTGGAAACGGGACGTCAGCCCTCTACTCAAATTTCAATGGCTGGATGTACGAAAATTTCCCGGCCCAAGAGGGTGGAACGTGGCAGAACAACATGTTCTGGTACGCCGGCGGATATATGTTCAATGAAAGCCTGTACCGACAACCGCCCTACAACTTCCTCAATACCTGGACGAATGCGGATACCCCGACGGATCCAACCACGATGCGCCGTGAGCGCCTCGGTCTAGGTTCAGCTTCGCTCGGCTCAGGCTGGGCAATTTTCGGCGACGGGTCGCGAGGAACCGATTCACGAGCCGGCGGATATCGCTATGACCTGTGGTGGTTTGATGAATACGCGGTTGACCTGACCACGGGACAGAGCAGTACGAGCGGCCAAAAAACCGGCTGGCGCGGACAACCAACGGCTGATATGTATCAAATGAGCCGCCCGAACGCAATGGCGGATTTGGTCCCCCTCCCGGGGCTCGAAACGAACGCGACGGGGTGGAACATTGGCTCGAACTCATATGGGTCGGTCAGTCGAGATACAACGGTCAGCCAAGTCGGTAACGCTTCGATCAAAACGCACGTGACCACCGGCGACAGCGTCGTCTGGTACCAAGTCAGCGCGGCCACGGCTTTACCATCACCGGTGACTTCGGGGTTGACCTATGCCCTGACGTTTTGGGCCAACTCTTCAACAGCGCGACGCATCAACGTAGTCTTGGCGCCGACCGGTCAACCGGCTCTGGCTGAGCAGTTAGTCCCGCTGTCTGTCGGCTGGAAACAGTATCAAATTGTTTTAACACCGAATTCGAGTGGCTTGGTCAATCTCCGTTTCGATGTCTCGGAGACGGCTGGGGACATCTGGTTTGATGATATTCATGTCCAGCGAGGGGCGACAAGCGTCTATCGGCGGGACTTTGATCATGGTACCGTTTTGGTCAATCCTGATACGTCGGCTCAGTCGGTGACTCTTGAGAAACCATATAAAAAAATTACCGGAATAACAGATCCTACGACGAACGATGGTTCAACGGTCACGTCGCTGAATGTGCCCGCTCAAGACGCCATTTTTTTACTGAACCTGGATATTACTCCGCCCAGCCCAGTGGCGGATTTGCAAGTCCGATCTTGAGATTGAACAGCTCCGTTCCTGATGATTTCGATATCCTAGGTTTTTGACAAGCATGTCGGTTTCCGATAATCTCGGAACGGCTCGTTGAGGTTGTCAAAAGGGAAAGCTCCATGACTTTTTGCCCACGGCGGAGGGTTCGCATAGTGGTCTAGTGCACACGCTTGGAAAGCGTGCATACCGAAAGGTATCGAGAGTTCGAATCTCTCACCCTCCGCTGTGGGCAGAATGTTGATGAATTCGGGAAGAAACCCAGTGCGGTTTTTCTTCGGTCGTGGTAAGGTACGAACATGCTGACGCCAGTTGAAGAAATCAAACAACGGCTTGACATCGTTGATCTGATTAACGAGTATGTTCAGTTGCGCCCGGCCGGAACGAGCTTTAAGGCCAAGTGCCCTTTCCATAACGAAAAAACGCCGTCGTTTATGGTCTCGCGCGATCGGGGAACCTGGCACTGTTTTGGCTGCGGCCGGGGAGGAGATATGTTTTCATTCGTGCAAGAAATTGAAAGCATGGATTTTCCCGAGACATTGCGGTTATTAGCTAAACGAGCCGGAGTCCAACTCAAGGATTTTGACCCTCAGGCGCAGACCCAGAAAACCCGCATGCTCGACCTCATGCGTTGGGTCAGTCGGTATTACCAGGAAGTTTTGCGAAAAAGTAGTGAAGCATCCGTGGCCCGGGATTACCTCAAGCAACGTGGACTTACTCCTGATACAATTGAGGATTTCGGGATTGGTTATGCGCCGGCCCAATGGGATGCCACCTTCCAAGCTCTGCGAAAAAAAGGTTTTTCCGATGATGATATTTTTCAAGCGGGGCTGACGATCAAGAAAGATCGAGGCGCCGGATTTTATGATCGCTTCCGTGGCCGGATTATGTTTCCCGTCGCTGATCTTCACGGAACGGTTGTTGGATTCAGTGGACGCATTCTTGACGTGACCGTTGATCCGCACGGCCCACCCCCGGCGAAGTATATCAACTCGCCGCAGACGATTGTCTACAACAAGAGTGGTGTCCTATATGGTCTCGATAAAGCCAAGCAAGCGATCAAGAAATCTGACCGGGCGGTCTTGGTCGAAGGCCAAATGGACTGCGTCACGTCCCACCAAGCCGGGATGACGAATGTCGTAGCGAGTTCAGGCACCGCCTTGACAGCCGAACAAGTCGGTTTGATTAAAAGATTTTCATCGAATATTGTTTTATCCTTCGATCGAGACGCGGCCGGCGCCCAAGCCGCTCTGCGTGGCGTCGATCAAGCCCTAATAGCTCAAATGAATGTCTTCATTGTCCGCTTACCGGCCGGAAAAGATCCGGACGAGCTCATCCGTCATGACGCGCCGGCCTGGACGGCGGCCATTACCGGGGCCCAACCCTACCTCGATTATATGTTTGATGAAGCGGTGCAGAACCGCGATCTGAGCAAAGTCCAGGAGAAAAAGGCCGTGGCCAAATTCCTCTTGCCCATCCTGAGCAAGGTGGCCGATCCTGTTGAACAGGCCCATTACCTTCAGCGTTTAGGCGAATTAGTTCACGTTGAACCAGCCGCCCTCCGCCGGTCTCTGCCGAGTGAACGCCGACCGGCGAACAGTCGAAAAAACCAGCCGGCTGCCGTGGCGGCCGCGCCAGTCATGGTGGACCGATGGCGAGCAATCTCGGAACGGTTATTAGCCTGCCTCATCCGTCAGCCATCATTGATCGGATTGGTTGAAACCCGCTTTAAACCAGAGTATCTCGTGGGCGACGACCTGGAGCGACTGTACAAAACGTTAGTCATCTGGTATAGTCAGGACCACTTTTCACAGCCGAGTGATCTCAGCCGACTAGCGACAGCCCTCGATCCAGACCAGCAAGAACGGTTAACCGTTCTGACGCTGCTGGGCGATAAGGAATTAGCGACTGAGACGTCAGCTGTGCTGGAGCAGGATGTCTTGACGATGACGGTTGACTTACAGCGTCACGCCCTGACCGAAGAGCTCCGCCATATCGAAGTTGATCTACGTCAGCTTGAACAACGGTCCGGTTCCGGACCAGAGCTGTCGGCGGTCTTAGCGCGGTTTCAGTCAGTCACGAATGAATTACGTCAGCTCTCATAATTTTTTCCATGCCGAAGAAAATAACGAAGAAGAAAGCGACGCGAGTTGTCAAAGCGAAGTCAGTCCGCAAGGCAACGAAATCATCCCTCAAACGCAACCTCAAGGCAGCTCCTGAGCGCCGGTCAGCAGGTCGACTCCAGCAAGCCGAGCTGGACGAGCTCATTAAGAAGGGCCGCCAGCGTGGCTTCATGACGGAAACCGAGCTGTTGTACGCCTTGCCGGAATTAGAGGAATACGTTGATCAGTACGAAGACCTCCTTGACGCGTTCGAGAAAAACGGAATTACGGTTGTTGAATCTGGACCGAGCCTGCTTGAGCCGGCCACCAAGCCGAGCTTCCTCGAGCCGGCGCATTCGAAGAAACACCTACCCCACGATGAGCGACATTTTGATTTAGGCGATATCTCGAATGATTCCATCCAGATGTACTTGCGGGAAATTGGTAAAGTTCCGCTGCTAACGGCTGAAGAGGAAGTTTCTCTCGCTAAGCGCAAGGATGCTGGAGACGCTGAAGCTTCAAAACGGTTGGTCGAAGCCAACCTTCGTCTGGTCGTCTCCATTGCCAAAAAGTTTACTGGCCGGTCGCTGTCCTTACTTGACCTCATCCAAGAGGGGAACATCGGCCTCTTCCGGGCCGTTGAAAAATTTGATTATCGTAAAGGCTACAAGTTCTCAACATACGCGACGTGGTGGATCCGGCAAGCAATTACCCGGGCCCTGGCCGACCAATCGCGAACCATTCGCATTCCCGTCCACATGGTTGAGACGATCAATAAATTCCAGCAAATTGAACGCCAATTGATTCAAGACCTCGGTCGTGAGCCATTGCCGGAAGAAATCGCCGCGGAAATGGGGGAACCAGTTGACAAAATTCGTCATATCATGAAAATCTCCCAGGACACAGTCTCGCTGGAAACCTCTGTCGGTGAAGACGATGAAGACTCAACACTCGGAGACTTCATTGAAGACGTCAAATCTATTTCACCGGACAAAGTAGCCGCTTTACAGCTTCTGCGTGACGATGTCCGTCGGATTATTGAAACCTTGTCGCCCCGCGAACAGAAAATTCTCGAGATGCGCTTCGGTCTAACGGATGGCGTGGCCCATACCCTCGAAGAAGTTGGCCAGGAATTTGGCGTGACGCGCGAACGTATCCGTCAGATTGAATCAAAAGCCTTGGAGAAAATTCAGCAGCATCATCACATGAAAAAGTTGCGAGATTACTAATACCGCAATGTACAAAAACGCCCAAGCGGGCGTTTTTGTTTACCCAGGAGATCTTGACAGAAAGGATATACCGTGCTAGATTGAGACGTTTTTTCCGGCACATAACGCACCTTGTTAGCTCACCCCATAGAGAGGTTCAGTCATGAAACGCCTACTCGCGCTGCTGGTTGTTAGCGGCGCCCTTATGGCCACGTCGGCCATGGCCGCATCATTGGTCGACATCGACCTGGTCAGCTCGCCTGACGATCCGATTACTCAGGCCCAGACTATTCATCTGGACTCGGTCCGGGATTCGATTCAGGTCTTTACGAATCACTGGCTCGGTCTCAGCTTCTACGCTCGTGGGCGTGGGGCGGACAGTACGAGTTGGTTCGAACTGGACTTCGCGGCCGATTCCACCCTGCTTCAAGTTCAGGACTACGGAAACGCCGCTCGTTTCCCAGCCGTCCCAGCCAAGGTGTTCAGCCTGCAAGTCTCCAGTTTTCATCAGATCTGTCCGTCGCTGCATGGCGACTTCAGCATCTCCGAGCTGGAGCAACATCCTAGCCAGCCAGGAAATGATCTGGAGACGACGAAATTGAAGCTGACCTTCAACCAGTATGAAGATGGAATGCCCTTCCCTTTGCAGGGCGTCATCACCATATCGCCGGTCTCGAGTACGTCGGCGGGGCCCATGTCGTGGGGAGAGTTGAAAATCTTGTACAACCGTTGACTTTCGTCAACACACCGCGCGTGACCTTCTGGCCACGCGCGTTTCTTTTTGTTTGTTTATCCGCCGGCGCAGGTCGACTTGCCGGTGTTACTGGTGATGATCAGAACGGTTGGCGTCAGGAACGTGTTGCCGGCCGTATCGGTGACCGTCGTATTTAAGCGATGATGCCCATTGCAGTACAGGGCGGAGTTGAAGACAGCGGAATAGGGGGCAGCGGTTGAAACGAAGCCGGATTGATTATCGTCAACGTGAAATTGGACCGAGGCAATGCCGATGTTATCCGAGGCAGTCGCGGTCATAGTCGCATCGCCCGTCATGGTTGTTTCGGCTGGCGTGCTGATCGATCCGGTTGGTAGGGTATCATCGACCACAAAGCTCAAGGTCGGCAGGGTCGTTGTTTGACCGAAGGTGTCTGTGGCTTTAACGATGAGGGTGTGACTAGCTAGGTTCGCTAAAGTGACATTCCGCAAGGACAGCCCCCAGCTATACGTTCCGAGAGCCGCATACCACTGACCATCAATCTGTACTTCGACCTTTTGAAGGTCACCATTATCATCTGCCCGCCCGGCGATTAAGCACGTTGAGCAGAGATAGCGGCCAGCCGGAGATGAGTGACTGTTATCACTCGGCAGAACAAGCGAGAGAGTCGGTGGTGTTGTGTCCTGGCTCGTGTCTTTTGGAAACTCGAATTTCCCCATGTCAATACGCGATCCGCCAACTGGCGGCGGCGGGGAAACTGGATCACCCCGGTCGATCGCTGGGCTACCATCTGATAGATTATACGATCCTCCGTCAAACAAGGGGTCAACGCCCGTTGAATGGACATCCTGACCGGTTCGCGCGATGAACGTCGTGATCGGCATAGACGAGGCGCCACAACACGAAGCCCAGTAGGTAATCGGCGTGGTTGAGCCGACACGCCAGAAGTTATTGTAGTCACCAAGGTACGTGCCCAAACCATTATCATTGAAATACATGGCCGGGGCGTCGTAGCTATAAAAAATATTATTCCGGACATTCAATCTGCCCTTGCCATCAATAAGTAAGGCCCGGCCATGCAGGGCCACGACCGTGTTATTGGTGACGGTGGTCGTGGTCGTATTGTCTCCCACGCCGATAATCAGCGCCCCGCCATCGCTCGCGCTATTGGACGCGTAAATTGTGTTGTGGTCAAAGACGTCATTGCCGGTCGTCGTATCGTGCAAGACGATACCACGTGTGGCGCCGGGCGGACCGCCAGAGCCACCGGAGAAGTAATTGTTTTTGATCAGGTTATCATGGCCCCAGGGTAACGTTTCATTGCCGGGACCATTGAAGCGTGCGGCATACTCGTTGGTTTTTTCGGTGTTCCCAATGAAGGTGTTATATGACGAGCCGTCACGGACGTACCACCCATATCGCTCCGAACCATCGTTGAAACTCGGATAGGTGACGTTAAATGTGTTGTTCTTGAAGGTGTTGAAGAACGAGTAGTGGACTTGAATAGCGTTGCCCGTTCCGACAAACTTGACTGGATTATTGTCAAAAACATTATTCCGGGCGAAGAAGAGCTGGATGTACCGGCTGTCTGACGTCGGGGCGGGTGTGGTTAGGCCGGTTTGAGCGATAGAATTGTGAATAAAGGAATTGCCTTCAACATAGTTCAGATCAGTTCCTTTGAGTTGAATAGCCGCGAAGGCGTCGGCTGGAGTATAAATGAAGTTGTCCTGAAAAAGATTATCATCACTTGAAACTCCAAGATAGTTGAAGTGTGAGTTGATCACCTGATTGTGTCCGCCCCCGCCGAGGGAAATGCCACCGGGGATCGTTAAGTTTTTAATGACCACGCCCCTTCGATCAGTCAGGGTAATACTGTTGCTTCCCGTGACCTTGTGGGATTGTCCATCAAGCGTGACGTTATCAGCGGAAAAAGTGAAATTTCCGTTCCCGGCGATATCGCCTCCCAGGCAATACGTTTTTCCGCTTGATCCAAGCGTGTAGGGCAGGCTGTTGATAGTATAGTTACAAGCCACCGGTGTATTCGTATTGCCACTCCCTTCATTTCCACCAGAAATGAAAAAAATGATGGCGCTGGAAATAACAGATAGTCCACCAATGGCAATTGATGCGACCAGAAAGACGCGGGTGAGAGAAATCACCTTACCTAGCGTGCTGGTTTTTTCTTGAGTCGTCATGGGCATTGGTACGAGTTTCTCCTTAAGGAGTGTAGTCTATTTGGAGCTATATTGGCAACAAAGCCTAGGTTAGTAGTCCAAGCAGTTCTGACGTTCAGAAGAATCTAAAGCGCCCCCGAAAAACGGGGGCGCTGGCTTGAAATTTTCCTCTTCAGTTTACGCCTTCACGAATATCAGCTTGAGGGTTTTTAGCAGTCGGCCTTTTGAAGTAACAGTGATAGTTTTCGTTCCAGCGCGTCTGGCTGAAAGCTTGAATGTCCAAATATTCGACTTAAAGGTTGGCTTACCGATGGTAATGAGTGGCGAGCTGATCAAGATAGGTTGGACCTTAATGATCGTGCCGAATTTATTGCGGGTTCTGATTTGCACCGTGTACACCCCGGTACCATTGGCTTTGATACTCTTGCCGATAATCTTGTAGGTCGTCTTGTATTTACTAATGGTCTTGAGGTTGGCCTGCTGGAGCTTCAGGCCGGCGGCCGTCATTTTGATGGTGTATTTCGGCGAGGAGAAGGTAATCGTTGAGACAGACAAGGTTATTCCACCGGTAACGGCGTGAATGGTGAACGGTACGTCGCTGGTCGTGGTCGTGTCGCTGGTACGGGTGACATCAAGGGTGGATGTATCAACGTCGCCGCTCGCCAAACCGAATAGCGAATTGAGTACGGCTGTGGGAATAAAGGCCTCCATGCTACCGGTGTTGAGCGTCGTTCCATCCGCGAGGAAGTGTGGCGCGCCGAGACTGGCGACCAAACGCTTTGATCCGTCAGCAGCCGTCGAGGACGTAACCCAGCCGCCCATGGCTCCGGTGAGAGCGAAGTATGACCCGGCCATATTGATTCCGACACCTGGTTCGAAGCTGAGGACGAATGACGCGCCGAGCACGTCTTCGCCGGATTTGTTGGCGTGGCAATCTGGTGGGACGGCCGTACATCCGCCAAAGTCGTCACCACTTCCGTGCGGCGTTCGTACGGGCGAGATCGTCGCATCGACTGAAGCCGCGGTGGTCCCAAGGTTAGCGGTCGTCCAGCTGCTGACCGAACCGTAAACCAAGGTGAACGTAAAGTTGGCGGCATTATCACCGAGGTTGGTCATGGTGATGGCGATTTTTGTGTCAGTCGTAACCGGGTCGCCCGTAGGAGTTGTGGCAATTGACAAATCGGAGGTGTTGCCTTGGTCGGTGTGCCAAATGACCGACACGCTCGTACGATTTCCTTTGGTCGTGTTTGGGCAAACCACGGCACCAAGAGAATTGAGCTCAGGATTAGCCGGGTCAGCAATAGCTGTTCCATCAACGGTCATGGAAGAAATTTGTGGCCGAACGACGCCTTCGCCGACCCAGGTCAGGGTCGTACTGCCATTGTCGCAGCTCGACTGGTCAGGCATGTTGAAGGTGGCTGCCTGGGCGTGAGCGTGAAGCCCAAAAATGCCGATGATGGTGATCACGGCTGACGCGACGAATGTTCGTCGAAATGTATGTACCTGCATTTGTTTTTTTCTTAATGATGAATGTTATGAATAGGCTAGCATGTTCACGCTAAAATGTCACGCCCGAAACAACCCCCGTTGGTGAGGGTTTGAATGACATGTGGCTCCGGGGGTCGGATTTACGACCCTGGGCAGCGGCGACTTGCCACTGGCAACTCGCCGGCCGCTCGAACTTCGCTTCGCTCGTTCTTGCTTCTGCCCTTCGAATCCGCCCAATCCAGATTGCGAAGACGGACGACACAAGGTCGTCCGCTTTCGCAATGGCTCCGCCTCGTGGACGACGTCAGAACTTGGTTCCTGACGACCACAAAATATTTCAAGATTCCGGAGCTGGATCAGGTCAGTGCTCCACGCGATGCGCAGGCTGCCTAGGGGCCGAGCCGACGCTACGTGTCAGCCGTTGATCAGCGTGGACAACCAGACGAGGACGACCACGGTGATGACGATGATGACGATGTTCGTCCGCATCTGACGGACGGCGAGCTTGTCGGTCTTCTTCGGATCGAGGAATTGCTCGAACTTGGCGATCGCCTCCGGGTCGCCAGTTGGGGCCAGTGTCCCGTCCGACCTGAGCGCAACCGTCAGCCTGAGGTTCCGGGCTGGTCGGCGGGGAAAGGCAAGGTAGATCAGCCCAGGGATCACGCCGAGGAGGAGCAGGATCGCAGCGACGAGGCAGCTCGCGCCGTCGGCGGGCACGGACCGCTCGTAGCGGATGAGGTCCGGCCGACGGTCGAGTAGGACCCAGCCCCTACCCCACTTCTCAGTGTTCATGAACTCTTCGAACTCGGCGAGGGCGTGGTTGGTGGCTGGTGGTGCGGTGGACATGCTGCAGGTGGTTAGTTGCACCCGGCCAGCGAGGAGCTGGCGGGTTGAACAATTAGAAGGCTCTCCTTCGAGCCCGCCGGCGGTTCAGGCGGGTCAGCTGGTCGACCTGCCACAGCCGCACGGCGCGCTGGCGATCGCGGGTCTGGAGGTAGAAGCGGATCAGGCGGCCGGCCGAAATAATCTCGGGGAGAAGAAACACCTGGATGGTCAGGCCGGCACCAGCACCCATGCCGGCCACGAAGAGCAGGAGCGCTGAGGTGTCGAGTGTCATGGTACGTGGATCTGGCGAAACTAGGTCTCGTGGCGGACTGGAGGCGTTGGTGGTGCCGCCCGGCGTGCCAGCTGCTCATCGAGCCACTCATCCCCCGCGCGCTTGATCGCCTCCATCTCGATCACCTCGCGCAGCACCTCCAAGCCCCGCGCGAGAAAGTCGGCCTTGCGCCGCTCGTGCAGTCCCTCTTTCACCACGGCACCCGCCAGGTCTTCCCGGGGCGCCGGCCACAGCATACGCAGGTCCGTGTGGTCGACGAGCTCCAGCACGTCACGCTTGTCGATTTGGGCGGTGTGAGGGAGAAGGTCGTACAGATCGCCGAGGCCACGGGTGTATTCGCGCAACACTTCGGTTCTCTTTCCTTCGGTGTCCCACTCGTCCTCTGGGCGATGCTCGCCCTCCCGCAAGCCGCGATCATCCGAACGGCCACCATGCTTGATCGCTTCGACCTGATCGGCAGAGGGAACAACCTCGGCTTCCGGGCTCAGAGGCCTATCTGGGACAGCTTCAAGACCGGGTGATTCCGCGGTCGGGGGAATTATGGCTTCAGGAGGTGGGAACCCTTCACGTTCGGGCATAGCTGAAGTGTGCCACGATTATGGAAGGTTGCCTAGATCGGGCCCGTGCTCACTCAGCAGAGACCAAGGAGATCCGTCGCACCAACGAGCGCTACAGCCTTGAACTCATCGACCTGCCGGTCCGTCATCCCCTACTCATCGTCCAAGTACGCCTCCCCGGTCTGAATGCCCGAGATCGGCCCAGAGATGTCGAGCATCAGTTGGCCATCCGGCTGTCGCTTCCAACTCTTGATATAATCCGGCTTGAGCAAGTCGACCAGGCGTTCCATCTCGCGGTGATCAATGGCTCCCACCTCGCCCTGAATCGCCGGGTCACTTGGGTTGATGGGAGAACGCGATCCGCGGCGCATGACTCGCGTGATGTATTCCCAGAGCCGATCACGCTTCTTCTCCTCAGGTTCGGGAGAGAACGATGTGACTAGTCCTTCAAGCACCTCCTGCGTATATTTCATCTCTCGCGTTCGATAATGGATGATGAATGCGGCCAGCTGCTCCTTCGTCAAGTTCCTCGCAACGCTTCTGCCCGACGCGTCAATTTCCGCCGCGTGGCCGCGGCCAGTGCAGCGCGGGCACTCGAACTTCATCCACCCCGGGTTTGTTCCTCGGGACACCACAGCCTGATCTCCGCAAAGAGGGCACATTGGCACGCTTGACGCAGTCACTTCATGACCTCCGCGTGTGAGCGCCGTTCTGGCAATGTACTCGATTGCTGAACAGGCTTTCTAAGTACGGAATCGCTGCGAACGCTTCCAACCCTCAAGCTTCCGCTTTAGCTGCCGCAAGTGCACCGGAAAAAGTATCATGATCTGAGCGAGACGCGCTCGGAGAGATCTTTCCGTGAGAGCCCACCGCCCGCGCCTAAGAAATGCCCTGAGAGCGTAAACGGTCGGGGCGCCGTCGACCAGGCCGTGCTCTCGCATGAACGATGTCAGATCTCGAGCAAAGGACTCAGCCTCGGCTTCTTCGACGAGCTGATGAGAGAGCGGCATCTCTTCTAGCAGGGGGCCTTCACAGCATTCGCCAGCCTGCTATACTGGCAGGCCCGATTATCCCCCCGCCATGCCCCTCACCACACCCCCCTTAGTGACCGTGCTGGTTCTGAATTGGAACGGCCTCTCGCATACATCCGAGTGCCTGCGCTCGCTCGAGCGATGCACGTACACAAATTTGCGAGTGGTCGTGGTCGACAACGGCTCAGCGAACAACGAGGCCGATCAATTGAGGAGTCTGTTCGCTGGCCGGATCAGCGTCTTTGCGGCTGGCCACAACCTCGGGTACGCCGGCGGCTGCAATTTCGGCCTCAAGAACATTGCTGTAACCGAATTGCCCGATTACCTGCTTGCCATCAACAATGATGTGGTCATCAGTCCCGATGCCATCGAGCACCTCGTTGCCGAGGCGGAGACCGATTCACGGTGCGCGATGGTGGCTCCCAGGCTCATGAATTATGTTCACCGAGAACGTGTGGACAATCTCGGCCTAGCCCTCACGGTCACTGGCCTTGGGTTTGATCGCAAGACTGACCGCTACCCCTTATTCTGCCCAAATGGAGCCATGGCTCTGTATCGCTTTTCCGCGCTCTGGCAACTGCTAGGCATTCAAGGCGAGGTCTGGGATTCTGATTTTTTTGCTTACACTGAGGACCTCGACCTCGGTTTTCGACTGCGACTCCTCGGCTTCACCGCCAAGGCGTGCCCGAACGCCGTCGGCTACCACAAAGGCGGGGCTACCTCCGGTGGCGCCACCTCAGACTTCTCTCTGTACCAAGGTCACCGAAACAACCTGTGGTTTGTCGCGAAGGATTTCCCCAGCAGTATGCTGGCGAAACACAGCCTGGGAATCCTCGCTACGCAGCTCGGTACGTTCCTGCTCTACGCTCGCCGGCGTCGCCTCGGCCTCCTTCTCCGGGCCAAGTGGAGCGCGCTTCGGGGTATCCCTAGGATGATCATGAAACGCCGCCGCGTCCTCCGTCTCCGGCTACTCACCGATCAGCAACTCGCGGCAGTGATGATCCCGCGAGCTTACGTCTCTCCGTCGAGCACCTAGGCGCGCCCGCCATTGACAACCCCCACGTCTTGTTGTAGACCACATACGTATCACTAGTAACCACCGACGTTTCTGACTACCCGCAACACCATTCTCCTCAGCACTGCCGCCCTCGTCATCCTCCTCAGCGCTTGGTACGCCCTCCTTGGCGTTTCCCAGTCTTCCCGCGCAAACCGGAACCCAGCGTTCGCGCCAGCGAACAGCGGCCTCGCGAACGCCACGTCAAACACGGACACCTCCGTGAACCAGAACGCGTCGGGTAGCACGGCCACGGTGCCAGCGGGCTGGATGACGTATAACTCCGCCAATGCCGACTTCGCTCACATACGCGCTTACGACCCTTCCATCACCGTGTCGTACCCAGCCGACTGGAAGGTTACGGAGGAGCTTGGTGGCATCTACCTGGCCGAGGATGGCATTGGCAACTTAGAGCCGCAGGTCAACATCACCCGCTCGACCACAGTGATTCATGGGGACCCTCTCGAAGCCTGCAAGTCGCAAGTAAGGGGCATCATCGGCCGGACTCCGGTGTTTGACGTCGCGAAGCCGATGACCGTTGACGGCATTGTAAGTGCCTACATCGATTATCACCTACCGTCAGACGTGGAGACGCACTCGTCCGATCGCGACGGCGTGTTTGTGTGCGTCCCTCTCCCGAACGCCACCGATTCGCTCTGGGGTCGCCCCCTCTCCTCGGAGCTCGTGCGCCAGAACTTCGACACCATCCTTTCCACGTACCGGCTACACGCCAAGGGTACGTAGGCGGGGTGGTTTGGCCGACGTTGTCTACCTAAGACACGGCTGCACGTCTTCACCGCAGCAACCCTCGGCCGCTCTTTGACAATTGGACGTGCGGATCCGTCCGTGCGCCCAAACACAACCCAAAGGAGGGTCGTCGTGAGACGGATGTGCTGTCTGTTTGTCGTGGGCGCGTCACTTTTCCTCAGTGTGCCGCGGTCCGCGCAGGCTACGTGCCCTGGAAACTGGGGTGATTCGCTCGCCACCTACCGCAGCGTGGTGGCCAACTCGAACGGCACGGACGTTGGCTGTTCGAATGGCAGCAGCTCGTACGGGTACAAGTATCAGTGCGTTGAGTTCGTGAAGCGCTTCTACGGAGAGGCGATGCACTTCTCGTCAACGCCCTGGTCAGGTGACGGTGTCGACTACTATGGCTCCGCTGCCACCAAGGGATTGCGGCAGTTTGCTGACGGCGGGTCGGTGAAGCCCAAGGAGAACGATATCCTCTGCTTCTCCGGCAACACCTTCGGGCATGTCGGCATCATCACCGAGGTAGGCTCCAACTACGTCAAGATGATCGACCAAAATCGCACCACCTCTGGGGGATCAAACAATCCGAAGCAATTGACCCTGAGCGGCCCGAGCGGTGGGTGGTCTATCTCGAGTTTCAGTGGCTCGTACCCCGTCCAAGGCTGGCTCCGAGGCTACACTTCGGACTACAAGGATCAGACACCCAGCGGCACCGCAACCCTCACACCAGGGCAGGCGCTGTACTTCAAGGTCCGGTACACGAACACGAGTCACGCCAACGCGCCGCATTGGAAGAACGACGGCGGGAGTCAGTCCGTCGAGCTGCGGTCATGCACGAGCACGGGAGTCGAGACGAGTTCTTTCCTGTACCCCGTGAGCGGTCAGACCACATGGCTTGATCCAACCGATCGCAAGCGCATCGTGCACATGACGGAATCGGACGTAGGAGGAAACACGGGAGTCGCCACGTTTGAGTTCTGGGCCAAGGTCCCTGAGTCCGCGACGCTGGGGACGCACAACGTCTACTTCCGCCCCTACCATCAGTCTGGTCAATGGATTGAGGAATGGGACGGGATGTACTTCTCAATCAATGTTGTTGCCCCAATACCCGATCCGGCGTACGGATTGATCCTTCGGAATCCCTCAACCGCCGAGTGGTGGACGAGGGTGTCGAACGGCTTGGCCTTCGCCTACCCGCCTGGAGCCAACACGCCAGCTGACCTTTGGATCTCCGGATGGGCTCTTGACGACGGCAGCTACACCTTCACTCCTTACGTCGGTGACTTAAACGGCGACACCTACGACGACCTGGTCGTCGAACGCAGTGACTGCAAGTGGTACGTAGCTTGGAACAACCAAGACGGATCATTCACCTCGCAAGGATCACCGATTCTTAACCCGTGGGCCACGTCGCCGTCCCCTGGCAAATATTTCTTCTGGTTCACCAACGTGACCGGAGATGCCAAGGACGAGCTCCTGACCTACGATGCCTCTAACGGCAACTGGTACGTCTGTACGTTCAACACCAGCACGAATACCTTCGACAACTGCAGCACCTGGTTGACGTGGGGTGGTGGTGTCGGAACGTTTCAGCCACTCGCCGGAGATTGGAATGGCGACGGCAAGAGCGATATCTGCCTGCGCAATCCATCCACCGGCAACCACTACGTCCGGTTATCCTCTGGCACTGGCTTCTACCAGGGCACGAACGACAACTGGATCGGCTGGGGCGCGGGCAGCGAGTTCATCCCGATCGTCGGAGACTGGAACGGCGACGGCAAGGACGACCTGATGCTATGGAAAACGTCCACCGGCGAGTGGTTCGTCCGAACGTCAGATGGCACGGCCTTCGTCTACCCCTCGGGAAGCAACTCTCCGGCCGACCGCTGGATGGTCTGGGGCGATCCGAGCTACACGCTCTTTACGGGCGACTTCAATGATGACGGCAAGGTCGACGTTGGATTACGGAATCCAAGCACTGGCGACCACTGGGTTCGCACCTCGACTGGCCTCGCCTTCACCCAACCCTCACCAGACAACTGGTTGGCAGGGTGGGGCGGTAGTTCCTACCAGCTGCTGACCGGACGGTTTGGCAACGGGGAGCTGGGCGGTGGGTTCTCGTTGCAGCCAGCGCCTCCTGAAGATGATCAGCCACCTCCGGCGGTGCCTCTGTCGTTCAGGATTTGGGTGGCACCAAATCCAACCACGTCGAATGCTACAGTCAACTTCGCCTTGCCGACGTCTGATCGGGCCAGCATCTCGATCTACGACGTCAGTGGTCGTGAGGTAGCTCAGTTCCCCGAGGAACCCTATGGCGTCGGCCAGCACACGCTTACGTGGAGCAGGACCAGCCCCCGTGGAGGACGGGTGGCGGACGGCATCTACTTCCTGACGTTTCGGTCGACACTTCACACGATCAGCAAGAAGATCATTGTTCTCAACTGAACCAAGTCCTCCCCCCCTCTGTTTAAGAGGTGGGGGAGTTTTTTTTGGCGGCTTCGTTTCCGGAACTGTGGGCCGGTTAGCGATAAGCGACGCTCTCAACCAGCTGCGCTCGAAGCATCGTTGAGCGGCTTCAGATCGAGTGATGAACGACCAAGAGGATCGCGGCAGAGGTGGCGTTGATCGCATACTCGGCCTGCGCGGCAGTCACGCTGCGCGGCTGCGTGCCACCACCGTGGGAGGTGCTCAGGCGATTTCTCATCGTCGCGACCAAGAGCAGCGGCTGCTCGAAAAAGGTTTCCAGGCCAGAGTTCTTGATCACAGCGTCGAGAAGAGGCTTCGCGGTATCGGTCGGCTGAAAGGGCAAACCCTTGATCGTGCAGACAATTTTGAGCACGCTCTCAAACGCGCTGCCACACTTGGTCAGGCAGTCGCCGTAGTCGCCCTTGCGAAAATCTTCCAGGGCCTGCAGAAATTCTTTGTTCGCCGCCCCGAACCGCCCATCAGCGAGTAGTTCAAGCGTGGGACCGACAGCCATGGCGTGGACCACCTGGGAGTCTTTCCGGATCACCCGGGGAAACTCCGCGACCCGCTGCGCCTTTCCGCCTGGCCAATCAGACGGTACCTCTTCCCACACATGCTGGGTAAGGGCGTAGGGCAGGTCGTCACGCTGAAGGAATACGTTGATGCTCTCGATCAGCGGCTCGAGCGCATGGACCCACCTACCCTCGCCGTGGCGGAAGATCATCTCCAGTGCATCGAGAAACTGTGGGTCAGAGCATTGCATGAGCCAGCGACCCGCTTCATCGCGAGGATCACTGCCCCTCACTCCGAGGGTCATCGTGCCTTGGAGGTACGCCAGTCGCTTCCACAGGTCCGTCCACGCGGCACCTTCGATGCCGGCTTGGGCAACGACCTCCTGGAAGCGCATCAGGACGCGGGTGCGAAACTCCGTGGTCAATGGCTTCAGCGTCACGTTGGTCGGCGCGTGGGTGGGTCGTCGCGAGAACACATCGAAGAGCTTAGAGAACTCCACGAGTTGCCCCTTCTGTCAGGGAAGGGCCGACGTCACCCCGTCTGGACAAGCTCGGCGTCAAACTCGGCACGAACCTCGGCCAGCGTGAGTGGCTCGCCCCAAAGGTTCCGCCGCGCCTCTTCGGGCAAGGACCAGAAAGCACCAAGCGTCTGATCGTCCCTGAAATGTTCGCGAAGCACCCCGTCGGAGAAGATACGCCGCAGGCAGAAG
This sequence comes from uncultured Gammaproteobacteria bacterium, assembly GCA_964518425.1. Classification (GTDB taxonomy): domain Bacteria; phylum Patescibacteriota; class Patescibacteriia; order SBBC01; family CAIJZX01; genus CAYLHT01. Next base: position 56,133 of record CAZFGG010000004.1, read on the forward strand.
CGAGCGACGGCCTGCACTTCGTGGGCGAGCTGCAGGATTCTGATGATCGCCTCTTGACGAACCGGCATCGCAACCGATTCGAGGCGATCGTTCAAGTGCTCCACGGCGCTTCGAACGTTGAACAGCGCGCGTGCCCATTCGTGCTCCCTCGGACCCACAAATAATTCTGTGCGGCTTGCGAACTGCGCTTCCGTCTTACCTCGCTCCGGAAGGATGCAGCCTTCGATGGCACGCACAAACTCATGGATGCGCTCGGCAGGATCCTCGGCCTGCAGCCCGGCATAGAAGCACTTGACGGTCGCCCGCAGTCGACGAAAACCTTGAAGGTCTTGAACAGCTCCAAGCGCGTTGCCAAGCGTGGCCGCTTCTTCTAGCTCGGCCTGACGGATCGGATCCCAAAGCACACCTTGGTTCCGAAGGAGTACCGGGACCCAGCCGTGCTGCCGCACATCGACATCTGTTCCGTGTGCGCCAGTCAGCACAATGCCCCGGCCACCGGTTGCAATGCGTGGCGCCGCCAGCATGAGTCCGTAGTAGAGCATGAACGCCCGCGTTTGGAGCGCGGCGTTTTCTCCGTCCAGAAGATCCGGGGCGCTCGTCGGAGCTACTGCCCAGAGAAAAAGGCTCGCCTTGTGAAGCTCATCCCACCCGAGCGACCCAAGCCAGCCCTTCCAGTGGTCAGGCACACTCAGAGTGATGGCACGGGTCGCATGCAACCCATCGCCGAGCGCCAAGACCTCCGGCACCGACTCATCAACTCCAACCGCGAGCGCGATGAGCGCGTACTTATGTGCGGGTGGCGGTAGGTCAGGGGGTTTGTTGCTCATGCTTCAGATCGGAGCAGGCCTGAATCCGTGTCCCACGCCGTCCCGAGGTCCTTGGTCACGCCGACCACGTAGCTGATTGCATGTTTTCGGCCGACTTCTCGCCGCGAGGTGTAGTGATCGACGACATGGGGCAGCGTTCTCAAGCCAGCCGCGAAGAGCGCCAAAGCTGATGGCAGATTGAGCAGCGTCACTGCCGCAAGAGACAACGTCGGCAGCTTCCAATCCAAGAGATCCTTGAGGACACCGGCAAAGAGCCGATCACGCGCTGACCGGAGCTCGTTTCGATACGCCAACACTCGTGGCGCGATCTCAGTCGCCAAGATTCGCGGGACGGCGTCTGCCACTTGGTCCGGTCGCAGCTCATCGAGTCGAGCGGCCAGCGCGTTAAGTTCCACCAACCAGGCCTCGTAGGCGTCTTTGGTGGCGGCGCGGTAATCGAGGGTGTCCTTGACGCTCAACCGTTCGAGCGCGCCATCCGGAATCACGGCTCGCATGATCTCCAGCCCCAAGTACGGCGTGATCGATGAGGTTGTCTGAACGTAGCGTGGTGACCCAAGCCGAAGCGCGAGCAGTCGTCCAAAATATGCCTCGTCGCTAACCGGGATCGCCCCGATTCCCTCGGCGACCACCATCGCTGCCGTGACATGTACCGACGCCGTCATCAGCTCCCGTGCCAGAATGTCCCGCCGCGCCCTTTGCTCGCGCGCGTCAAACGCTGCGTCATGATCAGCCATGTCCCACTGCGGCTCCAGTGGGCCGTCTCTGAGAGATCGATCTTCGGCCAATGCTCGGACGATGTCGCGGCCCTTGAGGGTCGTACCCCGAACAACAAAGTCGCCGTCGAGCGCGATAAATTTTCGCGCGAAGCGATCGTCGTTCAGCCCATCCAGGAATGTCGCGCGGAACTCTGGATTCGTCACGTCCGGCTCGAGATAGCGGTTCAAGAGCTCCCCAGGCGGGCCACCTGGGGCTGGGTGCACTGCGATGCGAACGGGGTCGCTCGCCCCGCTGACGACGCGACGAAAGAAGGAATCATGGCCGACCATCCCCCAGTTACCGAACTTGACGGCCGGGTAGTCCATGAAATTGATCTCATCGGCGATCAGGTTCAGCCGTTTGAGCGTGGCGATGTCGCAGCCGCTCTCGCCGACATAGAGAAGCTTCATCTGCGGAGTCATACGCGGTCCGGTTGATTGGGCGCAGGCACTTCAAACACGAGAACGGTCAGTAACACCTCACGGGCGGGATCGTCACGATGGTGGAGGGAGTAACGAAAACTGGTCTCCGCGAGCTTGGCGTGTTCGCGAACGAACTCGGGCCGAGCTCGAACGACCTCGGGGACCTTTTCGAGGACTGTAGAAAGTTTTCGTCCTCGGTTGAAAAGCAGGATGGCGGTTTTTGTGTCGCGCCACGTCGTGTACCCCATGAGTTGGGTGATGGCAGCATCAAACGCCTTCGGCCCTTCCCAGAACTTGCACTCGCCGATGAAAATATTTCTTCCGCGGATGCGGATAAGAATGTCCGTCTTGCCTTCGAAGTTGAAGGTTTCGCCTGTCGCCTGACCCTCGAATTGGCCGTTGAGCTGAACCAGAAAGTGCTGCCGGATGGCTTCCTCATCCATGGTCCGAAAGGCTTCCGGACTTTGCTCCATGACAGCCACCATGTTGCTCATGATCCGAAGGATTTGCTCGTAGGTCTCCATGTCGAGCATCGGCTCGAGCTGCCCCGCAGCCGTGAGATTCGGAGTGGGCGGCATCGGCAACTTGCGCTTCACCTCCGGCACGGCGAACGTTTGAGGTGCTCCCTCACGCCGGCGAACCGGGAATCCGAGGCCTGCCACCACGTCCTGGCTTTTGATCAGCCGCTCGCGACGGGCGTCAATCCGCGCTTGGGCTTTCCCAGGGAGGCTCTCGTTGAACGGCGCCACGTCGGTCGCGATCGTCGCGACATATCCCTTGATGTTCGCGAGGTCGCGATCGAATTCACCCTTGACTGCCGCTGGATCGTGGTCGGTTCGCAGGTAGGTGAAGTGGAGCTCGCTGCCCTGAACCGCAGCCCGTGGTGGGTTGTAGGTGTAGCTCGAAGGCCGGCACGTGAGGAGCGGCGCATCGCCTGAGAACGGTAGGTAGTAGGTGATTTGCGTTGCATTGGCGTAGACCGGGCCTTCGCGGTCTCTGTAGAACGCGAAATTGTTCGGATCGCGGCTGACGTCCTTCCGGCTTTCGGTCTGGTCGACCTGGATCCTGTCCTCGTGGAGGACAATCGGGTTGATTCGGTACTTTTCGGCGAAGTAGGCGGCCAACTTGTCGGGCGGCGTACCGAGGAGTTGCTTGGCGTCCATCGCGTCGACCTCCTGGTTCATGGAGGCCTCCTGCGCCCGCATCGCGCCACCAAGGTCGTTCTTGCTGAAGAGGAAATCTTCGCGAGGCATGCCGTCCTGAATAATTTCGTAAGAGGTTGAGCAGTCGATCCTGAGATTCAAACTATGCCGATGTGGTTGACCCGTCAAGAGTTACACCAACGGTCAGGGTTGTGTCCGTCGGGCCGAGGACGCCTTCAAGCTTGAGCAGCGTGAGTCGGGACGGCGTGTAGGTTCCTAGCTCCGTGTTTCGGATGGTCCTGACGTGGATCCTTGCCCGGCTTGCCAGGTCATCCTGAGTTAGCCCGAGGCGGAGCCTAGCCGCTCGGATCCGTCCGGGCAGCCCGTCTCGCTCAGGGACGAGTCCTGAGCCAAGGACCGATTCGATTGCTGGCCAGCGGCGAGACAGGGGCACGTTGAGGCCACGTTCCCAGCCGGCCACGGTCTGATACCAGCACCCGAGTTTCTTGGCGAGGGTTTGTTGCGTCAGGCCGACATCCATCCGCCGCTGGCGAATCCGGTCGCCCAAGGTGACGGGGCAGTGCGGATAACCCCTTGGGAACACACGCGGTCTGGCAGCGGTCAGTCTGAGAGCGGTAAAAGGCAACGCAACAGTGAAGTTGTGTTGCCTTTTACCTACGTCTTCGGCGGAGCAGGGAAAGGGGCTAAGGTCAATCTCGACAACCTCCTTTCCCACCTGGATCTTCTCGACGATGGCTTCGATGATGGCCTGCTTTTCCTCGGCGGTGAGGGTCGGCCAGCGGGCATAGAGGTCGCGGGTTTCGGAGAGGATCTCATCCCGGCCGAGGAACTGAACCTTCAGGAAGTCCAGCTCCCCCTGAAGCCTGGGCAGCTCCTCTTCCAAGCCCTTCAGCCGCTCTTCGAGCGGGCGATAGGTCCGGCCGAATCCTTCGGGTGAAATCTGGTCGGTCACGTAGAGCCGATAGATCTTCTCCATCTCCTGCCGGACTTTGGTCAGGTCCCCATCCAGGCTGACGAGCCGCTCCTCCTTGGCTTTGATCTCCTCGTCAGCTTGCCCGAGGTGCCGAGCCACATCGTCGGGTGAAAGGAAGAAGTCCCGCAGCTGTTCATGGAAGACGGCTTCAAGATCGCCGACCGCGATCTTGTTCCGGCACCTTCGGCAGATGTATTTCCCGGCTTGGTAGCTGGCGTCGACGTACATCTTGCCGCCACAGTGACAGTGGGCCACGCCAGCAAAGAGGTGGAGCGGCTTGCGCGCCGGTCGCTTCAGACGCTCTCGCTGCTGGTCGAGGATCGCCAGGCACGCCGCCCACGTCTCGGCCGGGATGATCGGTTCGACGGATGAGAGCACCCACTCATCCTGCGGCTTGAGCTTCCAGGCCTTCTTCTCTCCGAGCGACTTCGTGTAGTTGGCCCGACGCGTGCCCTTGGCAATGGGATCACGCAGCAGCCGATCGATCGAGGTGTCAGAAAACTTTCCGCCACCCCGCGTGCGGTAGCCCTTCTCATTGAGTAGCCGGGCCACCGCTTTCTTGCGGCGGTGCTCGAGGAACAGCTCGTAGATGAGCTTGCGGATCGGCGCTTCCTGCGGGTCCGGCCGGAGCTGGCGGTCTTTCCACTGATAACCGAAGGGTGCAGCACCGCCGGTTGACTTGCCGAGCTTGGCGCGGATCGACACCGACGCGGCCACGCGCTCGCCGATTTCCTCCCGCTCCCACTGCGCCATGGCCGCAATCATCGTGTAGAAGAGCCGGCCAGCCGGCGTCGAGGTGTCGATGGCCTCTTGGAGCGAGATGAGATCGGCCCCGTCTCGCCGAAAAATATCCGCAAAGTCCAGCAGCTCTTTGGTGTTTCGCGCCAGCCGAGCCAGCTTTGAAAAAATCAGGCCTGTGATGTGGCCGCTGGCGATGTCCTGGAGCATCCGTTTCGCTTCTGGATGCCCCATCACGGATTTCCCGCTCACCGCTTCGAGGTGATAGACCTCGCGGATCTTCCAGCCCTTTGACTCGGCGTAGGCGCGGGCACGCCGTTCGTGATGCTCCGGGCTTTCGCCCCTGGCTTGGTCTTCGGTCGAGACGCGGATCCAGATCCCGACAGGCTTCGCCTGCTCGTGTGCCCCAGTCTTGGTGCCCATGGTTCCTTACACGCGGGGGCGTGCTTGTTTGCGCACTAGCTTCCGACCGTGAATCCGGTCGCGGCGGAACTTGAGTGCAGTCTGACGCACGGCGATCTCTGACTTCAACTTCGCTGCATCACGAGCCATTGAGAGAAATTGTCCGAGTTCTTCAAGATTTTCGAACTTCCCGGAGAGCTGCATGGAAAACGTTAGGAGTTCGGCCACAAACCGATGGAGCTGCAAGGCAGCCTTGCGGGCATCGACACCACCCGTCCCGGAGTGCGCGGTGCCATTTCTCCGGTCACGAAGCATTTCCAAGACGTACCAGATCAGGGGTTCGTCCTCGTAAAGAAACCGGACTCGCTGGATCGTGGCGTCATAGCGATCGCCGCCAGTAGCGGTCAGTGTTTCCAGCAGCGACCACAGCTGCAGAACCGTGACTTCGTGATCGACGCCATCCAAAGCCCGACAGTATCGGACCATGATCCTTCGCAACTCTCGTCCGAGCGTTGTTTCCTTGATGGCGGCCCGGATGGCCGCGACCTGCTCAGCCATCCCCTGCCACTTTCCACTTAGATCGACAGAGAAGGAGTCCTTCACTGGGAAGAGCTCGTACCACCACACCTCTCCCGCTGGCTTTCCGTTCGGGAGATGCAGCGTGTGAATCGGGCCGATCCGGACTTGATTGATCGGGACATTTTCGCGAGGGCCGAACTGACTCCACACCCGCCGGTTGAGAACGAAGTTCCAGATCCCTCGGACAAAATCTAGTCGCTCCAAACCGGCATCGAGCGCTTCGTTAATTGTCCGCGCGCGACCACTTACTCTGACGTGCGCCAGTCGAAGATGCTGCTCGCCGTACTCAGCCCACACATGCTCTGGCACGTAGCTTCGATCGAAGCCCTTGGGCGGACCATCAGAAAAGGTCATGGTCCAACCGTCGAAGACCTGGCGAGTGAGTTTCGGGAAGTACCGGCACGATAGCGATGCCACGAGCACGAATGGCAGCTGTGGCTGAGCAAGGAAGCGGCGTGATCGACGGTCAAGCTCAGCCAGCAGGCGTGCTTTCGTAATGGCACCGGACCCGGCGACCGTGGAAATAGCTTCCTGACAGAGGCCGAGCCGATCACGTTCCGACGTGGCCTCATCAAGCGGAGCGTGCACACTGAGTGAAGCGACGAGTTCATCGAACCAGGTTGAGTCAAACCCACCTGACGGCTTCTTGGCTCGCTCGAGTTCCTTGGCCACAATCTCCACGTCAACGATGCTCTTCAAATCGCGAGGCATGCTACTTGGGTCATCCCTTCTTCTTTAGGCGGCGAAGGGCCTTAGCAATCACGGCCGACACCGCTCCATGCTTGGCTTCCTGTTCCTCGGCTTGCCCGGGACGGCGACGGACGCGGACGCGGTAACCGCGCACCGTCGACTCCTCGGCTGGTTGGAGCGAGTGCAGTCCACCGAGAAGATCAAGGACTTCCTCCGGGCTGACGAGGTGCACGCGCTCAAACTGTTCCGGGGTGAGCGCAGCCTTGGCCAGGGTGCGGATATGCCCGAGGCGACGCTTTTCCCCAGAAACTATCACCACGAAGGAGAATCCTGCGGCCACACACTTCTGAAGATTTTGCGCCTCGTGCTCAGCCGGGGAGCTGACGACAATTTCGCAGGCGACCGACGTTCCATTCTTTCGAAGCGCAACATCCACACTCCCCAACCCATCGAGTACCGCTTCCTCGATCGTTGCGCCCCAGCCGTTCGCGAGTGCCCAGCGTCGAATGAGGTCTTGGAGGTACTTGTGCTGCGCACCGCCTCGTCCGGCCGTGGACGGAAGTGTCGCCGAATCGACGACCGAAGTGGTTGCCGCCACCGGTGGCAACGGTGAGCTGACCGGAACGGGCCTCGCGTGTCGCGGTGAGGACGCTGGTGTCGGTTCCTCGACAGCTGCCGCCGGTGCATCTGCCTCCCGCCCGGACCGGATGATCGCTTCAATCTCGGCTCTGGGCCGGGCGTACTGCTCCCGTGATGCGGCAACAACCTTCGCCCGATTAGTTTCGGCGACTGCCTCGTCGAGAGCCGACAAGAGCGGAGTGCGAAGGTTGAAATCCCAATCGGCTCGTTCCACCCGGGCAATAGCTTCACCGGTGCCGAGATTCTGGAGGTCGTCAGCGTTGAAGCTGGAGAAGCCCTTCGCCAGAAGCCGAGCATCCTCGTCACCGACTCTGAAGGAGACACGCGTGGCTGGATTGGCGAGGACGGAGGCCAGCACGTCGCCACTGCGACTCTGGAGCTGTCGCAAGTCCTGGTGAGCAAGCACCAGTGCCAAGCCATACTTTCGAGCGCCGGAGAGAATCTGCGCCATCGAGGGGGTAACGAAGTGGTGGAATTCGTCGATGTAAAGGTAGAAGGGCCGGCGCTTCCCTTCGGCTACGTCTTGTCGGCTCATCGCCACCTGATGGAGCTTGGAGACGAGCAACGTCCCAAGCAGATGTGCGTTTTCCTCGCCAATCGCCCCGTGCGAGAGCCGACAAAGAAGGATCTTTCCCTCGTCCATGACTCGCCGCAGGTCAAGCCGGCTATCTTGCTGGGCCACCATGTACCGGATCGGCTTTGGGCGAAGGAAGGAGTCGAGGCGCGTCAGAATCGGGGCCTGCGGTCGGCCACGCAGCAGCGGAAATTCTCGCTCCCAAAAATAAATGACGTCCGGGTCGCGAACGGTCTTGAGGAATTCCTTCCGGAATCGATCTTCGACCAGGAACCGCCGCAGGTCCACCAGCGTGCCGCCCTGCTCGCTTTCAACGAAGGCCAGCACGGCGTTCCCGAGCACGGACGTCATCTGGTCGCCCCAGCTCATGGACATGCGCTGGAACACCATCACGAGGTCTGATGACAGGAGCGTTTTCTCGAGATCCGAGGCGGCCGAGAGGATGTTGAAGCCGATCGGGAACTCGGCATCTGCCGGGTCGAGCAAGATGACGTCTTGAAGACGGCCCTCAGGAACAAGGCCCAGAACGCGATCAATCAGATCGCCGTGAGGATCGAAGACGGCGAGGCCTTCGCCGTTCTCAAGGTCTTGTCGGATGAGATTCAGCAAGAGCGTAGACTTCCCAGTGCCGGATGCTCCGATGACGTACATGTGTCGCGATCGGTGATCGGCGGAGAGCCTGACCTCGTCCACCTGATCATCGTGGACGTTCTGTCCAAGGCAAACACCTTGGCTCAGGACGGACGGGGGTGCGGCCTTTGTCTTGTGTCCATGCCGCAGCAACCGCGGGTCGCGAACGCCACTGGTCGGCAGGTGCACGAGCGAGGCGAGCTCCTCGACACTCAGGAGCATGCCGCTGCGATGTGAGCGCCGGCCGAGGAGATCATCCTCGTGCTGCTGGGACGAGTAGTCACCGTCTGGCTGCAGCGGGATGAGTTCATTTGCGAGTGGATCGCTCAGGGCTCCCATGGCACCGGCCACCTGGCGTGCCACCGCTATCGCCCGCCCACGCGTTGGGCTCTTGATCCCGACCCGAATGACGCTGGCGAACAGCGGGCGCGCCACCTTCGCCTTGGCGAGGGCGGAGATCTCCGGCGCATCGATAAAAAACGGAGACCCCTGTTCGTCCAGAACCGCGCGCAATATTTCGCGTGCCCAAGGCTGGCGCGCTCGGCAGGCTAGTACCTGGAAGAGCCCTGCCTCACCAGCCCGCAGATTGGAGAGTGCACCCACCACCCCAGCCAGCGGATCGACGTCAAATTTTCTTACCGCACGGAGGGGTACCATGAACTCGTGGGCCAAGCCGAAGTCCACTACGACGGCTTCACCGCCGAGCGCGTCCCACCTCGGGGCCACGGCTTCACGTCCCCGAGAAACGAGGATTTCGGGAAAGTAGGCCTTCAGGCATTGCGACAGAACCGGCTCGTCTTCGGCTGAACACGTGAACAACAGCCGGGTCGATTCTTCGGCTCCGAACAGCTCAAAGGCAATCGGGCCAATGGCGGTAGGAAGAGCGAGAAGGAACTGCTCGGCGGCCTCGCGAGAAACATCGAGATCCGGCGGCACAGCAACAAGCAGCTGTGCGATCTCTTCGTGCCCGCGCCACCGACCAGGTGTCGGCTCGTCGAAACTGCTGTCTTCACTCGCCTCGGTCGGCCTGCCTCCAGATGTGCCGACGAGCCGATCCGTCAGACGACTTAAGAGTGTCGGGCGGCGACCATCATCGAGTCTGTCCGGTGACGTCGCGATCTGCGGAAAATAAAATGGCCTGAACGGCGGCTCAAGTTCGACCGGCTCTGGCCATAGCTGCCAACCGCGGCCTCGTCTTTCCCAGGCGTAGAAGTGATCAGTCAGCGACTCGATCGAAGACACGGGCGTCCCTTGCTTTCAGCACGGCTTGAGGCCAAGAGCACAAACTACCTTCCAAGGATCCGGTTCGATCCTGGCGGTGCGCTTGAACCCACCACCCCTCCACCAGAGACATTTGTCGAGCGCCCGGATCGGAGACTTCGGTTCGACCTCGCCCATCCAGCGTGGATCCTCATCGCTGAGTTTTCTTGTGTTCCGAAACTCATGCCTCACAATTTCGCGATAGGCCGAGTCGGCGGGGCGTGTGTCGACGATCCCCAGCGCCGTACGTACGTAACTGTCGTAGACGGGAATTCGCCAAGGCATGAGCCAATGAAGCGTCTTCGAAGCCAGGGACAGTTCGTATCGTCCCGCTCCACCTTCGAGCAGGTTGTCAGCGAACTGCTCGACTTGCTCGACGGCAAAACGCTCGCCCGCAGGATCAAATCGGTCGGCGAAGTGGGCCTCGGTCCACGACTGGCGAACGAGTGCGCTGGCTCCGACGGTGTCAATGTCAGCTCGGGAATACTGGATGCCCCACCACTCCTTGATCGTGCGGATAAGCGCAACGACTACAGGGGTGTCCTTGCCGAGCAAGAGATCCGATCGAGCGTATCGGGCGAGACACCACAACACGCGGTCCATCTCGCCCCATAGCCCATTAAACGTCTCGACATCCTTTTGGATTTCGGGAGCGCTGAGGATCGCGGCCAAAGGACCCCTCGCCATTGCGGTAGTTCTTTGAGGCCGGGAGGCGCCAACACCTGATCGCCCGCTTGGGCGTAATCAGAGCAGCGATTCGTTCGAGCCGCGGCTTATGGGCTCCACGCGACCGATCGCGGGTGCTTGGCTCCTGCGCCAATGAACCAGCCCTTGCGCTTCAGGGCGCGGCGAACTCGTCTGAGCCACGGCGACCATAGGCCGACGACAAGCAGCACGATTCCCAGTCCGGCGAGGACCCAAGTCAGCACCCAGCGCACATCCGGCGTGAGCGCGGCCTGAGAAAGCTGCGCCGCAAGTGGGTTCGGCATGCTCAACGCGACCGCTAAGCCGCCGAGCATCAGGACGCGTTCGACTCGCGCCACCGCTGCCCGCAGACCAACCCAAAGGAGCATCACCAACCCCGTGAGGGGCACGAGGACGCACCATAGGAGCGTCCCAAGGAGTCGTCGTCTCATACGTTTGACGGTTAATCATGAGCTAACGCTCCCGGCCACATTCTTGAACGTTTAGGTCGACTGCGCCGTCGCACCGACCATCATGGGTTCCAGCTTCCGAGTCGTCCGGCCGTCAAGCAACTCACGCATGATCGGCTTCCGCTCGTCTTCCTGCAGGGCGCGCATACCCTTGGCGGTCATCAGCCCATCGATGCATTCCTGTACCGCCGCGTGGATTGCCGAGCGGAACATGATGGCCGTGTCGAGTCGGTAGTAGGTCACCGGGGCAAACAGCCACCGATAGATCCCGCCAACGATCGGAATGGCGAGCATCGCGTTTTCAGCGTTTACACGCCCGAGACGAGCAGCCAGCGCGACCAAAGCCATGACAGCCCAGGGCGACAGGCCCCAGACAATCAGGAAGAACGGAAGCGACGTGGAAGGGCTGTTGAAGAGGTGTACTCCGAACATCGACGGCCTCCACCAGAGCACGCGAATGTTCGACAATGCAGACGGGAACATCTTCAACACGAACCAGATGGACTTGGCGAGCAGCCAGGTGGCTGCTACGAAGACGGCTGCCCACGCCGGTACCCACGAAGCCGGTTTTTTCACGAGCCACCAAGAGAAGAAGAAGCCGGTCCCGAATGGCGCTGCGCACAGGTCAAAAGCGACACGCCCGTCGGTCATGCGGAGGTACTCACGCTTTGGCGAGAGCGCACCACCCTCGTTCCAAATGATTCGATGGGTCTTCAGGCCGGGAATGCGGCGGTGAGCGAGGGCGGATTGGACCGAGGAGTAAAACTCTTTCGACGAGGTTTCAAAATTTTCGATCAGCTTGTTCCAGTTCGACAGGACATCATCCAGCGGGTGCTTTGCCATGACTGCCTCCTGCTGACGGTTCGTCCTGTCCTTTCGTCCGGACCGTCACGGCCAAGCAGGGCCCCGTCATGGGGCTGAGGTGTCCGACAACGCCGCCGAAGCTACCGCAAGTTGGCGACAAATGAAATGGCCTGAAGCGATGGGCGCTGTTACGCCGCCGGCTGATAGAGGAACTTCTGGAACCCGGCGAAAACTCGGCCAATTTCCTCCGGTTCGCCGAGGTCGGTCACCGCGTCATTGATGGAGTCGTGGTACTTGAGCCGCAGCAGCGGCGTCAACTTCGACTGGTCAAGCTCCTCCACGCCCACGGTCACGTAGTGCGAGAGCACGAAGTCCAGAAACGCCTGCTGCTTCGCGGTGAAGTGAGCCGCGATCTCCACCTTGGCTTTCAGTGCTCGCGCTTCGCGCGTGACGGGAGCGAACGCGTAGGCGACATAAGCCAACACGTCGAACAGGTCGCTTTTCTCCGCGTCGATAATTTTCTGCATCTCCGCGAGCTGTTCCCGTCCAAAACCACGTTCGGCCAAGCCCTGTAGCAGTCTTGCGCGCGTATCCGGCGCGCTCCAGATGGCTCGCAGTTCGGCTTCATCCCTGAAGAACTCAGGTAGTTTACCGAAGAGCGTTTCCATGAACTGCTGTGCTGACATCGGCGTGCCGTCTGGATGCCAGAACGTCGTGACCATCATGTGCTGGATGTTGCGCGCCTTGCCGTCAGCGAGCTTGACCTTGACCTTCGTGCGCGGCGGCACTGGATCCGGCGCTGGTCCTGGCGTGGGCGGAGGCGATAGCGGACCCGGCCCGGGCGAGACAGGTTTCGGTTCCGGCTCGACAGGCTCGCCATCCCACTCTCGATCACTGAAGTGGTGGTACGCCTTCACGAAATCGTAAATCGTGAAGTAGTCCTTTCCATCGTAGAGGCGCGTGCCTCGCCCGATGATCTGCTTGAACTCGATCATCGAGTTGATTGGACGCATCAGGACGATGTTGCGAACGTTGCGCGCGTCCACACCGGTCGAGAGTTTCTGGGAGGTCGTGAGGATGGTTGGCACGAGCTTCTCGTTGTCCTGGAAGTCGCGCAGGTGCTGGTCACCGAGCGCTCCGTCATTGGCCGTGACCCGGTGGCAGTAGTTCGGGTCCTTGCTCGACTTTATCTGGTTGATCAGATCACGAACCGCAAGGGCGTGATCCTGAGTGGCGCAAAACACGAGCGTTTTGTCGTTCTGGTTGATCTGGTCCATAAATATTTTGACCCGATGCGCCTCGCGCTCCTTGATCTCGATGATCTTGTTGAACTCGGTCTCCGTGTACACCTTGCCGCTCTCGACCTCTCCTTCCACGAGCTGGTCATCCGGCGTGTAGACGTACTCGTCGAGCGTGGTCGAGATCTGCTTCACTTTGAACGGGGTCAGGAAACCGTCGTTGATCCCGTCCTTGAGCGAGTAGATGTAGACCGGGTCGCCGAAGTAGGCGTAGGTGTCGACGTTGTCCTGTCGCTTCGGTGTGGCGGTCATGCCGAGCTGCACGGCGGGCGCGAAGTAGGTCAGGATGTCGCGCCAGTTGCTTTCGTCGTTGGCGCCTCCGCGGTGGCACTCGTCGATGACGATGAAGTCGAAGAAGTCCGGTGGGTACTCGCCGAAGTACGGACTGGGCTTGCCGTCCTTGGGCGGCCCGCTCATGAAGGTCTGAAAGATCGTGAAGAAGATGCTGCCGTTCTTCGGGACCCTGCCCTTCTTCCGGATGTCGCTCGGAGCTATGCGCACGAGCGCATCCTCAGGAAATGATGAGAAGGCGTTGTATGCCTGGTCGGCGAGGATGTTGCGATCCGCCAGGAAAAGAATGCGCGGACGCCGCGTCGGCTCGCCACTCAGGTTCCATCGCGAGTGAAACAGTTTCCACGCGATCTGAAACGCAATGAAGGTCTTGCCCGTTCCGGTGGCCAGGGTAAGTAGGATGCGCGGTTTCTTGGCAGCAATGGCCTCGAGCACGCGATCGATCGCGATGTCCTGGTAGTACCGGCTGGGGTGCGAGCCACCCTTGTCGTCGTAGGGCACGGTGGCAAACCGGTCGCGCCATGCGTTCGGCTTTGAGAAAGTCCGGGCCCAGAGCTCGTCGGGCGTGGGGAATGTGGCGATCTCACCCTCGACACCTTCTTGCATGTCGATGCCGTAGATGCCCTGACCATTTGTTGAGTACGTGAAGCGCACCGCGAGCCTCCCAGCGTAGTCCTTGGCCTGACCGACACCTTCGGTCAAGGCCTCATCCCATGCCTTGGCCTCAACGACAGCGAGCTTGGTGTTGCGGTAGAAGAGAACGTAGTCGGCCGTGAGCGGTTTCCCGCGCCGGCCACTACCCTCCAGGCGCCCGAGTGTGATCGGAAACTCTCGGCGAATGCGACTGCCGTCGATCACACCCCAACCCGCCGCAGAAAGGGCGGGATCAATGTGTTCGGCTCTCGTCTCGGCTTCGTTCATGGGCTAGGTCCTAGAATGATCCACTGAATGCTTTGTCCAGTACCGCCTCTCGCAATGCGTCGAGCTCGGCGACCTTGTCACCGTAGACTGATTCCAGCCGCTTCGTCTCTTCGCCGAACGCTTGCATCTTATCGACAAGCGCCCGTTGTTCGGACAACTCAGGAAAAGAGATCGCAACGTGTTTGGCTGCGGTGACGTTGAAGTGCTTCTGAGCTGTTCCGACAAGCTGGCCAGCCACTAGCTCTTTCCCAAGCCGAGAGTTGAAGAATAGAGCCAGATAGCCACCATCAGCTTCGCGTCCCGGTCGCACAATGACCAAGTCGCTGCAGTTGGAGATCGGCAAGGACTCTGGAATCACGGCTGCGGTACCGGGGTAGCCTGTGCGAACTACAGCCACGTCGCCAGGGCGCAGCTGAGACTTGACTAATGACTGGTTGAACGCCTCATCGATGAACACCATGTTGTCGAGCGACACTCGGAACGGCCGAATGTTCTGGGAGCGAAGAAATGGCACACCCTCCGGACGATACTCCTTGGCCATCGATCCAACGTGCCCAACGGTTATGTCTGTGCACACCTCCTCTAGCCGACGCACAACGTGAGTCGCATCACGTTTGGTAAAGACGCTGTGTAGATGAGCCTCAAAGACATCTCGAGCGTTCTGAAGATTGCGCTCTGCGTCATTCCTCGCCGCCGTGATCCCGGCGGTAGCTTCATCTAGAAGCTCAACAATCCGCTCTTGCTCCGCGAGTGGAGCAATAGGCACAGGGACTGCCTTGAGCTTGCTCCCCGAAAGTTCCATGAAGGTCGTGCCTGATCCCAGTGCATTCAACTCATCGACGATGCTGCTCAGGTAGTAGTACAGGAACTTGTAGTTGAGCTCGCGCTTTGGAACCAGACCCTTGCAGCCCTGATTCGTCGACATCGGTTTCGTGTTGATCACCAAGTGCCCGATCGGCGCCCTGGATGACAGGATCACGGAGTGAGGAGGCAGCATGCGGGCGGAGCTGTCGCGAAGGCCCGCGTCTGTGATCTTCCGTTCCGTGTCGTCGACGAAAGGACTCTGGCGTCTGCCCATCTCGGCAGGTGTGATCCAAAGGTTCGATCCACCCCAATACTCGGGCACGCGAGTCTTGGGTGTGCCGCCATTTACGACATCGCAGACGACACCAAGCGCGAGATGTCGCCAGTCGCGCTTCATAGGAGTGACTTGATGCGCTTCAGGATCTCCGCCCCGCGTTCATCGAGCCGACCGATCTCGGCAAGAATGTCGTCTGTGCTGCGATAAACGGAAACGTCAGTGGCCGTCGGGTTCTTGACGGAGAGATCGTAGTTCGACGTTGCGATCTTTTTAGCGTCCACTGACCAACTTCTCGGAGAGTCGGCGTGCTTTGCGTGGAGCTTCACAAAGTCGACAAGGTCGTCATCATTCAGAGGGTTCGTCTTGCCCAGGCTGCGACCAGGGTCAAGCTGGTAGTACCACGTCTTGCGCGTCGGCGAGCCCTTCTCGAAGAAGAGCACCACCGTCTTCACACCCGCTCCCTGAAATGTGCCGCTGGGACAGTCAAGCACGGTGTCGAGGTTGCAGCTCTCCAACAGGAGTTTTCGGAGGCTGACTGCGGCGTTGTCAGTGTTGGAGAGAAACGTGTTCTTGATGACTACGCCAGCACGTCCACCAGCCCTAAGCATCTTGATGAAGTGTTGCAGAAACAGAAAGGCTGTCTCGCCGGTCCGAATCGGAAAGTTCTGCTGGACTTCGTTCCGCTCTTTCCCGCCGAACGGTGGGTTCGCGAGAACGACGTCTACGCGGTCCTTCTCCTGAATGTCGGCGAGATTCTCAGTGAGCGTATTGGTGTGCACGATATTCGGTGCGTCGATCCCGTGCAGGATCATATTCATGATCGCAATCACGTAGGCGAGTGACTTCTTCTCCTTGCCGATGAAGGTCCGTTCCTGCAGCGTCTTCATGTCCTTTGTGGTCAGGCCCGGTTTGACCTTCATGTATTCGAAGGCCTCGCACAAGAAACCGGCTGAGCCGACGGCGCCGTCGTAAACGCGTTCGCCGATCTGCGGCTTCACGACCTTGACCATCGCGCGAATCAGGGGCCGGGGCGTGTAGTACTCGCCGCCGTTGCGGCCGGCGTTGCCCATGTTCTTGATCTTCGCTTCGTAGAGGTGCGACAGCTCGTGCTTCTCGGCCTGCGAGCGGAAGCGCAGCTCGTCGATGTGGTCGATGATCTCGCGCAGGTTGTAGCCACTCTGGATCTTGTTCTTGATCTCGCCGAAGATCTCGCCAATCTTGTACTCGATCGTGTTCGGCCCCGTCGCGCGCTGCTTGAACCCCTGCAGGTACGGGAAGAGTTTGCGGTTCACGAACTCGAGAAGGTCATCGCCGGTCTGCGCCTTGTTGTGATCGATCTTGCCGGCCGTGTCCTTGGGCGCTGCCCAGGAATCCCACCGGTACACGGGCTCGAGGATGAAGGCGTATTTCTTCCCCTCGAGCTTCGCCTCGGTAGCTCGGTCCTGCTCCAGCCCGTCGAGGTACTTGAGGAACAACAACCACGACGTCTGCTCGGTGTAATCGAGCTCCGTCGTGCAGCCGGCCTCCTTTCGGAGGACGTCGTCGATGTTCCTGAAGGCCTGTTCAAACACTTGGGGCATCCTTGCGGTGTAGGTCGACCGTCAGCTCCGGTGGCGTGCGCCAATCGGACGCAGAGAGCGTTAGTCGCTTGATAAATATAACGTTAGGCGTTCGAAGCATACTGATTCGGGGCTGCTTCGTCAATCCTTTAGGCCTCATCACTAGGCATCGAAAAAAATGAGGCCGTCGAATCGCTGACGGCCCCGCGAAAAAATTAGTTGAGAGACAACTCTCGCCGAAAGAGCGATGACAACCGGAGGGTTTCCTCCATCTGGGACCGCGCACTCGCGGACTTCTGTACCTCTGTGAAGGCATTGAACAGCGACCAGGCTGTGCGGGGTGCGAACTCTTCGTGCTTCGGCTCCTCCCACGCCTCGATCACCTTCGGCAGGCGCGACGCGGGCAGGATGATCGCCTTGACTGCCTCCACCATGAGGTGGTGGGCCTGCGCTGGCGAGAGCTCACGAACCTTCATCGTTGCAATCTCTCCGTCAGTTCGCTCACGCATGGACGAGACCTGCGTGAGCATCCGGTAGATCAGGTCCGGCAAGTCTCGGAAGACATTGACGGTGTGCTTGCGGTGCATGGTCACCTCGCCCGAAAAGGCGAGGTTATCGCAGCAGAACACGCGCGAGCCGAAGGTGAGTCCCACGGCTAGGCTGCGGTCGTAGCTGTTCCGCACGCCGATGGCGAGGGCGTAATCTCGGTCGGGCGTGCCGTTCGAGCACGTCAGGACACCAAACATCTGGCCTCCTTCCCGCGCGAGCGCAAACTGTGACGAGCGGACGGCGAGACCAAAGCGCGGAATATGCAGCTCTACCTCTTCGATGAACCGGCCATAGGGGACTGGATGGTAGCTACCCGTAGGATCGGGCACCGGGACGGCAGCGATGTCAGCCTTCGTTGCCTCCCATCCGCCACGATGGATGACGAGTGATGCTGGCATGAGCGAACTCCTTCTTCGGGAGCGGATCTAGAGCAGTTGCCGTGAACGAAGGGAGACCACCCCTCGGTCGGCAATGATGACGTGATCGAGCACGCCGATGCCGAGGAGATCGCCGGCTTCGACGAGTCGCTTGGTGATCGTGATGTCCTCTTCGCTCGGTTCGGGGTCGCCAGATGGGTGGTTGTGCACGAGCACGACCGAGGCGGCTGAAGCGAGAACAGCGGGCTTGAACACTTCGCGCGGGTGAACGATCGAAGCATTGAGGCTTCCGACGGACACCGTCTCCCTGGCCATGACTTCGTGCCGAGCGTTCAAGAGCAATACGAGGAAATGCTCACGCTGTTCCCGGCGAAGCTTGGGACCAACAAAAGCGACGACGTCATCGGGCCCTCGGATCTCCTTCGGTCTCTTGCCGCGATACTTCCGCTTCGTCAGTTCGCAGACGTACATGGGACGACTCCTTCGCCAGGAAGAAAGAAAAGGGCTCCTGCTGTGACAGCCAGAAGCCCGGGACTTGGAAGGAACAACTCAGGGAGGGGCGATGCCGGAAGAAATCAGCCCGAAGGCTTCAACCTCCGTGGCCCCCGATAGCACGCGAGGCGTCCACATCCGGACGACACCGTCCGGCCACCGACACCCTCCCTGAAATTTCTTGAAGGACTACTGACCCCGCCAAGCTTGGCAGGGCGCGGCGTATTCGCACTCAGGACAGCGCCACGAGGGGTTCGGAAAGAAGTGTCCTTCCTCGATTGCCCAGGTTGTTTTCTGGATCAGGCGGGCGACCCAGGCGAGGTCTTCGACGGTTCGGCTCGTGGAGAGCCGCTCAAGCCGTGGCTGGCGCGTTTTCAGGAGGACGTCGAGCCGCAGCTTCGGCACTGCGCCGGTCCGGAGGAAGACCGCTAAGGCATAGGTCGAGAGTTGGAGGTGTCGATCGACATCGTCCTGGGGTGTACTTCGTGCCGCGGTCTTGAGGTCAACGAGCGTGCCGTCTGCTTCGACCAGATCCACGATCCCGCGGAACGGAACGTCGAGACACTCCCCGGTTTCGGGGTCGGCGATCTCCAGCGAGAACGGCTCCTCGACGGCCACCGGACGGCAACCGTTGGCGGCTTCGAGGTAGACCTGGATCATGGCTCGCGCCTTCGCTTCGAGTTGTTCCTTCCCGTCAGTGGGACCGAAGGTCAGGGGCTCGAGGTTTTGTGCGAACCAGTCCGCCTCGAAAATATTCAGCACCTCTTCCAGTGGCGGCGTCTCACCGAGCATCCGGGCGCGGTGGAACCACTCAATGGCCGAGTGGATCGATCCGCCGAAGGCGAGTGCCGCAGGCCGGAAGGCTTTGGGGAGGTGGTCGACGTACTGGAAACGGTACTTGAGGGGACAGCCGAGGTAGGTCTGGATCTGGCTAACGCTGTAGCGACGCTCCTGGGACATTGCTGCCGTTCCCGCGGGGGCGGGTCTGGAGTTCGTCGATCATCGCCGAGGCCTGCTCTTTGGAAACCTCGCCAAGCGAGGCAACTGAGAAGCGTTCGAGCAGCTCGTCGTGCGCGGTCTCCTGCTGGAGACCCTGCCCGGCGAGGATCCGGAACAAGAACCGTCGCTGGCTCTCGGTCATGGACACGAACTGCGGAACTGGTGCGGCCAGCCCTCGTCCACGCCGGCGAGCCGGCGAAGAACTCTGGCCATTCCCAGCACCATTGCCTGAAGCACCCGATCCGAGGCCGGACTCCCGGCTAGGAAGATCCTCGCCGTCCAACTCCTCGAAGGAGACGACGCCGACATTGACGGCGTCACGGAGGGCGCGGGCTTTGGCGCGGGTTTCCGCCATGCGGATCAGGTGCGGGGTGAGAAATCCGGTGACGCTCTCAGGTGAGGCGTCGCCGATCGCTTCGAACCGACCCTTCTCCGTCTCCACCTCGGCTTTGGCGATGGCCGTGCGACTGTTGTCTTCCGAGGGAATCTGGATGAGCGAGGTGCGGATCGCTTTGAGGCCTTCCTCATGAGCCTTGGAGAGGAGGCCTTGGTAGGTGACCACCTCCTTGGTGCCGATGACGCGGCCCGAGCGGTCCTTGAGCTCGATGGTGCGGATGAACTGTGATTGATCGGCCTTCATGGTGAAGGCCTCCTTGTCAGGGGGCGAGTGGAAACACCTGGTGGCTGTGGTTCAACGCACGAGAAGCGTAGCTGCCGTCAGAAATATTTCGTAGGGAGGCCGACACGACGGGCGTGTCGCCTCGCTGTGGACAGCCGACGAGCCGATCTCTTTACGTCTGCGCTGCGCTTGCTAGACTTCAGTCATCTATCCACTCAACCCACCAACATGCCGTCACGACCGCACCATCAGGGCCACCGCCACCAACCCCCAGCTCAAGCTCACAGCCTCCTTCCGGAGTTGCTGGTCATCCATCAAGCGCTCGAAGGCTGGATTATCCGCCAGCACGTCATCACCCGAGGCCTCGTCCTAGAAGAATCGGCCAAGCTCCGGAAAGAGATCCGAGCGCTACGGAAGGAGATCCGGGCGTATGCACGCAAGCGATCGCGCGTGACCTAGTGCGCCTCGGTCCCGGCAGCAACCGCGACTGCCAAGGCGTCGAACATATGGAGCCAGTACCGATCCTTCGGCGCAAAGCCGAGGGCAGCACGGACTGGCGCCTTCGGCACCCTTGAAGCGAGTTCAGGGAAATATTTGCCAGCGAGCAACCGCGCAACTTCGAGCTTCGTGATCGCTGCGTTTCCAGCTAAGGCATGTCGCACTTCTCGCGCGTCCATCTCGATGATCCGGCACCCCAGTTCCGCGCTGCGCTCATGGAGCTCCTGGCCAATCACCGATACGAGCGCAGCACGCTTGGTGGGCAGCAAGAGGGGTTTCTCGATCGCGACGAGCTGGGGAGCGAAGTCCTTGATCTGCTCGAGCATGACCCTTCGGGCCTGCCCGACCAGGTCGTAGGGCTTGGTGCCGTTCCGCAGCTTGTGGACACCGGCGGCTATTAGCTTTGAGCCGCGGATGACGGCCGTGCCCATCTCATGGGTGCCGGGATCGATGCCGAGGATGGTTTGGGTGTACATAGATAATAATGAGTAGGTGCCCTCCCGAGGACTGCTTGAATGGACGTCCTTGCGACGTCCGATTCAAGGCAGCGGCGGATGGGCAAGGCCAAAGCACCGATGGTCAGCCGGAGAACCGGCTGCGGGAGGGCGGTTATTTTCTTGAGTGGTGATGCAGGGCGAGGGCGAGCGCGTCGAACATGTTCTGCCAGTAGCGCTCCTTCCACTTTCGATCTTGGGTGAGAAAGACGCGGAGGGCCGGGTATCGCGTGGAGAGCGCGAAGGCGACTTCCTGCTTCGTTGCCCAGCCGTTGCCGACGATGCCCTTCCGGACGGTCTGCGGCGCATAGGTGGTGAAGGACACACCGCGCCGCCGTGCTTGCCGACCAATGATCTTCGATTGTCGGTACAGGTCGTGAAGCCAAGGCAACGGGTGTCGGTACGTCTTCTCAACCACGATCTCCTGCGGGTGGTGACGGCGCAGCAGCGCACGCACTTGCCGACGGACTTCTCCCAGGCGCTGCCCCTTCGGGATCAACCGCAGCGGTACGACGCCGCCATCGGCAAAGCGCCGGCCGGCGAGAACCGCGAAGCCGAAGTCGCGAAGGCCGGGATCGAAGGCGAGAATGGTGTGCTTAGATTTCATGGGCGTGGCGTTTGAGGAGATAAAGAAAGAGAGCAGTGCGAGAGCGACGAATCTGGGTGGCTGGCACGGCCAGGGTCCCGGCCAGAGCGCGCTTGATGATCGGATCAGCGTAGAGGCTGAGGGCGGCCTGCAAGGCTTCCGGGTTGCCGTTCTCCCCCAACGCTCGCTCAAGTTTCGGGACGGAGAAGAATCGTTCGGGCTTCGCTGGGGGTGTCGCCATCGGTTCGGATGGCTCGACGAGCTTCATCGTGACCCTGACTTTGCCGTTCAATCTGACCGCCTCGAGGTAGCCGCTCTTCCCGAGATGTCCAAGCCAGGAGCGGATGGTTCCTTCTTCCAAGCCCATCTCCGCCCCGATCGCCGCCGGGTCGACCTCGAAGCTCTCAGCGTCAGCCGGGCGCTGGGCCAAGAGCACGAGATACAGCCAGAGTCCGGCGCGCATGCGTCGCAGGTGGTAAGCCCGCGGATGCGCGAGGAGGCGGCGATCGAGGGTCAGGGTGATGGGTTCAGCGTGGGTCATGCTTGGAGCTGGATAGTTTGCCGAGGAGGTAGCGGAAGAGGGCGGTCTTTGATTTGCGGATTTCACCGGCCGCTTGAACGCGGTCGAGGGCCTTGCGGATCACGTCATCAGGGTAGAGCTGAAGAACGGGCCGAAAGGATTCAGGATCGCTCTCTCCTAAGACTGAGAGAATCTTTTTCAGGAGGACGTCGGACCCTTCCGGGCTATAGCTATTGCTGCTGCTTTTGTTTTCTCTGGATGCTTGAGAGCTATAGCTATAGGGCGCAGGGGCAGAATCATGCGTTTGGGCGGTTTCACCAGGCCAGAAGTTGAGTCGGATGACAAGGAACGGCGGCGGGGTGGTGGGCTCGATCAGGCCGGCTCCATGCAGTGTTCCCAGCCATTCCTGAATCTGATCCGCGGATGACCCGAGATCGTCGGCCAACTTCTCCAGTTGCCGGCACACCAACCCGCGCCGGCTGGCGATCCTGAGCAACGCCAGATACAGCCAGATCGCTGACGCAAGACGTTGCTCTCTAGCTTCAAGGCGAAAGACGGCGTCGAGGCAGCCTCGTGGAATCCCCTCGGTCATGCGGCGCTTGGATTATTTTGCGTGCCCTCCTGGGAAAGGCGCGTGGCGAAGACATCCTCGTACAACGCCTGCGGCGCGGTCCCGAGTTCGCGAGCAAGCCCGACGATCCGTGGAAAAGTCGGGAGCCGGAGGCCACGCTCCCAGAGCGAGACGAAGTCGGGACCAAGGCCCAAGGCCGTGCCGAGCTGTCGCTGGGACAGGCCAGCCTTGATGCGGTACTGACGGATGGAGTTGGGAAATCTCGGGCTATGGCGGGAGCGCCGAGGAGTGAATTGGACGCTCATGCAGACATTTTAGCGACCCGAAGAAAAACCGAAAAGGGGGGCTAACACGACGGACTGTGCGTAACCGTGTGGACAACTGTGGATCCCCCGTCAGCCGACGCTCTGGGCGGCTCGTCCTACCTACGCAGGTGGAATATTTCTCCGCATGCTGAACACATGCCCCCCGCTTCTGGCGACTCCTACGATTCACTTGCGGCAGCCGATCCCGCCATCTTTCGGCTAACAGAGGAAGACATTCACGCCTTTCAAGTCCTGATCCAAGAAACCACGGGGCTGTGGATGACGGCTGAGGACGCAGGTCGACGCGCCAATGGGCTTCTAGCGTTGACCCGCATTATTATTGGCGCGTTCCCTGAAGACCCGGCTGCGGCCAGAGTTCTGACGTCGTCCCACTTGCGCGATTTCACAAGACAATTATAGGCTGAGTGGAACGCTCACATCATATGCTGGCCTACGCGATTTATGCTCGGAAGTCCTCCGAGTCCATCGACCGACAGATACTCTCCATTGAGTCACAAGTACGGGAAGTGCGGGAATTGGCGCGGCGGAACAACGTGCCGGTCGGTGAGGTGCTGATCGAGACGAAGTCCGCGAAAGATCCCGGTCGGCCCGTCTTTGGCTCCCTCATGCGCCGCGTCAACAAGGGTGAGTTCGCCGGCATCCTCGCCTGGAAGATGGACCGCCTTGCCCGCAATCACTTCGACACCGGGGTTGTGCTCCAAGCCCTCGCTGAGCGGAAGATCCAATCGATCATCACCTCGGACGGGGTGAAGACCGACAGCGGCAACGATCGGCTCATGGGATCGATTGAGCTCGCCATGGCGACCCACTTCATTGATGGTCTGCGCGCCAATACTAAGCGCGGCCTGCGCGAGAAACTCAAACAGGGCTGGGCGCCGGGCGTTCCACCGCCGGGGTACGTCAACGACGTCGTACACAAGACGATCAAGAGCGACCGCAAGCGTCTCCCGATGATCCGACGGATCTTCGAGCTTTTCCTGAGCGGCGCCATGCGGCCCGAACAGCTTCGCGTCTTGGCGAATACCGAGTGGGGGTTTCGGACGGTCAAACGCAAGCACAGCGGCGGGAAACCCATGGGCCGCACGATGATCTACGAAATTCTCGCGAATCCCTTCTACGCCGGCTTCATCCCGCGAGGTGGGGAGCTGATTCCAGGCAGACACGAAGCGATCATCACGTGGCAGGAGTTCGAGGAAGTGCAAGCCAAGCTCGGACGGCACGGTCGGCCACGACCGAAATCACACGACTTCGCCTTTGCCGGACTCCTCACCTGCGGTCGCTGCGGTGCAAGCCTGACGCCCGAGCAACACATCAAGCGAAGTGGTCGCCGGTACGCCTACTACCGCTGTAACCGCACCCGTTCGTCCGGACAGCAGTGCCGTGAGGCGGCGATCCCAGAGTCCCTGCTGATCGAACAAGTTGCCAAGGTGCTCGGGCGGCTTTCCATTCCGGAGCGGGTTTTGGAGTGGCTGAAAGGGAAGGTTGCCGGCGTGCTCGAGGCAGATCATGCCCGCGGTGTTCTCGCCAAGAAGACCCTTGAGGAAGCCCTCCGGTCGACCGAGCGCCAGATCGCCAATTTACTCGATCTCCGATTGAAGGACTCCGTGTCGCAGGAGATCTACACCACCAAGAGCCACGAGCTCGAACAGCAGCGCGTGAGCCTCGCGGAACGATTGGCAGCGAATGCCGAGGCAGGAGAGCAGGTTGGGAGTCAGGTGACGGAACTGCTGGATTTCGCGGCTACCGTGCGCCAACGCTTCCTCGAAGGCTCACCAGTTCAGCAGCGGGTGATCTTGGAAGCCGTGGCTTCGAACTTCACCGTGAGAGCGAGAAAGGTGGCATTTCAAATGGAAAAACCTCTCGATCTCGTTGCTGACGCGGGCGGTTGTTCGTCTTGGCTCCGGGGGTCGGATTCGAACCGACGGCCAATCGGTTAACAGCCGATTGCTCTACCGCTGAGCTACCCCGGAATATGAAACAACTTACCGTTCTTCCTAAATCTTCCACTGCTCTCCCTGGGCAGCGACGACTTGCCACTGGCAACTCGCCGATCGCTCCCGAGCTCAGCTCGGTCGCTTCTGCCCGTCTCGCCTCGGGCGAGACCCGCTGACCTACGCCGGAATGAACGTCGGGAGTATAGAAGAATTTTCCCTCGGGGTCAACGGCAGAGGAGTCGGGTTTGTAGTTGATGCCCACATGATAAAAAGGTATAGTCACTCAACATTCACTAGATAGGAACTATGCTGAAAATTCTGTTGGTCGCTGTCGTTGGTTTGGCGATTGGTCATGTCGCAACGGCCCATGAGCTGATTTCCGATAAAACCATCTCGGCGATTTTGCACATCGACCCCAACGATGTCCCGACCGCTGGCCGGCCATCGAGCATTTCCTATGAGTTGAAAGATTCATCCGGCCGATTCCGAATCAACGCCTGCGACTGCACGGTGCACATTCGTTTAGGAGGGCAGGAAATTTTTTCGCAGCTCTTAGCGAAGGAGCAGGCGGTCAACAGTTTGGAGACGTCGCCAGTGGACTTTACGTTTCCTCGGCCTGATCATTATGAAGTTAGCCTGATTGGACAACCACTAACGACTGGGGCTTTCCAAAGATTTGCCCTGTCACACAAGGTTTTGGTCGTGCCACACACAGCCGCCGGAGCGCTGTCCGCCTTCTCGTTCAACCTATATCACTCGCTCTCCCACTACGCCTACGCCGGCGTTTTCTTGATTATGTTCATCATTTTGTTCGCCCGAGGGCAACTCACCTTCCAAAAGAAATCACGCCCTGTCGCTGGCAAGACAAACGCCTAAACGAAACAACATCCGGCCAACAGCCGGATGTTGTTTCGAAGACACTCGACTTACTCTGTCACCGTGACCGATCCGCTCATCATCGTGCCGTGAATGGAGCAGTGGTAATTAAACGTCCCCGGAGTATCAAAGGTGAATTGATAGATTCCGCGGGCTGGAATATTTTGCGGGCTGTTGGGTCCACCGGTCGTGTCAGCAACAATCTTGTGATCATACGAGTCGTTGTTGGTCCAGGTGACCGTCGTGCCTTTGGCGACGGTTAGACTAGAAGGGCTAAACGTCTGATTAATCATCGACACGGAATTCCCGTTCGTGGAGGCGGTGTTCGTGTTGGTCGTCACGTTTGTCGAGGCGTAACAACCAGCTCCGAGCATGAGAACTGTAGCTAGACTAAGGCCAATCTTTGCGGTTGATCTCCTATTCATAGGCGCCGTATAGTTAATGATGATATGGAGAGTATACTCCTCTGCTTTCTTTTTACTATCGACTCTTGTGGATACTGGACATAGGCCGTCTGACCTATGCTCCATGTGCCTTCAACCAGGCGACTGGATCATGCCAGGCCGACAGGGCGCTTTGTACCTCAACATAACCTTTGTAATTGATGACGTAGCCTTTGAGGATCCCTAGGTGTAGGTGTTTGCGTTCCCCATCGGTTTCTGAGGTATAGCCAGTACCAAGGACCGCAATCCGGTCACCGGGATGGACCTGGTCATGAACCTTGACCAAGATGGATGACTGCCGCACGTGACCATACAGCGCGGTGATTTTTTCCGTACCAATTTTATGTTCGATGATGATGACTCCACCATAGCCATTCACGTGACCGGCGAAAACAACTGTGCCGTTGGCGATAGCAGAAATGGGGACATCGATCTTTTGTTCGGTGGCCGTCGTTTCCGCATCGGCACCGGTGTGGTATCCGGTAAACTTTTCCGGCTGGATTGGTGACGTGGCTGGGGTGATGTAGATGCCAAAAGGTTTTTTCGTGACGCGGGAATAGAAATCAGCCATCGGTACAACCACAGCCGGTGTGGGCGTTACGGAGGCGTTGGCAATGATCGGGGGAGAAATATTCGTGTTGGCACTGTCAGGGGCATTGGTGTTGGCCGGAGAGACAGTAGAAGTGTTTGTCGACTGGTTGATGTTCTTCATCGGCGCAATCGCAGGTTTTTTCGTCAACCACAACGTAAGCACACCGGCCAAGCTAACCGCGATAATAACCATTATCCAACGACGCATAATCTCACCATACACCCGGCCTTGAACAAGGAAAAGGGGAGATGTACAGTAGTCCTATGGCGGATGCGAAATTACTCGGACAGGACAATCATGTTTGGTTGAATGACCAGGGCTTGATTGAAGTTCAAGTCGTTGGCCAGCAGTCTGCGGATACGGTCGTGGCCATGGGCGCTCTGATTGCGGACCTGGCTCGTCAGCAGCGCACCAATGACCAGCCAGTGTTGGTCCTTGACGACTTAAGGAGAATGGCTTTGAAGCAGCCGACGGAAGTCCCGAAGACGGTGGCCGCAGTCGCTCGGCGGATAGATTTTGATAAAGTTGCTATGCTCGGAAGTTCCAGTGGGTTGATCAAGTACAGCTCGAATTTTATTATTCAGGCCATTGGGAAAATTGAGACGATCAAGTACTTCGGCGATCGAGCGGAAGCGGAACGTTGGCTGAAAAGATGAAGCTCCGCCAGTACGAGTTGGCGGTATCTCCAGTTTGATGTTGCGGAGCGGAATCCCGCACCGAAGACCTCCTCGCACCAATCTCATTCACCGACAGAGTCGGTGGTCTTCTGGTGCGCGGATAAAATTAAGCGTAGCCTGGAAAAAAATCAGTTTTGATCTGTTGACTGGGAACACCCATAGTACCGAGGACGCTTTTGAAGTGGTTGACCATTTTGTCGGGCCCGGACAAGTAGAACAAGGACTGTTGATACAAAGGCACTTCCTGAGTAATCATGTCCATGTCGATAAACCCACGACGGCCACTCCAATCAGCCGGGACTTTTGTTTGATCGGTTAGGGTGAAAACAGTTTTGAGCCCGATCTGTTCACTGGCATGGGCGAAGAGGTCGCGGTAGGCCAGCTCGTCCGGCGATTGAACCGAGTACAGAAGGGTGATTGGCCGGACCTGATTTTGGGTCATCAGCCAACTGACCATACTCCGGAATGGCGTGACCCCGATCCCGCCGGCGATGAAAACGCATGGTTGTCGTGGATCGCGGGGTAACGTGAAATCCCCGCCAAGCTGGGAGGCCACGATCGTGTCACCTTCTTGCAGTCGCGCTAAGGCTCGTTTGAATGAGCTGGCCTGATCGTAAAACTTCACGCCGAAACGGACTGTTGGTTCTGTCGGGGCGGAGGCGATGGTGAAATACCGGCGGGCACCACGGCTGTCCGGACGGGCATGTGCTAACGTCAGTTCGACATATTGTCCGGGGCGAAAAGCCAACCGCCGGTCCGGCGAGAACACAAAATCGTAAATTCCCTGACCAGTTTTTATTCGATCACGCAAGCGGAGTGTGTACCGTCGGCGAGGGGACAGGATGAAGAAAACGGCGTTGCCCGTCAGTAAGGCCAATTCCGGTGTCGAATAGATGCTTCCGAAGTGAATTTGCGGCGCGAAAAGCAAACCAACCATGGCCGCGAATGCTAGGCGCAAACCTTTCGTGCCGGGCATAGTCACCGGCTCGGACAGCATGATCGTAGCGAAAAAGAATAGGGGCGAGACGACGAGAATATGGTGAATGGCTGTACTAAAACCAGTGTGCCTCAAGAGCGCTAAACCCAAGCCAACGATAAACGCCGGAACGATAAAGGCCCAAAATAATTCGAACTTTTTCAGTTTCCGTAGAATCAAGAATCCTCCGATGGCGATTAATGGTAACATCGGGGCGTTGCCAACCCACCAGGTGGCCGAGAGATGCAGAACGGCGGCGGTCAAGGCGACGGCTAGGGCCACTGGATTGAAGAAGTGCTGGGCGCGCCAGGCGACGATATATTTACTAGCCATGGCCAAGCCGCCGGCCCAGAACAGAAAAACGTAGTCAACCGGGTGGGGCGGGATGATGAGGGCAAGGATCAGGGCCGTGATGACGGCTGAGTCGCTATGCCGGGGAGCTCCGAAGGCGCGGGCGAAGACGGCATTAGTGATGACTGTCATGAACAACAACAGGAGGGTCGAAACGATAATCGACCAACCGCTGATGGCCAGCGTGCCGGTGAAACCGAGGATGATCCCCAGGACAATGTACGCAATCAACACATATTCGACTAAGCGGTACATGGTGATGCGGTTGAGCAGATTGTCGATCCAGCGCATCATGTTGAGGTAACAAATGTGTTCCAACCCGAGGTCATCGTGGCGGTGCCGTGCCGATCAATCGAGTAACCTTCAAGTCCCGGCCGCCGTTCAATGAACGCGATGCCCTCATGGCCCATGGCGAAAGCGGCAGTTGCGAACCGGTCGGCCTCGTAGATGTTCGGACCAATGACTGAGAGGCTGACGACATTAGTCACAACGGGCTGCCCTGTTTTCGGATTGTAGATGTGTTGTCCGCGTTCGGACGTGCCGGAGGTGGCAATACCCTGAGTAGTCAGTTGGACAACTTTGACGACTTTGTCGCGTTCCGTCGGATGACGAATGCCAATGTGCCAGGGTTTCCCCTGGTCATCGTGGCCACTAACTTGAATGTCTCCCGCTATTTCAAGATAAAAGTTCTTGAAGTCGGCCTGATGAAGCAGTTGTCGAGCAAGATCAATCGCCCAGCCTTTGACGAGTCCAGATGGATCAAGTCGTCCATCGCGCTCAATATCGAAGAACCCGTTGGTCGCCCCCTTCGTCTCTGCCGCTAACCGCAAGACCGTCCGCATGTCTTGGCTAAGATCGTTCATCGCGATCCGCCCGGCGTTATATTCTGAAACTTCGCTGGTTGGTTTGTAGGTGCTAAATTTTTCGTCGACGGCCGTGAAAAAATCAAAAACCGCTTCGACATCTCCACGTGTTGCTTGTCGGTCAATAATCTCGACAATCGCCGGCATACCCATGGTCGTTCCGGATTGGCGCATCGTGATTAGGTGTGAGCTTGGTCTAACGCGGTTTGAAGAGATTCGACAAAAGCTTGGCTGGTAGCGCTGGCTCCCGACACTCCACTGACGTTGGCGTTTTGGGCCTCAATAGCTTCTTGTTTCAGTAGCGGCATAGCCTGGCTGTTAATGAAAATCGAGGTTTGTCGATCGTTGGGGTACTGCAAGAACGTTACGTCAGTCAAGCGCCCGCCACTAATTTTTGCCCGGACTTGAATGTTACCGTAGAAGGCGTCGGTCACGCTGCCGGTGTATGAGCCGTCACGGTACTGGCCAGTGGTTGGTGACGGACTTGGTGTTGGGTTCGAGGTGGGCGATGAACCCGGCAGTGAGATATTGGTGTTGGTGTTTTCAGTGGTCGGACTCGGTACACCAGATGACGTGGTTGCTGGTCGGGGCGAGATGGCGCCGGCATCATCCCCGCCGAACCGCTGACGCCAGGCGTACCCAACAAAACCAATGATGACAATGGCGGACAGGGCAAATTTTCTCAAGCGATGGGTCATGGGCACGAAAAAGACTGATGGTGTTCAGTATACTACCTCTACTACGAATAGGCAGGGGCTCTTGTTTCAGACATGAACATGTGCTATGACCATGTGGCGATGACTCGATGAAACACAATGAGACTTTTTCACGTACCATATAGACATGGACCAGAGCGGCTTGTCAGATGAGCAACTTGCAGAACAGGCGCAGTCCGGCACGCAACTGGCGTTCACGGAATTAGCCAACCGCTACTGGGATCGGCTGAATGCCTATATTCGTCGGCTTCTCCCTGGTACAAGCGACCATGAGGATATCGTTCAAGACGCTTTACTGAAGGCCTACGTCAACCTGCGCAGCTTCAATACTGAGCGGCGATTCAGCCCGTGGATGTACCGGATCACGCACAACGTCATGGTTGATCACGTCAAAGCCTTGAAACGTGATCCACTACCGTTCTTTGACCCAGACGTTCTCTTTCCTCACCCAGTCGCGCCAGATGATCCGCGCGCTGAGATGGAAATTGCGTCAATCCGGCAGCTCCTCGATCATCACCTCGATGATCTGGACTCACGGTATCGTGAACCGCTGATTCTTCGGTACTACCAGGATCTGAGCTACCGCGATATCGCCGACATTCTTCATATTCCCGTCGGTACGGTCAGCATTCGCATCAAACGCGGCTTAGCAAAATTACGACCTCATCTTCCTCCTGATCTCCTATGA